>CAJOFU010000047.1:11589-19833 GCA_905233935.1 Paludibacteraceae bacterium
GGCCGCATCAGCGGAAGCGACATCCTCCTCTCCGGGCATCAGGCGAAGATCGACGACTGGCTCTACGAGCAGTCACTCCAACATACCCGCGAACGACGACCCGACTTGCTCGGTGAGGAATGATTGCTCCATTCTCGGTCCGTTATCGGTCCGTTTCCGGTCCGTTATCGGTCCGTTTACGTTCCAACATCGGTCCATTATTGGGAGTGAACAAAAAATTATATGTTGTTTGAATAGATTTGAGTATATCATGTATCATCGCGTCATCATAGTATTGCTCTTGGCTTTATGTGCCTCAGGAGCGTGGGCTGTGTCGCCATCCGGCACACTGCCTGTCATGTATATCTCTACAAAGAACAACCAAGCCGTCAGCCGCGACAATGCTGTGGATGCCACGCTCTATGTCGTAGGCTATGGCGATTACCCTGCTTTGGGTGATGCCGACAACCAGATTCCCTTGACCATCAAAGGACGAGGCAACTGGACGTGGAGCGGCTTTGACAAGAAACCCTACAAAATCGTTTTCGCCAAAGGCTACGGGCAAAAACTCCTTGGCATGCACAAGAGCAAGCACTGGGCACTCCTCGCCGAAGCCGATGATTGGCTCGGTTTCCTCAAGAACACCGTAGGTTTTTCCCTCTCCAAGCATATTGGTCTGCCCTATACACCTCACCGGGTTCCCGTCGAACTTGTCCTCAATGGCGATTACAAGGGCTTGTACTTCGTTACGGAAACCATCCGCATCGACAACGACCGCGTGAATATTCACGAACAGGAAGACGGCGAAACTGACCCCTCACTCATCACCGGCGGTTGGCTCGTCGAGATTGACAACTATTGGGAAGACGGTAACATCTCATTCTACGAGGATAACGGTCAGCGTGTCATGGTTACCCCCAAGTCGCCCGAAGACCTCTCGTCCGTTCAGCGGGACTATATTACGTCCCAACTGCTCGACCTCAACGATGCCATCTACAACCATGGCTCTCAGCCCTTGCAAGACATCCTTGACATCACCGATGCCGCCAAGTTCTACCTCGTGCAAGAGATCATGGAGGATTGCGAATCCTACCACGGCAGTTGTTTCCTCTACAAAGACCGCGACTCAACCGCTAATCCGCTAACCGCTAATCCGCTAACCGTTATCCCCAAGTGGCACTTTGGTCCCGTCTGGGATTTCGGCAACGCCTTCGACCGGCATAAGGAGCGTTTCATCTATGACCAACCTTCTTTCTCGCAGATATGGACTGAGCAACTCTGCCGCAACGAACTCTTTGCTGAGCGCGTGCAGCAGTTGTGGCATGACTACCGCCAACATGCTCATGACAAGGTGCTCGCGGATATTGATGCGTTCGTATCGCTCATCTCTTCTGCCGCCAAACGCGATGCCGAACGCTGGCAGAACACGAATGTCCGTAACAACAGCGATATGAGCGGCCGCAAACAGGAACTCCTCTCACGTTTGAACTGGCGCATCAACTGGCTCTACTCCCAATGGGGCGAGGGGCTCGAATCGCCCGCAACCTCTGTCGAACAACAACAGCCCGACCAACCCTCGCCTGCCAACCGTTCGAAGATCGTTTTCTCGAACGGACAACTGCTCATCCAACATAACGGTCGCCGCTATACCCTCACCGGTGAGCGCCTCGAATAATTGTGTAATGCTTGAATTGACTTAGCAATGATAGAACTTCGTAATATCCACAAATCCTACAACTTGGGCAGACCCAACGAACTTCATGTGCTCAAAGGGGTGAACCTTGACATCGCTGACGGCGAGTTCGTCAGCATCATGGGCGCTTCCGGTAGCGGCAAGAGTACGCTGCTGAACATCCTCGGCATCTTGGATAACTATGACCAAGGCGAATACTATTTGGCAGGTCGCCTCATCCAATCGCAATCCGAAACAGAGGGTGCCAAGCTTCGCAACGAACTTATTGGCTTTGTCTTCCAGTCGTTCAACTTGCTTAACTACAAGTCCGCCCTCGAGAATGTGGCTCTTCCCTTGTATTACAAAGGGGTAGGGCGCAAGGAGCGTAACCGTCGCGCGATGGAGGAACTCGAACGAATGGGACTTGCCGCGTGGGCGGAACACTTGCCTAACGAGATGTCCGGCGGTCAACGCCAGCGTGTGGCTATTGCTCGTGCCATTGTCAGCAAACCGCAGATCCTACTTGCCGACGAACCCACCGGAGCACTCGACTCCAAGACTACCGTCGAAGTTATGGACATCTTCAAGCAACTCAACGCCGAAGGTATAACCACTATCATCGTTACCCACGAGCAATCCGTCGCCGAAACCACCAACCGCATCATCCGCATCAAAGACGGTCTTATTGTATAATGGGCATTCTTTCCGAAATATGGAGTAGCATCAGTCAGAACCGTTTCCGCACGGCTATGACAGGTTTTGCCGTGGCGTGGGGTATATTCATCCTCGTCGTTTTGCTTGGTACCAGCAATGGCTTGCAAAACGGTATTCAGGATACCTACGGCAGCAAGGCGAACGATGCTGTGGAGGTGAATGCCGGCTGGGCACAAAAGCCCTACAAAGGTCTCCCCAAGGATCGAGACCTCTACTTCACGCTACGCGAAGTCAATCTCTTACGCAATCTGCCGGAGATAAGGCAGTTTACCGCTATCATCCAGACCAGCGCCATGGTGAATTTCGGTACGGCGTATTCGTCCGTTCGTATTATGGGCGTGGATGGTGACTACCAGGCTATTTATCGCAAGCAAATCTCCGGCGGACGATTCCTCAACGCCCATGACGATGCAGATCGCGCGAAAGTGTGCGTAGTGGATAAACGTACCATGGAGGAACTCGGTAACCCCGATATCCTCGGCAAATACCTCAAGATTGGCGATGTCCCCTTCCTTGTAGTAGGAATATGTGCCAACGGCGACCGCTGGGAAGGAGCAGCCGTACACATCCCTATCTCCACTTGCATGGCGATCTTCGCTACCGACAAACATATCAGCAAGGTTGCCATGACCACCACCGGTGCTGACCTGCGGCAGCCGAAGACCAGCGCACGCCAGCGACCGTGGGAACGACCTGCCAGCCCCTTCGAGCAGAAACTGCGTAACATCCTTTCGCCCCTCATGCAGTTCGACCCGACTGACGACGGCGCACTCTGGGTGTGGAGTCAGGCGCAGCGCGTCGAAGAGACCAACGGCGTTATGGCGGCTATCCGTTTGTTTGTGCTTATCATCGGTATTTGTACGCTCATCTCCGGCGCGGTAGGCGTTAGTAACATTATGCTCGTGAGCGTGCGCGAGCGTACGAAGGAGTTTGGTATCCGCAAAGCGATAGGTGCTCCGCCGCGTACCATCCTACTTACCGTCGTCGGCGAGAGTACACTCATCACGGCTTTGTTCGGGTATATCGGCATGTTCGTCGGCATCGGCATTATGGAACTTGTCAATTCACTTGTGCCCGCTGAAGGCAATTTCCCCTTCCGTAACCCCACGGTGGATATCCCTGCCGTCAGCATTGCCACGTTTATCTTGATCGTTGTCGGTGTTGTCGCCGGTGCTATCCCTGCCGTTCGTGCCATGCATATCAAACCCATCGAAGCACTGAATTATGAGAAATAAATGAGACTATAGGAATAAGGAGTAAGGATTAAAGACTTAAATGTGTTCGACTGGTGTAACTCGTCTTTATTCTTTCAGCGAAGCGGTCTTTACTCTTTAATCTAAAAGAAATATGGACTTCTTTAACGAAATATGGCAAACCATCACCAAGAACCGTTCGCGCTCTTTGCTGACGGCATTCGGTGTGTTCTGGGGTATGCTCATGCTCATTGTGCTTATCGGTCTTGGTAACGCACTGAAAGGGGGCATCTACTCCAACATCAGCGGCTTTGCCATGAATTCCTGTACCATGGGTGCTGCACAAACCGGCAAACCCTACAAAGGTTTCCAACGCGGTCGCCAATGGGAGATGCACCTGAGCGACCTGGACATCATCCGCGAACGCGTAGATGGCATCGATGGTCTCGCGCCGATGGTGTTTACCGGCAACAAAACAATCTCTATCGGCGAGAACCACGGCGATTTCCAACTTGTCGGTGTCACAGCCGATTACCCTAAAGTGATGCTTTCGCCGCTGCTGTTCGGACGCTTCATCAACGAGATTGACATGCGCGACAAACGCAAGGTCTGCGTCATTGGCATCGAGGTCTATCGCAAACTTTTCCCTTATGGTGGCAATCCTATTGGCCAGCGTATATTCTGCGGCAGTATCCAGTTCACCATTGTGGGGGTGCGTCGGCAGAATGAGAACAGCGTATATATCGGCGGCAACCCCGATGAGATGGTGCAAGCGCCCGTCACAACCATCCAGAAGGCGTACAACTTCGGCGAAACGGTACATATCCTCATGGCGGTTGCCAAACCGCATATCCCTGTCTCACAGATCGAGAAAGGCATCAAGGACGAACTCCGTCGTTTGCACAATATCGCCCCAGATGATGACAAAGCTCTTTGGGGCTTCAATGCCGAGGAAGAGATGAAGATGCTCACCTATCTCAGTATGGGACTCAGTGCACTTATCTGGATCATAGGTCTCGGCACACTTATATCCGGTGCTGTCGGTGTAAGTAACATCATGCTTGTCACCGTTCGCGAACGCACCAAGGAAATCGGTATCCGCCGCGCTATAGGTGCTACGCCGTGGGTCATCGTCCGTCAGATCATTGCCGAGAGTACGGTGCTCACGGGCTTAGCCGGTCTTGCAGGCATCATGGCTGGAGTAGGGGCTGTGCTGCTCACAGCGCGGGTGTTGGAGCACGCCGACACCTTCCTCAAAGCGCCAAACGTCAGCTTCGGCGTTGCCGTCAGCTGTTTGATAATAATTATCATCATCGGCATCCTCGCAGGTCTGTTGCCTGCCTTGCGTGCCCTCAAAATCAAACCCGTCGAAGCCCTCAGTGAGGAATAATCAAGCATCAGCAAGAATAACCAAGCATCAGCCATACATGGCTGATCAATAACGAACATAATATACGCATTATATGAAAAAGTTTTTTCGTTGGACATTCATTATCCTCCTTATTGCGGGAGTGATCGGAACATTCGTCATCCTCTGGCAGCGTCAGCAACCCAAACCCGTTCAATACGAGGTCTTGACCGTAGAGCGGGGTAGTCTGGAGAAACGCACCATCGTCACCGGCAAGGTTGAACCCCGTGACGAGGTAGCCGTCAAGGCGCAGATACAAGGTATCATCGCCGAACTCTACAAGGAACCCGGACAACCCGTCAGCAAGGGCGAGGCCATCGCCACGATCCGCGTCGTGCCGGACATGCAGTCGCTCAGTAGTGCCGAGTCGCGCGTGCGCCTCGCCGAGGTCAATCTGCGTAATGTGCGCCATGTCTTTGAGCGCGACTCAATCCTCTATACGCAGAAAGTCATCTCCCTCGAGGAATATGACAAGTCCGAGCTGCAATACGCCCAAGCGATCGAGGAACTGCAGATATCCCGCGACAACCTCTCCATCGTCAAGGAGGGTGTGACGGCTGCCACCAAGGAGTCCGGCAACACCATCGTTCGTTCCAGTATATCCGGCACGATCCTCGAGATCCCTGTCAAGGTCGGCAACTCTGTTCAATCCGTCGGCGCATTCAGCGAGGGTACAACCATCGCTACCGTGGCGGATATGTCCGATATGCTCTTCGTAGGTAAGATGGACGAGACCGAAGTAGGCAAACTCCGCGAAGGCATGCCTATGGATCTTATCATTGGTGCACTCAACGACCAGCGTTTCACCGCAACCCTCGAATACATCGCCCCTAAAGGCACTGAATCCAACGGAGCGATGATGTTCGAGATCCGTGCAGCTGCGCGTATTCCAGACAGTGTGCAGATCCGTGCCGGCTATAGTGCCAATGCCGAGATTGTCCTCGCCGCCCGTCATGACGTACTCACTCTCGCTGAGGCTGCCGTGCATATCACGATGGACAGCACCTTCGTCGAACTCGTCAACGATTCCGCTGCGCAATTCGTCACAACGCGCCTCGTCACAACGGGTATGTCCGACGGTATTCGTATCGAGATCACTTCCGGTCTCGCCGAAGGTGACCGCGTCCGTGGCAACGAAATAGCCGAACAGCCCCTCGCCAAGATGCCCGGCAAATAAGTACCCATTGCAATTGTCTTTAATAGTCTTTAATTGTTGACCTACCAAGTCCATTGCAATCAGTTAAATCTGTTTAATCTGTGAACAAAAATATGCGCAACGTTTTAACTATCATATTTGCGACCATAGCCGTCTTCGCCTCCGCCGAGACCTTCACGCTGCAGCAGTGCATCGATACCGCCGTCGCCAACAACATAGCTCTTCTCCAACAAAAGAACACCTATGCCACAGCCGGTATCCAGTACAAACAGTCGCTCGCGAATATTTCCCCGAACATCTCCGCCGGTGCATCGAATATGTGGTCGTTCGGGCGCTCCACAGCCTCGGATAATATCACATACTCCAACACCAGCGCCATGACCACTTCGTTCAACCTCAACGCCTCGCTCGTTCTCTTCGACGGCTTGGCGATGAAGTTCGCTATCGACGAGGCACGCGCATCGATGCTCTCTTCCGAGGCATCTATCCGCGCCGCTGAACTGCAACTGCGCCTCAATATCTCCTCGATGTACCTGCAAGTCTTGCTCAATAAGCAGATTCTTCTTGCTGCCCAGGAGCAGGCGGACGACACCCAGCGGCTTCTGCGCAAAGACTCTCTGCTTGTGCAAGCCAACCGTCTGGCGGAAGGCGAACTCTATGGCGTCATTGCCCAGCTCGGCAACGAACAGCTCCAAGTCGTTCAAGCCCAAAATGATGTACAACTCTCGCTGCTTAACCTCGCACAGGCAATGAACATCGACCCGCAAGATTTCGACATTCAGGACATCCCGCTCGAACAACTCCAGGAAGGCGCAGCACTCCCCTCACGCGACGATGTGCTTGCGTTGGCGCTGGAGCAACGTCCTGAGATCCGCTCGAAACAATATGCCATCGACGCACAACAGGCTATGCTCAAGCAGTATAAAGCCGCCTATTCGCCCACACTCTCTGCCAATGCCGGTATGGGTACCAGTTACTTTGCCGCCCTCAACAGTGGCGCAACCAACGCCGCTTTCGGCAAGCAGTTAGGCGACAATCTCCAGGGTACAGTAGGTCTTACTCTGTCTATTCCTATATACAACAAGATGCAGACGCCCTACGCCGTCAAACGCCAGCAAATCAACCTCGACAACGCTCGCCTTGCCCTCGAACAACAGAAACAAGACATCCGCCGTGAGGTCGAACAGGCTTACTACAATGCTCTCAATGCCCTCTCCGAGGCGCAAGCAGCCGAACATGCCCTTACCAACGCTACAGTCGCTCTCGATTACCTGCAAAAGAAGTTCGATGCCGGCAGAGCCTCGTCCTACGAATACACGACCGCCAAAACAACCTTCTCCAAAGCCCAGTTGACTCTTCTCCGCTCGCAGTACAACTACCTCTTCCGCCTCCGTATCCTCCACTACTACGCCGGCACACAATGGTAAAACAATGAATTCGTTTAAATATTTTAGAAGGTCAATGTGAAGTTAAGAACGCGACCATCACGGGACCATCTCCCAATGACCTTACTTTTAGAACAATCTGAAAATAGATAGTATTTGTGTTCGTTTTTTAGTATTTTACGGAAGCAGCAACGCCGGAGAATAAACCATTCCTGTATATTGGTTGATAATAGAGTCGTGCCGAATGTAGAATGTAGCCGGTAAAGTGTGACTAATCTGAACCATAGTGAATGCCGGAATCTCCTGTATCTCAAAATTAACATCGAATATTTTATAGAATCTCTCTTTTCCTACAGAGTCGTTCAGCGCAAGACCAATAACTTTATCTACCATTCCCATAGGCTGGTACTGATTGACATTCCCTATTGAGTTTTGGCAAAATGGGCACGTGTAGGAGAATGCAAACACCAGATAGGTCGAGTCCGGATGACACGATACAATGGAAGTCAATGGACTTTCCGCCAACGGAATAGATTGAAATTTTGCATGCTTCTGTGTACATTTAGCTCCTCGGAAGGAGAATCCGCACATAAACATAACAATAGTGGCGATAACAGCCATAAATGCGATGGATGATATCGAACGATTGTTTCGCTTAATTCGTGAACATGTAGAGGAGTCCATTGCCATCTGTTTAATCTGTTAAATCTGTGAACCTATAGCGTCCGTTGCAATAG
>CAJOFU010000048.1 GCA_905233935.1 Paludibacteraceae bacterium
ACTGGCGCTTGAGCTTTTCGAGGATCCCGCAATCGAAGCCGAATACCAAATCTGGCTTGCGAAAAGAAACGCGGCCAAGCTGGCCGCAACGTGAAAGGAGGACGCATGTCCATGAAAAAGAAGGCCGCCGTCGGTCTCGCACACCGGCAGCGGCAAAGGATCAGCGTTATCGCAACTGAATTCCCGGGAGAAGTATATCACGGCGCACCAGCGCTTGTCAACGGAGGGATTTCAGAATGCGTGAGCTGAAGAATCCGGCCATTATGCTCAGAATGGAGAGCGTAATGGAAATCAAGTGATGCTTGGTAGTTACAGCTAAAAGAGTTATTTTTGCAGCGCGTTCCAGATGAGGAACGCGCTTTGCTTGCGGGCGTGGCGGAATTGGTAGACGCGCTAGACTTAGGATCTAGTATCTCAGATGTGTAGGTTCGAGTCCTATCGCCCGTACAGATTAACCAAATTAACTAACTGATTCAAACTATGTTTAAAGGACAGCCAAAAGGCCTGTTTGCTCTGGCGCTTGCCAACACAGGCGAAAGGTTCGGTTACTACACAATGCTTGCCATCTTTACCCTCTATATGAGGGCAAAATTCGGATGGGATGAGAATGCAGCCGGACAAGTGTATGCTATTTTTCTTGCAGGAGTCTATTTCATGCCGCTTCTGGGCGGTATCATTGCCGACAAGATAGGTTACGGAAAGTGTGTCACGATAGGTGCATTCGTAATGATATTCGGTTATCTGGCACTGGCCGTACCAATGGCAACCCAGGTGATAGACAAGTGGACCCTGTTTGCCGGTCTGGCACTCATTGCGGTTGGAACCGGCCTGTTCAAGGGTAACCTGCAGGTTCTGGTGGGAAACCTCTATGATGACCCCAAATATTCAGACAAGCGTGATGCCGCATTCAGCCTGTTCTATATGGCCATCAACATAGGTGCCATGTTTGCACCCGCTATGGCCAAGGCCCTATATAATCCTCATATTGAGGGTGCAGGCTACCATTTTGTTCCTATTGACAATGCTACCGTAGAGTTTGGCGCACAATCAGGTGCTTATCTGCAGTCATTGGCTGAGGGCTATCGCCTCTTCCTCGTCGCCCTGCTTGGTGGATGTGGCATGTGCATTAACGTAGTCAATGTCATCGGCTGTCATGTTCGCGTCAGCAAGCGCACGCTGCATAGCGATGAATGAGCCTTCGCTGCTGGGCTGGGATATACCTCCACCATTGCTGCTGAATCCGTAACCGCACACCTCGGCGAGGATCGTTGCGCCGCGTGCTATGGCGTGGTCGTAATCCTCGAGCACAAGAGCTGCAGCTCCGCCACTGGGCACAAGACCGTCGCGAGCGGTATCAAACGGTCGGCTGGCTTTCGTGGGTTCGTCCACGCGGGCAGAGAACGTACCTAACGCATCGAACGCTGCCATCGCATAGGGGTTAACCTCTTGTGCGCCGCCCACCAGCACCATGTCTTGCAATCCTTGGCGGAGGAACATCGCCCCCAGACCGATGGAGTGACTGCCGCTGGCGCAGGCTGCGCTGACGGAGAAGTTAATACCACGCAGGTGGAAGATCGTGCTCAGGTTCATGTTCACCGTCGAGTTCATCGACTGAAAGATCAGTCCGCTGCCCAGCAGAGCGGTGTCGTGTTTCTGCAGCATCAACTCGTGCATCTCAACGGTGGGCAGGGCTGTGCTGTCGTTGCCGAAGAGTACACCTACTTCGTTGTCGAGCAAGTATTGCTCGTCAATGCCGGCTTGCTCAAACGCTTCGCGGCTTGCCATGAAGGCGTACATTGCTTCCTGCGACAATCCCGTGCGCAAGCGGCGGTTAAGCAGCGACTTCAAGTCGGGCGTCTCTACTATACCCGTGAGCGGACTGCGAAAACCGTACTCACGGCGCGCCTCATCGTAGCCTATACCGCTACGACCGCTGCGAAGCGAGGCACTCACCTCCTCACAGTTTCTGCCTATACACGACCAGATTCCTATTCCTGTTACTACTACTTTTCTCATTTTCAACTTTTATTTGATGCTTCGCGTTTGATGTTGTTTGAGCACTGCGTGCTTTGTTTGATGCTGCGCGTTTGATGTTGTTTGAGCACTGCGTGCTTTGTTTGATGCTGCGCGTTTGATGTTGTTTGCCGCTTCGCGTTTGAACTACTTCAAACAATTTCAAACAATCTCAAACAATCTCAAACTACTTCAAACCATCTCAAACAACTAACCTACCCCATCCCACCGGCGATATTGATTACTTGCCCCGTGATGTACGATGCCTCGTCGGAGCAAAGGAAACTGACAAGTGCAGCCACCTCTTCGGGTTTGCCGAAACGTCCGGCAGGGATCGTCTTCTTCAGCTCGGCTTCATCGAGGTCGGCTGTCATGTCGGTGGCAATGAACCCGGGTGCAACGGCGTTGACCGTCACCTTGCGCGCTGCCACCTCTTTGCTCAGCGCCTTTGTCGCACCGATCAGTGCGGCTTTGGCAGCGGAGTAGTTCGTTTGTCCGGGCAGTCCGCTCACGCCGGAGATCGAGGTGATATTCACGATGCGCCCTTTGCGTGCGCGTAGCATGGCGGGCAGCACATGGTGGGTGGTGTGATAGAACCCCTCGGTTGTGGTGCGCAGCACGTCGTGCCAGTCCTCTTCGTTCATGAACACAAGCAGCCCGTCGCGACGGATGCCGGCGTTGTTCACTAATACGGATATATGTTCGCCCTCGTGGGCTGCGTCCCAGGCATTGAGCGCGGTTTCGATGGCTGCTCCGTCGGCTACATCAAACGGCAGCAACTCGGCTCGTCCGCCATTGGCTTCGATGGTTGCCTTGACCTCTTCGGCAGCGGTAGCGTTGCTTTTATAATTGATCAGAACCGTGTAGCCGTCACGTGCAAGGCGCTCCGCTATGGCGCGTCCTATGCCGCGGCTGGCTCCGGTAATTAAGGCGTAAAGAGTATTTGTCATATTCTTATTTTCACATTTATTCATTTTCTCATTTTTCGCATGTTAGATGGTGCGCAAGTGCTGTTCTATCTTGGCGAGGTCTTCGTAGAACGGTGTGTCGTCGGTGATCGTCGGGGTGAGTCGGCGGATAGCGTCGTACTGCTTGCGTGTGGCTGGTGCGAGCTCGTCCTGTATGCCGAGGCAATCCACCGCTTGCGCCATAGCGAGGAACAGGATCGACAGCACTTGGTAGCAGTTGTCGATGACCTGCGCGCACAGTTCGGCGCTGTTCGTACCCATCGAGACTATATCCTGGTTGTCGTTGTTGTTCGGGATCGAGTGTACGTAGTTCGGCATAGCCAGTGTCTGACACTCGGCTGTGGTGCTCGTTGCCGTGAACTGGCAAGCCTGTATGCCATAGTTCAGCCCGAGCGTGCCGATGTTCAAGAACGGCGGCAATATACCGTTGATGCGGTCGTGGCAGAGGTAGTTCAATTGCCGCTCGCTGACCATTGCGAGGCGCACCATAGCGATCTTCATCTTATCGGCTTCGAGGGATATATAGTCGCCGTGGAAGTTTCCGCCGTGATAGACGTTCTGCGTCACGGGATCAACGATCGGGTTGTCGCTCGCGGCGTTGAGCTCCTCTTCGATTACCTGACGGCTGTAAGCCAAGGTGTCGAAGATCGGACCAAGGATCTGCGGAGCGCAGCGCAGCGAGTAGTAGGCTTGCACCTTATCCTTGAACACACCATTCTCTTCTATGCTTTCGACTTTCGACTTTTGACTTTCGACTGAATAGAGTTTGTTCTCGCGTTTCTGGAGCCGCTTGCCGCCCTTGCTCAGTTCGCGCATCTTCCGGGCTATCTCTATCTGCCCTATGTGACGGCGGCTCTCGCTGAGAGGCGCTGCCATCAGGTCGTCGTAACTGCCTGCTATCTCGTTCATCCACACAGCCGCCAGCGTAGCCAGCCGCAGCAGGTTCTCGGCATGCAACTGGTTGACGGCACTGATGCCGGTCATCACGCTCGTGCCGTTGGTGCAACTCAGTCCCTCACGGATGTGGATGTCTATAGGCTTCAAGCCGCATTCATCCATCACCTCTTTCGTCGGACGCCACTCACCACGATAGTGCACATTCCCCTCGCCGATCAGGCAGAGGGCTATATGCGCCAACTGAACGAGGTCACCGCTCGCACCCACACTGCCGTGCTTGGGTATGAACGGGTAGATACCGCGGTTGATGAACTCCGTCAGCAGGTTCACGAGTTCAGGATGAACGCCGCTCCTGCATTGCGCGAACGAGCCCACGCGAGCGAGCATAGCCGCGCGTACAAAAAAGTCGTCGAGCGGCTCGCCCATGCCGGTGCTGTGCGAACGGATAATGTTGTATTGCAAATCACGCAGATGGTCGTCGCTGACGCGCCATTGCGCCATCGGACCAAAACCCGTGTTGATACCGTAGATGATCTTGTCGTGGGAGAAGCGCTCCAGGAACTGATAGCAGTCCGCTATACCCTGCTTGGTCGGCTCATCCCACACTAACTTTCCATCCTCGTAAAGGATGTCATGCACTAACTGTAAATCTATTATCATTATTTCTTGAACAATTTCATTTTTCAAGTTGTTTGAGCACTGCGTGCTTTGTTTGATGTTGTTTGAGCACTGCGTGCTTTGTTTGATGTTGTTTGAAGCTTCGCGTTTGATGTTGTTTGATGTCGTTTGATGTTGTTTGAAGCTTCGCGTTTGATGTAGTTTGATGTTGCGCGTTTGAACTACTTCAAACCTTTTCAAACAACCTTCAAACTATTTCAAACTATTTCAAACCATCTCAAACTATCTCAAACAATTTCAAACAATTTCAAACTACTTCAAACCATTTCAAACAATCTCAAACCATTTCAAACTAATTCAAACCATTTCAAACCATCTCAACTACTTTATTTTTTGAACTTATTACCTTCAACATCAGATTGTTTAAGGTAACGAATCATATTGGATATTTTACTCCCGACTTTTTTTGTTTGTGTTAACAAAGAGTTACATTGTTCGGTTGAAATATAACCAGCATCCGTTGCACGGTACAATTGGCTGCGGACCTCACCACATGAGCCCTTAGCTACATACAAGAACTGTATAAATTCTTTTTTGCCTTCCCGCTCAAAACCTTCCGCAATGTTGTCCATAATAGATCCGACAGCGGCTCTAATTTGAGAACAGAAACGTATATCGCTTTTAAACTCCTGTGAGTTGGTTATTTGATAAATATCCTTACTTAAAGTACGAGATAGTTTCCAGATTTCCAAATCTTCAAAATTACTCAATGTCATAAACAATTTCAATTTTTCAAGTTGTTTGAAGCTGCGCGTTTGATGCTTCGCGTTTGATGTCGTTTGAAGCTTCGCGTTTGATGTCGTTTGATGCTACGCGTTTGATGTCGTTTGAAGCTTCGCGTTTGATGTCGTTTGAAGCTTCGCGTTCGATGTCGTTTGATGCTACGCGTTTGATGTCGTTTGACGCTACGCGTTTGATGTCGTTTGATGCTACGCGTTTGATGTCGTTTGACGCTACGCGTTTGATGTCGTTTGACGCTACGCGTTTGATGTCGTTTGACGCTTCGCGTTTGAACTATTTCAAACCATTTCAAACAATCTCAAACTATTTCAAACCATCTCAAACAACTTTCAAACTACTTCAAACCATTTCAAACCATCTCAAACAACTTTCAAACCATTTCAAACAACTTTCAAACTACTTCAAACCATTTCAAACCATCTCAAACAACTTTCAAACCATTTCAAACCATTTCAAACCAACTCAAACAATCTCAAACAATCTCAAACAATCTCAAACAATCTCAAACAATCTCAAACTTTCTCCCTATAATCATCAACTAATTCGGGGGTGAGGATCGTTCGTCCAAACCCTCCGTCGCTATATATTGTTTGCATGGTAACGCGCTTCATCAGGTCGCTGAAGAGGGCGACACAGACACCGGCACAATCGTCGGCATCGGCATTACCGAGCGGCGAGAGGTGGTCCGCATAGCGGTAGAAAAACTCTATCTCCCGCCAACTGCTGCCGGCTTTGGTGGGCGTAGGTGATTGACTGACAATATTCACTCGTACGCCGCGTTTGCGTCCATAGAGCGCGCCCATCTGTCGGGCAATGGACTCGAGCATCGCTTTGGCGTCAGCCATGTCGTTGTAACCATAGAAATACCGCTCCGAAGCCAGATACGAGAGAGCTACCACACTGCCGCCTTCGGCTATGGCATCCATCTGCATCGCCACGCTCAGGATCTTGTGCAGACTCAACGCCGATATATCAAGGGTCTGCTGGTAATAGCTGTAACCTGCTTGTTCGTACGGCTTGTGGCGACGCAGATTCATGCTCTGCGCCACGGCGTGCAAAACGAAATCAATCTTCCCACCCAGGTGCTCCTGTGCGCGCGCAAAAAGCGCCTGTATATCCTCTATCTTCGTGGCATCACAGGCTACAAGCGGCAACTGACGCGCTGCTGCCAGATCAGCAATCGTGCCGAGTTGGATCGCCGCGTCGGTGTTCGTCAGCACCAACGATGCACCTTCCGCAAGGCAGCGTTCAGCCACATGCCAAGCCAGCGAACGTTCATCCAACGCCCCGAATATAATTCCTTTCTTACCTGCTAACACTCCTGCCATGTTCTTCGCAAATTGTCATTAATTGTCTTTAATTGTTGACTTAAAAATCCATCGCATTCGCTTAATTCGTGAACCTATAATACGCAAAAAGCGCGCAAATTTACAAAAAATATTTGAGAAAAGCAAATTTTGGAACAAATATTTCGACAAAAAGAATATAATTCTTACATTTTACACCTTGAGTTAGCGAGAGAGGGGAAAAATGCCACCAAACGGGCTGTACAGAGAGGCTAAAACGGGCATTTCAGCAGGGATTTGTGACACATACAAAACGAAGATTTTTTAACAAAAAGTATATATTTATATATAAATATATAGTATAAGCATACTTTTTGCAAAATAGGGCATTTATCATATGGTTATCTTATGGTTATGTTGTGGTTATCATGTGGTGAGCATCCGACAACGGCCTTATATCGGGTGTAGAATGGACGGATTGTGAAGGGAAGTAGAATAAAGAACGGCGTACCAGAGTGGCACGCCGCTCTCACTTATTGTCAAAATTCACCTAACATCACCTAAATTTATTATATATATTGTGTAAGGTCAGTTGGTTATGAGGTGAGTAATCAGGTTCATTATTTTGACTTTTTGCGGAGTAGTTTGCCGAAATTCTCGCCAAGTTCACGCATGCCGTCGCCGACGAGATTCATCATAGAACCGAACTTTCCACCACCACCATGCAGTTGAAACTTACATATCTCTTCCTCTGTCGCTGTATGCGAAAACACAAAGGTCGCATCTATATCTCCATTAGCAGTTGTTTTATCAATTAAGACACGAACAGTATACTCCGCTGAGGGGATATTCCCGAAAGCCATCCTTCTGGATTCAAATTCATTAATAACTCCGCTAAAGAAACGTTTCTGATAATACATTTCGTCTTCATTCAATTTCTTTTTCCATTCTTCAAACTGCGCAACGAACACATCATGATAGAAGTCACCTTCAGGTGCTGTGTTGTTGAGCGTGACATTGGAAAAGTCAATGATGCAGTTGAGCTGATTTTGTTTTTTGAGAAAACTCAAGTCTACGTCAGGTTTCTTTGCATAGTTTAGCCCTGTGCAGATAAACAGCGTAATTGCAAACACCAATATTCTTCGCATAACTTATTTTTTCTTTTTCTTTGGTTCTTTCTTAGCAAGCGGCAAGAGTTCTTTTGTAAAGAGTTCATCCATCATGGTGTGCATACGACTCCATTCTGTCATGCCTGCATTTCCTTTAAACTGATTAAGATGCAGACGGCACAATTCAGCATTTGTCTTGATGTCAGTTACTACAAGATCTCCGGTAATGATTACTCCACCCTGATTTTCAGCAGCCACCTTTGCTATTTGAGCACCTATTCCGCCGAAAAATGAAGCAGCGTTTGCAGCTCGTGCTCCGGCAGATGTTCCCATATCTATTGTATCAACCACAAAAACAAACATGTAATCCGCATCTGCCAGATCAGCAAACACATGTCCTTGTTTTTTTACCAATTTGAGCATTCCCGGTTTATATACACTTTCTGCCTCAACAGGATGACTTATAAATCTCATGCCCTTTTTGTTGTTGTTGTTAAATGCGTTCAGACCTTTATACAACCGCATTTGCCGCATACGGAATTGTATAATGTCTTCTTCCGTTAGTTTCTTTTGTTGCAATTCGGCCACTGCTGTCTGCAAATCTGAAGCTTGCAAGCCACTAAGTGCCATCTCGGTAATAACAGCATTTTTGATTTCTGTTTCTGTATTTTCATCAATCTTGGAACGGACATATTGCTCATAGGTGCCAAAGTATTCTTTAATGTTGTCACCTTTGTCATATTCTACAACCTCAGCTTTGGACAAATCAACATCCACGACACCCAATTTGTTCTTCTCAAACAAAAACTGGAGACTTCCGTCTTTCAATACGACTTTGTCTTTGGCAGACACAGTAACAGCAAGAGCTAATACTGCGATAAAAAGAAAATGTTTTTTCATTTGATTTGGTGGCAGTTATATCCCATCGCCCCGTCGGTTTTAAAGATTAGAGTTAAAGTTGCACATATACAAAAAATATGAGCGCTTCCTTACCTGCTCCAAGGCTGTAGGAAATGCCCATAACAACGATAAGTCACGCCCATATGGATATGGACGCTTGCTGACTTATTTGTGTTGTTACTCATTGAACTTCCTACATTCTGGAGCAACCTAATAAATCGCAAACGCGAAAAATAAACATGTCTGAATAAGGGATTGCGAGGCATAAAAAACGCCGCTTTTCCCAAATCCGAATGCAAAGATACGAAAAAAATCGGAGATATGCAAATCAAAAGCGCATTTTTTTGCAAAAAAGCCCGTATTTTTATCAAAATGCACGAAAATTGGCGATTTTTTTGTCAAAAACAACAAAAAATGTATCAAAAGTAGTGGAAAATTTGCATAAATGCGAAAAATTTCGTATCTTTGCAAGCGAAAATGAAAAACCAACCCCTAAAACTATAGTATTATGAAACACAAATTCCTTATTTTTGCTATTGCCTTGATGGCAAGTGTGATGGCGGTGAGCATGTCGGCAGCACCGCAATTGACGTACAACGGCGAGGTGCTTGAGTGGAACACCGAGTTCGACCGCACGCTCGTAGATTATCTTAATCCCGAAGCCGTTATACCTGAGGTATCGGGCATTGCCTGCTCGCGCGTTACGCCCGGGTATCTGTGGATGCAGAGCGACGAGATCCAGGACTACCTCATTGCCACCGACGAAACCGGTCAGACCCGTTTCGCCAAGGTGCAGTTCCCAGGCGAGAACTACCTCTGGGACTGGGAAGACCTGTGCGGCGGCGTGTATGAGGGCAAGAACTACCTGTTTATCGGTGCGTTTGGCGATAACAACGAGGAGCGCAGTCAGTACTGCATCGTGTGGTTTGAGGAGCCGGAGATAACCGGCGGGCAGATTGACATCACCCCTTCGCGCATCAACTTCCAGTACCCCGAAGGCAAGAAGCACAACGCCGAGGCGATTATGTACGACAATGTCGAGCAGATGTTGTACGTGATAACGAAGGTGTATTACAATGTATGTCAAGTGTTTAAGTTGCCGTTCCGCACAGATTACGGCAGTGAGAAACAGACGCTTGAGTACGTGTGCGATCTGGGTGTGAAAGCCGACCTTGGCGATGGCGACAAACCCGACAAAGGATTCCACCTGGTTACCGCAGCGGACATTACGCCGGATGGAAAGTATATTTTGATTAAAAACCAAAACAATACGAATGCACAATACTCGTGGATCCTGCTCTGGGAGCGCGGGGAAGGCGAGAGCGTTGCCGATGTTGTGAAACGTCAACCGCAGCCGCTCAAGTGCTACGAGGTTGAGTGGCAGGGCGAGGCTATCTGCTGGAAGGACAACGACACGTTCTTCACCACCAGCGACAGCGACGAAGGTGAGCGTCCGCCGTTGTACAAATATACCCGCAAGGCTCAGGAAGAGCCCGTGGAAGCCATCAAACGTGACATTGTTATCGACGGCAATCTGTCAGAATGGTCTGACCTGAGCGGTTTGGCATGCGCAAGCTTCGACGGCGCCGGTGAGTACGACGGTCTGAAAGAGTTGCGTCTTTATGCCGATGAGAGCAATATCTACTTCTACCTCGAGTATAGTGCCGAAGCAGGCGAGGTAGAGCATCTTGATATCATGCTCAATACGGACGGCGACGAGACGACGGGACACAACTCGTGGATGTGGACGAACTCGGCATCGGACTACCTGATTGAAGCTACGCCGGGGGCAAACTTTGCCGATGCGGAGTTCTATATCTTCAACAACGAGGTAGCGCAAGACGAATGGAGCGGTTGGGTGTATGCGGAGAACGAGGGTCTGGCTACAGCCAGCAGTCCTGTTACGCTCACCAACGACAACAAAGCGATTGAGGGAAAGATTGACGTGTCCAAACTGCCGACAGAGATGGTTACACTATCCGTGGCTGTATTCACCAGCAACTCCGGCTGGGCTGAGTCCGGCGTACTGCCGCAGATCTGGGGCCCCGCACTTGAAGTGGCTATCTACCGGGAGCCGACCGCTGTCAGCTATCAGCAGTCGACTGTCAGCAGTCAGAAGATCATCCGCGACGGACAGGTGCTTATTCTCCGTGACGGCAAGATCTTCAACCTACTCGGCGCTGAGGTACGGTAGTTTGAGATGGTTTGAAATAGTTTGAGTTTGTTCAAACGCGCAGCTTCAAACGACATCAAACCCTCAAACGTAAAAAAGTGCTCCCCGGAGCACTTTTTTTATGTATGTTGATGGAGTAGTCGGAAAAACTTCGGAATGAAAACACAAAAAAGTTCGGAGTTGCTTGCAAATATCAAAAAAAAAGTTGCTAGCGACCGTAATTTTGTTCAATAAACATGCTATACTGAATAAAAAAGTATATTTTTTGTTCAATACACTTGCATAATTGAATAAAAAGTTGTATCTTTGCGGCGGCTCTTAGAGCCGTCTTTTTAATACTCCTCCGGTAGGTAGATATACTCCATCAACGAGCGCTCAAAGAGGCGCCCGTTGATGGAGTATTGTCGGCAATAATGTACCAGTCCCACGGATCATTATTCGACGGAGTGACGGTGATTCCCGCTTCGTCCTTGGTCAGTTGGAAGGTCAGCTCCGATACATTGTACGTTCGCATATTGTGATAACAATAAGAGATAAAAAGAACTTTTTCATATATAGATATAATATGCTGTCACGGTAACTCCGGGTGGTAGATGAGCGGCGTGGTCAGCACACGGTGGTGAATGAACATCGTCATGTATATGGGAGCATAGGTTACTTGTCCCTCTACCCACATATTGTCATTACACAATACGATCGCGCGTCGGAGATTGTATTCTTTGTTGGTAAGGATATTGTTAAGCGCCACATGCCGCGGATAATCCTTGCCGGACTTTACTTCCAGCGGAATAATTTCGCTGTCCTGCTCCAACAGGAAGTCCACTTCACCTTGTTTTTTGCTGTTGAAGTAGTAGAGATTCCATCCGTGCGCATGCAGTTCTTGCGCCACTGCATTCTCGTATATCGCGCCGCTATTGATGTTGATGTTGCCTTGCAATATTTGCAGTTGAATACCTCCGGCATACTGCGAAGCCAGCAATCCCACATCGTTCTGGAAGAGTTTGAACAGGTTACGCAGTTCACTGAGCTTGAGCGGCACGCGAGGTTCTTCCACATTGTAAGTGGGCAAAGCCATATCGGCATCACGCAACCAAACGAAACTATTCTCGTGCCTGGAGAACTTGATATGTTCGTTCAGGTTCTTGAGAATGAACCGCTTGTTCTTGGCATTGAGCTCTGATGGAATCAAATCAAAGATATCGTTAATATACAGTTTGTTTTCCGGATCATATCGGGCAATATCTTTCTTGTACAATGCAAGGATAGCCCTCTGCTCCTGAATCACTTGTTGCAGATCATTCGTATCCACGTAGCGTTGCACGGCTGCAGGCATACCGCCCACAATCAGATACAGGTTGAACAAACGCATCAGTTTGTCATGGATATAACTATCTACCGGATGACATTTCTCCCACGCTTCACGAACGGATTCTATCACCTCGTTCGTTATGCCTATGTTACTTACGAACTCCTCAAAGTCAAGCGGATACATCTGGTACTCATCCATATAACCGACAGGTATCGAGCGTACCTCTTTCAGTTCCAAACCTAACAGACTGCCGCTTAGTGCATAACTGAACCTACCGTCCTCTACCAATGCTTTCACCCATGTCATGATATCCGGGTAATCTTGCACCTCATCGAAGAAGATCAGCGTCTTGCCCGGCACTAACGGTTGCTCGGCGTAGGCAGATATACGCAACAGCAGTTCTTGCACATTAGCCGCACCGCGCGGTATGTTCTGCGTCTCGGGTTGCAGCACGAAGTTCATCTCCACCAGTTGCAATCCCGCCTCCCGAGCATACCTGCGAATGGCATAGGTCTTACCTGTCTGACGCGCACCGGTCAGAAGCAGGGCTTTCTTGCTCAATGAGAAATGCTGCACTATAACACTATCAATATGACGATTAAGCATATTTCGTTATAATTTTGTCCGTTTTTCCAACACCTTTTTCGGCTATTTTGTCCGTTTTTCCAACACGTTTTGGGGGCATTTTGTCCGTTTTTCCAACGAAACACGCTGCAAAGGTACAAAAAATATCTGACATTTGCAAGAGGCGGATGCATTTTTTATCGAAAAATGTCAAAAATCGTCAAAATGTTTGCTTTTCATACAAAAAAATCCACTTTTTTACAAAAAAATGCATAAAAAAAGTGTCACTTTGACCTAAATAGACCCATCTTTGATGCTTGTTGCACGCCAAAACAGCCCAATTCAAGCCATCTATTAAACTGATTACCAAATAAGATCGCAATTATGCCAACTACACCTCGCAACTATGTTAAAGAATGTTAACGAATCTTAACAAACGCCCTATTTTCCCAGCCATAAACGATCAAAATACCCTCTGAAGGCTAACACACTGTGACTACTATATAGAGGGGCATTGTTTTTCGACCCATATAAGCCAACACCCTGTGTAAGTATTATAGAAGGGCATAATTTATTAATCATTGATGAAGTAATTTTATTTATGTTTATCGCTGATGTTGTCTGTTACTCGGAGAGTTGTGGCTTAGGCGGATAAGGCTATCGTCAAGCACGTTTGAAAGAGAGACTTATACGACTAAGAAACAAGTCCGGTACGGACAACAGACAACATCAGGGTTTATTTAGGTTTATTTTCTTTATAACCTTTTGTATAACAACCAATTTTAAACTATGAACAAAAACTTTATCACACCGGCTGTGCCTAATCAGGACAGCCAAGACATGGACGATCTGCGAATCGTCGAGTACCTGAACCTTGCCACCTTGCCTGAACCTTTGCAGAAGATGCTCTCGCAAGCCGCAACACCTGCCGAGCGCGACATGCTGCTCATGGCTACACTCACTGCCACCAGTGCCTGTCTGCCGAACCTGTACTTCCGCTACGGCATGACGGGCAAGCGGTATTACGCCAACCTGCAATGTTTTATCCTTGCGGCTGCGGCTTCCGGCAAAGGTATCGCTAACCAAGCCTTGGAGATGATCCAGCCCGTGGAAGACATCTACCCGACACTTATTCCGGGCGACAGCACGTTCCCTGCGTTCTTTAAGCGGCTGTACGAGAACGGCGGTCACTGCTATGTCCACGAGAGCGAAGGATCGGTCATCACCGACATCTGGAAGTCGCAAGCCGCCACCTACAACTCCATCCTCCGCAAGGCTGCCGAACATGAGCAGGTCAGCCATAACCGCGTCAAAGAGATGCAGGTTATCCCCTGCCCGCAGTTGTCGGTATTGCTCACCGGCACATTCAGTCAGTATCGTCACCTCGTGCCGAGCATCGAGAACGGCTACTTCTCGCGTCTGTTACCGCTTATCGTCCGCGACACGCAACCCTTCGACAGCCTCTACGTCGAAGCCGCAGCGCCTACCGAACCGGTAAGTAGGCAAGTGGGGCAGCAGTTGGCGAAGCTGTGCACGCAATTGTATTGCAATCCCGAA
>CAJOFU010000049.1 GCA_905233935.1 Paludibacteraceae bacterium
TGGAAAATTTCTTGCATATGTCAAAAATTTTTCCGAACTTTGCAGCCAAGTTGCGCATGACGATGATGTTTTAGTTGTTTAACTTTGTTGATTTGGCAACACAAAGTTACTAAAAATCAACGAATTGTGCAACTTTTTTTGCAACTATTTTAAGTCAAAGAACACTTTTTTTTAATTCCGCCAACAGGTTAGTTAATAGTTAATAGATATGTTAGATAAAATTGAACAGGCAATCGAAGATATCCGTGCTGGTAAGTTTGTGATAGTAGTGGATGACGAAGACCGCGAGAACGAAGGCGACTTCATAACTGCGGCGGAGACGATTACGGCAGAAAAAGTGAACTTCATGCTGCATAACGGGCGTGGTGTGCTGTGCTGCCCGCTGACCGAAGAGCGTTGCGCTGAACTCGACCTGGTGCATCAGGTGGCAAACAACACCTCGATGCTCGGCACACCGTTCACCATCACGGTTGACAAGCTGGAAGGTTGCACAACGGGCGTATCGGCGGAGGATAGAGCAGCGACTATCCGTGCGTTGGCCGACCCGAACTCCAAGGCTTCGACGTTCGGTCGCCCGGGACATATCAATCCGTTGTACGCACAAGCCGACGGCGTGCTCAAGCGTGCCGGTCACACCGAGGCGGCTGTTGACCTCGCGCGCCTCGCGGGTATGCGCCCGTGCGCCGCGCTAATAGAAATAATGAACGAGGACGGCACGATGGCACGCATGCCGCAACTGGAGCAGGTAGCCAAAGAGTTCGGTCTGCATATCATTTCGATCAAAGACCTGATTGCCTACCGATTGCGTACGGAAGCCGCGCTGCCCAAGAAGCAGAACATCCCGAGTGCGGCATTAGTGGAGCGTGGCGATACGGTATCGCTGCCGACAGAGTACGGCGAGTTCCAACTCACGCCTTTCCGCCAACTGAGCAACGGGCTGGAGCATGTGGTGCTGACCAAAGGCACATGGACGGAGGATGAACCGATCCTGTGCCGCGTACACTCATCCTGTATGACGGGCGACATCTTCGGCAGCAAACGTTGCGAATGCGGCGAACAACTCCACGAAGCTATGCGTCGCATTGAGAAAGAGGGGAAAGGAATACTCGTTTACCTCAACCAAGAGGGGAGAGGAATAGGGCTGATGAACAAAATCAAGGCCTACAAATTGCAGGAGCAAGGCGAGGATACCGTGGAGGCAAATGTGCATCTGGGCTTCGATGCCGACGAACGGGACTATGGAGTAGGCGCACAAATTTTGCGTTCAATGGGCGCTAAGAATCTGCGACTTATGACAAATAATCCCGTAAAAAGAATCGGCTTGGAGAGTTATGGCATAGTTATTGTACAAAACATAGCAATAGAGGTGCAACCGAATCCTTACAACCTACGCTACATGCGTACGAAGAAGGAAAAGATGCACCACACGTTACACCTTGTATAACTAAAAAACTATTGTTATGAAACGCTTGCTATCACTTTTGGTACTTCTGGCTACAGTTAGCTGGAGTGCTTGGGCAGACGAAACCATCACGGTTACTGCCAACTCAGAGGACATAAGCCAAGCGCTCGATTTGAAAGCGGTGGCTACATTGTTCGGCACAGTCAAGAACGTGGAGGAGTTCGAAACACTCCTCAACAACCCCGACTCCGCTTTCACCAATTTGGATTTGAACGGTGACGGAGTAGTGGATTACCTCCGCGTAGTTGAGACCTCGTCCGACAACAAACACCTCGTTGTTATCCAAGCCGTATTGGCAAAGGATGTATTCCAGGATGTGGCATCAATCTATGTTGAGAAGGACGAAACGACAGGTCAAGTAACCACTCAAGTTATAGGTGACGAATATATCTACGGTACGAACTACATCATCGAACCGGTATATATCTACCGTCCGTACATCTACGACTGGTTCTGGGATCCGTTCTGGGTATGTTGGACATCACCTTGGTACTGGGGTTATTACCCGCACTGGTGGCATAGCTGGCATTGCTGCGCATGGCACGTCTATTGGGATCGTTGCTACCATTGGCATCACTGCCATCCGTACTGCTCGTACCGTTACGCCTCGCATCCTCGTCCTCACTATCGTGACATGCATCACAGCGTATCGCGTAGGGAGTACGCAACCGAGCATCGTGACCGCTCATTCAGTTCGCGTCACACCACAGCTACTAACGCTCGTTCGCTGGATGTATCCCGCTCGGCAGCAACACGTTCGACGCATGCAGGAGCAGTGGCACCACGCCAAGGCGGATCAGCTCCTACACGGGTAGGCGGCACAGGAGCAACCATGCGCCATACGACAAGTCGTGACAACACGTTCAGCAGCACCAACCTGCGTCCGCATAGTCCGGCAACCTCAACCCGCCAAGCGGCAAGTGCCCGTCAGGATGCTTCCCGTCAGCCGGTATCCGCATCGAGGCAAACGAGTTCGCGTCCCACATCAGTAACGACAACACGTTCATCGGCTCAACCGACGCGTGCAGCCAGTACTCGTACCGCAACGACAACTGCTCCGACGCGTTCAGCAACAGTGACCTCGCGTAGCGCAACGCAGAGTGCTCCTTCCCGTTCGTCAAACTCATATAGCAACTCTCGTTCGTCAAGCAGTTACAGCAGCAGCCCGCGTTCGTCGAGCAGCAGCTACAGCAGCAGTTCACGTTCGTCGAGTAGCAGTTATAGCGGTGGTTCACGTTCGTCAAGTAGCAGTTATAGCGGTGGTTCACGCTCGTCAAGTAGCAGTTACAGCGGCGGCTCACGCTCAGGCGGAGGATTCAGTGGCGGAGGTTCACGCTCCGGAGGTGGATTCAGCGGCGGTGGCGGACGCTCAGGTGGAGGAGGTCCTCGCAGATAAATATGTTCTATCACGTAGAAGAAATACCTGATACGCAGACCATGCAAGCGGTAGTAGCCGAACTACTACCGCTTGTTCCTTTGCAGCGACGCGAAAAAGCTTTGCGCTACAAGCATCTACACGGGCAGTATTGCTGCCTGCGGTCATGGCAACTATTATATGAACTGCTCATTAAGCATGATTACCTGCCCGCTACGTTTCCTTTATCCGAACTCACTTACACTGAAGATGCAGCAGGCAAACCCCATTTGAGTATAGCAGTCGAATTTTCTATATCCCACACGAAGAACGCGATTGCAGTGGCGATTGACCGCCAGCCGATAGGCATCGATGTCGAAATGGTTGCTTCGGCGAAACGACTTGCCGATGCACATTTCCTCGAACGAACCATGAGCGCCGGCGAAAGGCAGAAGATTGCCGCTTCGGCTGATCCTACTATAGCATTCACTGAACTGTGGACTCAAAAAGAGGCGCTCGTCAAAGCCCGTGGTACAGGCCTGACTGCGTTGGATACTATTCCTTCGCTGCTTGAGCATGTACAGGATTATACGCTGCACACTTTCCATACGGATGCGTACGCTTGTTCCATTGCTCACCGATAGATGAACCTTGCACAAACAAAAAATCCCACAAACAGATTGTGGGATTTTTCTTTTTGTCCGAGTTCGGGATTATGCCTCGGGAGCGATAGCACCGCTCGGGCATACGTCAGCGCATGTGCCGCAATCAACACAAACGTCGGGATCAATTACATAGTGCTCGCCCTCGGAGATAGCACCCATCGGGCATTCGTCTTTACATGTACCGCATGCAATGCAGTCGTTAGAAATTTTGTAAGCCATAAGACATTTACGATTTAAGTTATTTATTCATTTTTTTATTTTCTTATTTTCTCATTTTCACATTTTTTCATTTTTTGCCTCGGAGGGCAGCGAGGAGTTTCTGATTCGGCGTTGTGGCTGCGCTGTCGGCGAGCCCGTGCTGCTTGGCGAACGTTGTCCAGTTCTTTGCTCCTTTTGCGGTATTTACCGGCAAGCCTAATTGCAGGAAGTGGCAGTAGGCGATGCCGAGTGCATCTGTGGCGTCGAGTTTCTTGGGCATCTGCTCGTCGGGTATGTGCAGGAATCGCTGCAACATATCTGCTACCTGCTGCTTTGTGGAGTGACCGTTGCCGGTGATAGCCATCTTAATCTTCATCGGCGAGTACTCGTATATCGGTACGTCCTTTGAAAGTGCTGCGGCTATGGCAACCCCTTGTGCATGCACAATCTTGATCATCGTCTGCGGGTTCTTGTCCACGAACTGCGTCTCGATGGCAAGGCAGGTAGGATGGTGTTTGTCTATCAACTGTTGCAGGAAGAAGAACTCCTGTTGCAATCGTGCATACTGGTCATCTAATTTGTGTACATCCAGTGTGCTGAACTCCTTAATCTCGGCTTTCTGACCCACGGTGTGCAAGATGGCATAACCCATGTACAGCGTTCCCGGATCGATACCAAGAATAATATGTTCGTTCACCAGTTTGTCCTGCATTTGCTCATTTCCCCATTTTATTATTACCTTCCCCTCATCCGAAACGATCCGGAGAGAACAACAAGAACAGCACCAGCTACGAGTGCATAATCCGCGTACGGCTCAATATCCTGCGTAGATAGTATAGCACCTACAGCTACTACGATCAATCCTACTATCAATAGTATCTTTCCGGTTTTCATTTTACTATATAGACATCTTCATTTGGCGCGTGCATGTGATAGTGCTCACGGGCGTAACGCTCCAGGCTGTCGGTGTTCGACAGCACTTCCAGTTCGCGCTGATAAGTAGCAATGTTCTGACGACTCTCGTCAATCTGCTTTTCCAGACGATGTGCCTGACGCACGCGTTTGATTTGCTTAACCAGACTCTGATCCCCAATAAAGAAGAAGAACACACCAAAAATAAGGCACGTGATCGTATATTTGTTCACCACCCAACGATCGAGCCAAGGATGCTCGTCAAGATATTTTCGTACGTCTGTAAACTTCATTTATTGCCCGATTGCAGAAAAATCGTACAAAGTTACATAAAATTTTAGACATTTGCAAATAGTTTGCACTTTTTTTTTGATTTATGGTACGATTTTTGCATTTTGTAATTTATTAAATATCGAAATAACACGAATAATGAAAAACTGTTTCTTATTTTTGGCATTAATGCTTTCTGTCAGCATGTCTGCTCAGATGACAGGTTTGGCTGTTGTGGATGATCCTGAAGATGACATCGAACTGACGGAGGACGAAGGTTTCCGTTTTACTACGATTGACAGTATTGCTATTACTCCGGTCAAAGACCAGAACCGTTCATCGACTTGTTGGGCATTCTCAGCCATCGGATTCCTTGAGAGCGAACTGTTGCGTATGGGAAAGGGCGAATATGACCTGAGTGAGATGTTCGTGGTGAGCAAGACGATGATGGATCGTGCGACGTATTTCGTTCGAATGTACGGTGACGGCAGCAGTTTTGCCCCCGGCGGCAGTGCGTATGATGTGTTGTATTGCATGTCGCATTACGGCTTAGTTCCGCAAGAAGCGATGCCCGGTATTCGTTACGGCGCAGCCAAAAGCGATACACTGCCTGTTCATAACGAGTTGGATGCTGTGGCAGGAGGATATCTCAAAGCGCTTACCGGTGGAAAGCTCAAGAAATTAACCCCTGTGTGGCGTGAGGGTTTGCAGGCAATCTATGATACGTATCTGGGCAAGTGCCCCGAAGAGTTCACTTATAAGGGCAAGACTTATACGCCGCGCAGTTTTGTAGAGGAACTCGGACTCAAAGAGGAAGATTATATCAGTATAACCAGTTATACTCATCATCCGTTTTATGAGCGTTTTGCTCTCGAGGTGCCCGACAACTGGCGTATGGATCAGATGTACAATATCCCGATTGACGAACTCATGGCGGTTATTGACAACGCTCTTGCCAAGGGCTATACTGTTGTGTGGGGTGCTGACGTGAGCGAGGAAGGGTTCACGCGCAAAGGCGTAGGTGTCGTTCCCGATGCAGAGAATGGTGCAGAGCTGACAGGCAGTGACATGGCGCATTGGCTCGGACTAAAAGCCGATGAACGGCGCGAGGAGTTGACCAAGAAACCGCTGCCGGAGTTGGAAGTAACCCAACAGATGCGTCAGGATGCCTTTGACCGCTGGGAAACGACTGATGACCACGGCATGCAGATCTTCGGCATCGCACATGATCAGAATGGTAAGAAATACTACATGGTCAAGAACTCTTGGGGAAAACTCCGTTCGGATTATAACGGTATATGGTACGTCAGCGAAGCATTTATGCGCTACAAGACGAACGATATCCTCGTTCACAAGGATGCTCTGCCCAAAGACGTCCGCAAGAAACTCAATATGAAATAACCCTTTAACGTTTTCTCGGCAGAGAAAACCATTTTAACCCTTTAACGTTTTTCTTAAGAAAAACCCTTTTAACGTTCACGCAGTGAACCACATGTTATGCGAAAAAGTGTTAGTTGGATAATTGTTCTCTTCGCCCTGCTCTTTGTTGGAGCGTCGGCGTGGTTCACAAGGCGGCTGTCAATGCAGTTTGCTCAGGTCGAGAAACAGCGAATGGAGATCTGGGCTGAAGCTACCCGGCAACTCGTGCTCGCCGACGAAAATACGGATATCACTCTGTATTCCTCAATTATTGAGGCGAATACTACGATTCCCGTCTATATGACCGATGCCGATTACCATGTCATCCTTACACGTAATGTGCAAGAGCCTAAAATAAATATCGAAGAGTTCTACGCAAGGAAAATCGCCCGCCTTCGCAATGAGCAAACGCCCATTGAAGTACGTGTGTCGCCTCAGGTGACGCAGTATATTTTCTATGAAGAGTCCAACCTGCTTAGGCAACTACGGTGGTTCCCATGGGTGCAGATGCTCGTCGTGCTCAGTTTCATGGCGCTAATCGTCACCTATATCATCACCTCATACCGCAACGAGCAAAACCGCGTGTGGGTAGGACTGTCCAAGGAAACAGCTCACCAACTCGGAACGCCTATCTCTTCGCTCAACGGATGGCTCGAACTGCTCAAAACAAAGTACCCTGATGACGAACTTCTGCCGGATATAGCTACCGACGTCAACCGTCTGCAATTGGTTGCCGAACGATTCTCGCGTATCGGCAGTTCGCCCACATTGATGCCAACTGATATGCGAAAGATTGTTGAGGAGTCTGTTACGTACATGCGCACGCGCGTATCAAATAAGGTAGAAATCGAACTAACAATCGACGAGCACCCTGCCGAAGCATATACAGCATCCGTTGATGCTCCGCTAATGGAGTGGGTGACTGAGAATCTTATCAAGAACGCTGTCGATGCCATGAACGGTCGAGGATGGATCGGTTTGCATCTGACAGCGAGCGGCAATAACATCATCCTTGATGTTACCGACACCGGACGTGGCATAGAGCGTAAACGCTATCGTCAAGTTTTCCGCCCGGGCTACACAACAAAAACCCGAGGGTGGGGATTAGGCTTGAGCCTCTGCAAACGTATCGTCGAACAATACCATCGCGGCAAGATCTTCGTCCATAAGTCTGTTGTCAGCAAGGGTACAACCTTCCGCGTTATCCTAAAACAAAAGTGAGTTCCGCATTGGAACTCACTTTTGTTTGATTGCAATTCTAAATATTCATTGCAATCTGTTAAATCTGTTTAATCTGTGAACAGATTAGCATTTGCATTAGAATTTGTAGCGAACGCCGAGAGCGAGTGCTGTTGCCTCCCAATAGCAACCGGCTCCACCATTCCAAAGTCCTGCTCCGACAACTGGACGGAAGTCAATCGAGAGTTGGAGCGGAAACCAAAAGTCGTACTCTACACCCGCTCGACCGGCTGCACCAATGAAACCGGCATTATTGAATACATAACCACCGGCTCCACCAACGCCAAGATACCAATGCCATTCACCTTTATGCTCCCAAGGGAATGTGGCACCAAACGGATCAATCCAATCGTAAGTAACAGCAGCTTGAATCGAGCCGATATAGCCAAAGGCATTGTCAATACCACCTACACAGCCGAAACCGGCTTCGATTTCTAACATGTTGCTGTCACCAAATCCGTGCTCATAACTAACGCCGTTAAAAGCACCCAGACGACCACCGATTGCACGCGGTTGAGCGTACGCCATTGTTCCGCATACTAATGCGACAACGGCAATCAATATTGATTTTTTCATTTGTTAATAATATTATGTTTTATGTTGTGTTTGTTGTTATTCATCTGCGGGTTCGCCAATACGAATGTTCTGTATAGACCAAACCATAGCCGATTCAGCAGTGCTGGTATATACAAATGCCACTTTGGTCGTAGCCGATTTGTGCTCGGTCAGATCAACGGTAGCCGCTGTGAAACGTTTGAGTTTGCCGTTGTTCCAGCCGTCAACAGGCAACTGCTCCCAGTTCGCACCGTCGTTGGTCGAAACCATTACGCGCAGTTGTTCGTCACGCAGGTCAGCACTGCCTTGATACCAGTGGCTGAACGTCATCAGGGTAGTATCCTTGCAGACGGTGAGATCCATCGTCGGACTAATCAGCCAACTGTCTGACTCTTCGGCAAGTTTGCCCTCATTGGCGCACATGTAGCCTTGTTTGCCACCGGTTGCCTCAACGTGTTTCCATATATCATCCGATGCGACAATCTCGTTGTCGATTGTGAAATCACCCATGTCTTCGTCAAATGTCTCGCTGAGAACTACTTTCGGCGCAGGTTTGTAGCCGGACAACGGGTTGTCAGACGTAACCAGATAGCAGCCTTGCGTGAGCTGCGGAGCGCCGTAGCGGTTCTGTATCTGACCATATACAACAACGATATCACCAATCTGCAACTGCTCGGCATCCGTGAACTTCTGTACCACGCCTTTGCGCTTGAAACTCATCAGACGATAGCAGATCATCTGACGGTTGGCAATCTTGTTCGTAATAATCGGTGAAACGTTACCGTACGTGGCATCAAACGGCTGGCTGAAACCTTTAACCGCTGCAAGCACATAATAACTCTCCGATGTAGTGCTGCCGGATGGCATCGCCAAACCGATACGTACAGCTTCTTCGACATCAATCGTGTCGCCTTCCGGCCCAGGATTAAGGTCGCGCATGTTGCGGATGGTGTCATACACGATGCGAGATTGTGTTATCCCGTCTGTACCTAATGTGTCGGACGGAATGGCATTATCCTTACAGCCAACCAGCAAACTGATTGCTGCAATAGCAAGGATAGTGTGACGAAATAATTTTGTCATATTAGATAAATTTTAAGGTGTTATCCGATTAAATCAAAATCGGCTACAAAGATACAAAAAATATTTGACATTTGCAAATTAAAATACGATTTTTTGCATCTATCCCTAATTATAGTGCATATTTACCTGTCAAAATGCAGTTTTTTGAAGAAAAATGACGCAAACATTTGCTAAATCCGTATATTTTTCGTAACTTTGTCGCCGAATTCATAGCAAACGCTATGGCTATGCCGCTCGGTGTGTTATGGCATAACGTTATGCTGTGGAGGAAACTAACCCTTATAGGAGGACAAAACTATAGCAACAAATTTACCCCGTGCGCCTCGCGATAAACGTGGGCGCGTAGAAAAAGAAATGCCAAACCGCATCAATGATGCGATACGCGGTGTGGCAGAGGTTCGTCTGGTGGGTGACAACGTAGAGCAAGGCATCTATTCCTTGCGCGAGGCGATGCAGATAGCCGACGAACAGAACCTTGACCTCGTGGAGATATCGCCTAACGCCGAGCCTCCCGTATGCAGAATTCTGGATTACCAGAAGTATCTGTACCAGAAAAAACGCAAAGAGAAAGAGCAGAAAGCCAATTCGGCTAAGGTTGTCATCAAGGAGATCCGTTTCGGACCACAGACCGATGAGCATGATTACAACTTCAAGTTGAAACATGCACAGGAGTTCCTCAAGGACGGCAACAAGGTCAAGGCTTACGTGTTCTTCCGTGGGCGTTCGATACTGTTCAAGGAGCAGGGTGAATTGCTGCTGGCGCGTTTTGCCAATGATCTGGCTGACTTCGGCAAAGTCGAGGCTGTGCCTAAGCTCGAAGGAAAGAGAATGATTGTAAACATCAGCCCGAAGAAATAAAGCGTTGACCAAGATTGGTCAACAATAACCAACGCAGAAAATGGCCTGTGAGCTACTAATGGCTGCCGCAGACCGATTATTAACAATTAAATATTTAACAAAATGCCAAAAGTAAAAACTAATTCCGGTGCCAAAAAGCGCTTCACGCTTACCGGAACGGGTAAATTGAAACGCAAACACGCGTTCAAAAGTCACATTCTGACTAAGAAAACGAAAAAGCAAAAGCGTAACCTTACGCATGTTGCACTTGTCGATCACAGCAATCTGCGCTCCATCCGCGAGCTGCTCTTGCTGCGTTAATGTCTAACCATCAAAATTGAGTATTGAATTATGCCAAGATCAGTAAATCACGTTGCTTCGCGCAACCGTCGTAAGAAGATCATGAGCCTCACTTGGTGGCCGTGCTAACGTCTGGACAGTTGCCAAGAACACATGGGAGAAAGGTTTGCAATATGCTTTCCGTGACCGTCGAAACAAAAAACGCAACTTCCGCGCACTGTGGATCCAGCGTATCAACGCTGCCGCACGTCTGGAAGGACTCAGCTACAGCCAGCTTATGGGCGCGCTCAAGAAAGCGGGTATCGTCATCAACCGCAAGGTGCTTGCCGACCTCGCTGTCAACCAGCCAAAAGCCTTCCAAGCCATTGTAGCCAAAGCGAAGAAGTAGAATGTGCAAGAATAAGGTGTTTTCTCGTAAAAAAGAAACACCTTATTTTAATTAAGAATTCAAATTTAATAATTTAGTATATTGAGAAACACATAATTATTATACTTGATTATGAACAAACTTTCACTCATTCTTGGCTGTCTGTTGTTGCCCTGCATGGTGTTTGCCGAGTCGCTTCATGTGGTCGGCACAGTGCTTGACGAGCTAACAGCCGAACCACTCATCGGTGTGTCTATTCTCGAAGAAGGTACAACCAATGGTAACATTACAGACATTGACGGAAACTTCACCATTGATGTTGCTCCGGGTGCCAAACTCCAGTTCTCGTACATCGGTTATGCAACCTTGACTCTGCCTGCAAAGACGAATATGGGCAACATTCGGCTTGCTCCTGAGGTTGTTGCATTACAAGACGTGACGGTTGTGGGGCAGATAGCCCGTCAGCAGAAGACGCCGATTGCCGTCAGCCAGATTGCCGCTCTCGAGATCGAGGAGCGACTTGGTGGACAAGAGTTCCCGGAAGTGCTCAAGAACACGCCGGGTGTACATGCCAACGGTCAAGGTGGCGGTTGGGGTGACTCGGAGATCTGGATGCGTGGTTTTGACAACACGAACGTAGCCACGATGATCAACGGTGTGCCGATGAACGACATGGAAGGCGGAACCGTCTATTGGTCGAACTGGCAAGGCTTGGCGGACGTTACCAGCGTGATGCAGACGCAGCGCGGCATGGGTGCATCCAAACTGTCAGCACCTTCCGTCGGCGGTACAATCAATATCGTAACCAAAGGTATAGATGCCAAGAAGGGTGGAACAGTCATGTACTCCTTGGGTAATGACAACGGCAACAAACTGGCGTTCTCCGTATCAACCGGTTTGATGAAGAGCGGATGGGCTATCACCGTGCTCTTCTCCAAGACATGGGGTAACGGTTATATCCAAGGCACTGGCTATAGCGGATACAGTTACTTCGCCAATGTCAGCAAGCGCATCAACGACCGTCATCAGTTGTCGCTCACCGGCTTCGGCGCTCCGCAATGGCACTGGACGCGTCCTTCGGGCAGTTCGGGTGCATTGAATCTCGAGGGCTGGAATGAGGTACGCAAGTATATGCGCGACGGCATGGATTACCGCCGCTACAACCCCAGCTACGGTTACGGCAACGACGGTAAGCAACGCGGTACGAACTACAACAGTTACCATAAGCCGCAGATTTCGCTCAACCACGTGTGGCAGATTGACTACAAGTCATCGCTCTCCACGGCGCTCTATACGTCTATCGGTCGCGGTTTTGGCAATACAGCCGAAGCCAGCCCGTACTCGCAATACTCTTACTCAACGCTCACCAAAGGTGCTGCCGAAGGAAAGATCACTACGGATTTCCGTCGTGATGACGGCTCATTTGATTACGGCGCAGTCGAGGATCTGAATGCCGCATCGGAATCCGGCTCGGAGCTGATCATAGCCGAGAACCGTAACGACCACAACTGGTACGGACTCGTTTCAACCTACAACAACAAGTTCCTCAACGAGACACTGGAACTCACAGCCGGTATAGATATACGTTACTACCAGGGTATTCACCGTGCAGTCATTTCCGACATGTTGGCTGGTGAATACTTCATCGACGCCACGCGCGTGAACTCCGTCAAAGTGGAGAACAATAAGAACCGTGCAGACATCAACTGGGCGTACGAGAAACTCAACGTAGGTGATGTCGTTTATCGTAACTACACCGGACATGTGATGCAGGAAGGTGCGTTCGCTACCTTGGAGTATGCAACCGAACATCTTTCAGCCTTCGTCAACGGTTCGCTCTATTACACCAACTACTGGCGTGTGGATCGCTTCTACTATGACGAGGAGCATAGCAAATCCGAGGTTGTCGGCTTCTTGGGCGGAACAGTCAAGGGTGGTGTGAACTACAACATCAACCGCAACCACAATATCTTCCTCAATGCGGGCTTCATCACCCGTGCGCCGAAGTTCAACGCTGCGTTTGCCTCGTCGAACACCTCGCACGCGCTGAACCGTTATGCCAAAAACGAGAAGATCGCTTCCGTTGAGGTAGGTTACGGCTTCCATAACGAGTTCGTCAACCTTGCCGTCAACGGTTACTACACCCGCTGGATTGACAAGACGATGAGCAAAGCCGACAACGGTCAGACGGTCAACGCCTACATCAACATGAGTGGAGTAGGGTCGCAGCACATCGGTCTGGAGATGGAGTTCAAAGCCAAACCGCTCAAGTGGCTCGAACTCAACGCTATGCTCTCACTCGGTGATTGGCGATGGAAAGGCAATGACATCATCGGTTACCTCTACGACGAACACGGTAATGCACTCACAAGCAACTTCGAAGTAACCACTCCGTATTGCACAGAGGAAGGCAAGGAACATGCGTGGGCGAAGATTAATATGGACAAGATCCATGTGGGTGGTCAGGCTCAGACCACAGCCAACCTGGGCGTGATGTTCAATCCGTTCAAAGGATTCCGTATAGGCGGCGAATATACGCTCTACGACCGCAACTATTCGTACTACTACTTCTCGGGTTCAGACCTGCAGAAAGGCAAAACGCTCAACGTTATGGAACCGTATCGTTGCCCGATCGGCGGCACGCTGGATGCCCGCGTAAGCTACTCGTTTGATTTCGGTAGCGTACGCGCCACATTGGCTGCCAACGTAACGAACGTGCTCGATCAGCACCATATAGAGAAAGCTTGGTCGAAGAACACTACCTCCTATGACGTGAAGGAGAATACGAAGGACAATATCTACTTCTTCTACAACAAAGGTCGTCAGTGGAATATTCGTCTCAAACTCACCTTCTAATGGATGGATTAAGGATTAAAGACTAAATGGTTATGAATATGAAAGCAAAATATATCTTTACCGCAGTCGTACTTGGATTAGGTTTGGCATCGTGTACCAACTACTTCGATTCTCACTTCATGGACAACGGTCATCCTGCGGTTTCGGATGTTCGTACCGGTATGAGTTATACGCTCACCGATGACGACTACAAGCAGATTACCGTTTATCCCGAAAACATCGCCAAAGCCTTGGCTCTCGATCCTGTTGACTCAACGGGTCTGAAGGAGTTGCTTGCTATCGCCAAGGAGAAATCCTTCACGGAGAATGCTTCGGCAGATATGTATGTACCGGCGCTGATGGCAGAGAAGTACCCGTACCTCGACAACGGTACAACCTGTGACGTGCAATACACGATGCGCGAAGGCAAGTCGTATCGTGTAGCGGAGTTCGATGATGCGCAAGGCTTCGAACTCACGCAGGCAGACTACGAAACAGTCTGGCAGAAACGCGGCGTTTCTTACCTCACCCCCGGCTCGATGGCAAATGTGCCGGCGTTTCTCGCCCAGCGATTGTCGAATGCACGCTTAGGGCAGATCGCGCTCATCACCTACAACTACAGCGAGGACGAACCCGATCCCTCTGAACTGCATGATTTCCTGCCCTACAAACTCACACTCAGTCAACTGCTTGAGTTCCCTGATGAGGATAAGCACGAGATTTCCGGCTACGTAGGACAAGTTAAGTCCTCTATCTATGGTCGCTTCTACATGGTGGACGGTGACTATAGCATCTACGTCTATGGCTTGACCGATGAGGATGGCAACAAAGTGTGGAAAGACAAAGGTATCAAACAAGGCGACGCTATCACCATCACCGGTCGTTATACTGCCGAAGGCAGCGAACCGCAGATCGTGGACGGCGTATATGTCAGCCACTCCACACCTTCCGCTCCCGCACGCCGACGTGCTTTGCAAGCCCGCAAAACAACCCAAGAGAGCGCAATCTATCAACTCACAGAGGAAGGCTGGGTTCCATATACCAACGATCAACTCAAGGTCGGCATGGCGCTGCCGCCGAAGATTTATGAAATGGCAGGTGTGAAAGCCATAACCGATCCGGATATCATCCTCAAGTACCTGCAATCAGCGTTCCCTTATGCTGCCGACAAAGAGATTTATCTCGTTGCCTATATGGGTAAGAACGGCGCAACGGCTGACGAGTGGGTTGTCAATGGCACCGAACTCGAACTGACCACCGGTTACATCACCGAAACCATGGCGTTCGAACTCAAGAAGGATCAATGGATTGCGAACATCTCCACTTACCTGCAAGCGAAGTTCGTAGGCGAAGGCCCCGGCAAGTTCACCATCCAACACGTCAACCTCGACGGCCTGAACTATATATGGCGCTATCAGTCTTTGTACGGCATGACGGCATCGGCTTATGTGAGCGGTACGAACCACCGTGTAGAGCTCAAAAAGAGTGTGCAACCCCAACTGACCTTCGATCAGGCTGTGCGTTATGGTAACACTACCGACAACCCCAAGTGGCTCAGTGTCATGGTAACCAACAACTTCACAGGCGATGTCACCACCACCGAGTGGAAACACCTCGAGTGGCAAGCTGAACTGCCGGACGGTAGCAGCTGGCGATTCCAGAGTTCGGGCGTGTTTGACCTCAGCGAGTTCAACGGTCAGACCATCGTACTCGGCTTCCGCTATAACACCAACCTCGACGGCGTAGATGTTCCCTCAGCACCGACCTGGGAGATCCAGAACCTCCTTCTCGCCGAACCGGAGGAAGAAGCCCCTGCCGAGTAACATTAACCAATTATATCAACCAATTATACTAACCAATTATTTAAATTAATCAGTTATGAAGAAAATTTTATTCTTTGCAGCAACCCTGTTCGCTGCCGTAACAATGAGTGCCCAGGATCCTATTCCTGTAACTTGCGCCGAAGCTGCTGCCGCTATGCCGGCACAGAGTGGCTCGGAGACTGAGGATGTGTACATCGTTACCGGTTACATCACCAACACCAACGGCTCTATCAGCCCCTCACGTACGGATCCCTCGATTGATCAACAGACTTTCTACATGGACGACGAGAAGGGTACAAAGAAAACCCTCCAAGGCTATTGGTGCAACCTGCCCGGACACGAAGCTTTGAACGTAGGTGACAAGATTACCGTTACGGGCAAGATCATGAACTACAACAACACTCCGGAAATCAAGAACGGTGATGTAGCTATCCTCGAGCGCGCAACAACAAAGATTGACACCCTTGAGGTCGATGTTTGCGAGGCTCTGGAAGAAGGCGAGGCTTTGGAGCCCGGCGATTACACACCTGACGTATTCATCGTTTATGGTCGTGTTAAAGGTACTGATGCTGTAAACAACTATGGTCAGCACACCTTCGAGATGGCTTGCGGTGACAAGATATTCAAACCCTATAACTGCAAAGGCGAGGATGGCTTGGAACTTGGTAAGGGTGACTCGGTTGCCGTAACCGGTAAACTCTATAACTACAACGGAACAATCGAAATCTCCAACGGTAAGGTTGAACTCATCGAGAAGAGCAAAGAGGAAGAGGTAATTCAAGAAGTGACAGTTGCTGAAGCAATTGCTATTGCTATGGCTCTTGAAAAGAAAGCTTCTACAAATGATCGTTACGCAATAACTGGATATGTGAGTGAAATTGCTATTGCATATAATGAGACCTATGGTAACATTTCATTCTATATGGTAGATGACGTTAACAGTGAGGCTAAAGATTTTGAAGCATATCGCGTTAAAGTAAGTAAAGAAGATTCTGAAAGAGTTGTACCAGGTGCAAAAGTTAAAGTGACTGCAGCTCTCAAACGTTACTACAGTGAGGCTGGTGAAGATCCTGAAAAAAATCCTGAGATAGATCTTGCAGAAACTGTAGATGGTGGTACGATAGAGTTCCTTGAGGAGACTGCTGTTGAAACCATCACCAACAATGCGAAATCCGTTAAGCGCATCGAGGACGGTCAAATCGTCATCTACCGCAACGGTGTTCGCTACAACGCCCTCGGCACCGAGATCCGCTAATCGATAAAGGTTCTATTAACTTCTAAACGATTACAGTTATATAGTAAGGGTGTGGCAATTCATTTTGCCACACCCTAATTGTTGCAATTCATTTTGCCGCACTCTAATTGTTGCAATTCTCTTGATTTTATATTAGGTTTAGTCAACTCTTTTGTCGTTATAATCTTTAGTTCTTCTTTAGTTGTTCTTTAGTTGTTCTTTAGTTCATATTTAATTCTTCGCCTTATTATCGTGTTATCATATTATACTGTCTGACTATGTTTTACTTACCTGCTTGTACGCCTCCACCGCCTCCGAGACGGTTGAGCTCGTCCATATCACCTACTTTGCGGTTCTTGTGTTGCTGATACTGACCGAACATCCAGGTGACCGAGAGCGTGACACGCTGTTGGCGAACGGAGTTTTTGAACCACGAACTATAGCCCGGTTGTTGTCCCATATCCTCATTACTGAAGACGCACGAGCGTGCGAGGTCTTGTGCATTGAGGTTGAGAATCAAACCATGCTTCATGATCATCTTACGGACTCCGAAACACAGGAAAAAAGTACTACCTTGTTTCGCATAACCTGTTGTCATCGGGCTCGACCAATTGCCGTCCAAGGTCAGCGTCCAGTCTTTGGGCAGATAAGAGGAGAGTGTTCCACCCACATAGCCGTAATGATTGCCGAACTCATAGACCGGTTTGCCCTCCGCGTTCTTCTCGTACGACTTATTCAGGAAATGATACCAACCTGCATTGACGGTGAGCGCGAGCCATGCACCCTGCATCGTCTTCGTGCCATCCTCCGCCTTCGTGTATTTGGGCACAATCGGCAGTTCGGTCAGGGAGATGTTACCTCCGTGAGTGGTACATGTTCCGAAATTGACCCATTTGATGGTACCCATACCGCTTGGTAGGATTGTTGTTTTCTCCGAGAACATGTCCTGTGTGTGAGCAAAGTTGAAGGTGACGTTCAGGTACTGCGTCCACGAGAAATGGAGTTCTACATCGTTGTTAAACTCCGGCGTCAGTTCAGTGTTTCCGGTAGTGTAGGAATACGCATCCACGTAAGCAACGAAGGGGTTGAGCATGTAGTAACTCGGTCGTTTGATACGACGCGCGTAACTGGCACTTACGGAGATAGGTTGCTGCAGTTTGCCGAGCGGCGAGGTCGTATAACCCACATACGCGGTCGGGAAAGGATTGAAATAAGACTTGCGCGTCACGGAGTCTGCACTTAACCAGTCGCCACGGCTGTAGGTATATTCGCCACGCAGACCCAGTTTGACCGACCAGTGCTCGCCGAACTGCTTGCCAACGGAGATATAGGCAGCTGCCACATGCTCGTCGTAACGGAAAACAGAGTGCGTGTGACTTATCTGCGTACTGTTTAGGATAGAGTCAGTAGTCATGTTGTTATCCGTCGAAGACAGCGCATATTTGACGCCGCATTCAATCATACCCGTTTGCCAGAACTTGGTTTGGAAATCCAACTTGCCACTGTATATATTGATCACTTGATGACTATTGATATCCAATCCTAACTGATGGTTAGGGTATTTTGTCTCTTGGAAATTAAGTTGACGATTGTTATAGCGGTTATAATCGACATTAATAGTCAGTTCGCGCTCCAACGCCTCGGAGAAAGTGTGGGTATAGTTGAGATTCGCAGTGTGTTGCGGCGAAGTAACCTTGTTCGTTGTCGCCGTCTTCGTCCACGTGGTATCTGTGCCAACTGCCGTATATGCATAATTGCGTCCGGGTAGGATCTCTTGCTTTATATTCATATACGGCACATTGAGGATGAAACCGAAGGTATTCACGGAGTCAATATACCAATCGTTGCCAACCTTAAGCATATAATACTGGAAGTCAATATTATAGCCGGAGTTAGAATAGTTCTTAATCGCCGGTGTTGTGGCGGTAGCTGGAATAGAACGCCCTGTCTCAAAATCGATATCGTTCTGCGAATATACCTGGGTAAGTTGACCAAAGGTATAGGTTTTTTCACCACGATAGTTGAGCATCAGCGAAGCCATCTCTTGATTCAACCACCGTTTTACATCGCCGAAATACATTCCTCCGTACCCAACGGACAACATTCCGTTCAGGCCCTTCATCATATTGCGTTTGGTCTTGATATTGATGATACCGCCCTGTCCTGACGCATCGTATTTAGCGGAAGGATTAGAGATGATCTCAATCTTCTCAATCGTGTTACCGTCCGTGCCATCAAGCATGGCTTTGAGTTGTTGCCCGCTCAGATAGGACGGTTTGCCGTCAATCCATATCTCGACGGACTTGCCGTTGACGGTGATATTGCCATCTTTGTCAATACGAACTCCCGGAGAGCGGCGAAGGATATCATTGCCGTTCGAACCTGCCGACAGAGGCGATGCGCTCACGTTAACCACTAATTTATCCATTTGGCGTTCGATAAGCGGTTTCTTGGCTTTGACTTCCACTTCTGCTATCTGCTCCGTCTCTTCGCGTAACACAAAATCCGGCCCGCCAAAGGCGGTTTGATAACCGATATACGAGGCTTGGATGATCATCCCATTCATCCCTTCACCCGTTAATCCGTTCACCGTTACCACATATTCACCTTTCTCGTCGGTGATCGCACCCGTCAACAGCGTCGAGTCTTGCGACAAAACAGAGATTGTCACAAACGCCATCGGTTCGCCTTTCGAATCGCTGACCGATCCTTTGATTGTTTCAGCAGACACACTCGCTGCCATACACAACATAATACCTAATAATACCTTTTTCATATCGCTTTAATCATTAGTTTCTACTAAATAGATACGCGTTTTCGCAAAGGGTTACACCCCTTTTACCGAAATCCGGTGCAAAGGTACTACATTTTTTTGACATTCCCTATGAAAAATCGGACATTCTGCTATTTGATGTCATTTTTTTACGTCCCCCGATTTTAGTGGACACTAATAAAACAAAAAGAGACATCATCTCGATGGCTCTTTTTTTCAGGTATTAGTCTTTAAGGTAATAAAAGATTGGTATTTGTCTTTTCGAATGCAAAGGTACAACTTTTTTTTCAATTTTGCAATACCTAAAATATGTTTAACAGCATAAAATCCTCATCAAACAATTAAAAACTATGCTATTTTGTAGGTTTTGCCTATTTTTGTACCTTTAATGACGCTCCAATTCGATGACTTCGAGGTTGTCTATCGCCTTCCCGTCTATAGTAAATCGGAGCAGTGTTTGTACCGTTTGCCAACCGCTTTTTCCTGCCGCCCCGGGGTTCAATGTAAGGAACTTGTAACGGTTGTCATATTGCACTTTCAGTATATGACTGTGTCCGCAAACAAATAAATCAATGCTGTCCTTAATCAGCTCATTTTGCATTTCGCATTTTTCATTTTGCATTTTCACCTTCAGGCTTTTTTCAAACCAAGGTATAAGCCACGGATTATATTTGCCCGGGTAGCCGCCTATATGCGTCATCAGCACATTGATCTCCTCCACGCGGAAGCGATAGAATTCCGACAGACTGTATCGTACCTCGCCGCCATCGATATTACCGAACACCGCTCGGGTAGGGCGGAACTCACGCAACGCTTGCAGCACTTCAATTGATCCTATATCCCCGCAATGCCAGATCTCATCGCACGGAGCAAAATGTTCAAACACACGTTTATCCAACAATCCGTGCGTATCACTTATGAGTCCGATCTTTGTCATTTTGCATTTTGCATTTTCTCATTTTGCATTTACAGCCGCGTTAAGTGGCGGATGAGTGGAATCGTCAGTACCACTCCAACCACAGCCATGCAAGCAAAGAAGAACACATCCCAGGCATCAATCACACCACGCGCAAGGCTCTGGAAATGTTCTTGCATCAGTAGCCAGTACAGTGCGAAGTTAACCACCGCGCCCAGGATGAACGCCACAATCTGGTTCGTGGTACTTGCCGCGCACAGCAAGCTCACACCGAGCATCGCCGCAGCCAGCAGCAATAATCCCACCATCGATCCGGCAAACGCTCCGGTATCCACATTGCCCACCGGCTCAGCGATAGCATAAACGATGAACAAATGTACCACGCACGGCAGCAGAGCTATAACCATCACCGTCAAAGCGGCTGCATATTTTGCCCACACTATACGTCCTATTGTCGTCGGTAATGAGCGCAGCACATCCCATGTGCCGCTCTGACGCTCCTCGGCAAACAACCGCATCGTCAGAGCCGGACACACAAGGATGAGCAACCACGGCGCGATAGCAAATAGCCCGTCAGCGTTCGCGTAGCCGGCATCAATAATGTTCCATTCGCCGGGTATAACCCACAAGAACAAACTGATACCAAGTACAAACAAAGCCAACACGATATACGCTATCGGCGTTGAGAAATAATATGCTAACTCTTTTCTATACATTGGCTCTTAGCCATTAGCCTTTAGCCATTGGCATTAGTGTTTCACTTCCATGTTGGGGTTAACCGGTGTCTTGGGGAAGAAGATCCAGAAGGCAACGGCTACCACCAGTGCAAAGCCAGCGAAGATGTACCACGACTCTTTCCAACCGTCCCAAACAGCCATCGGGCCTTGAGCAACAACCTCTTGGGCATTTACCAGTTTGTTGACGATAGCCTGTGCGGACAATGTACCGATAGTGGCACCCAGACCGTTGGTCATCATCATGAACAATCCTTGTGCCGACGAACGCTGTGCCGGTTCAGTCTCTTGATCAACATACAATGCTCCGGAGATATTAAAGAAGTCAAACGCAAAGCCATATACAACGCAGCTCAACACGAACAGGATCACGCCTGGCATTCCCGGGTCACCGGCTCCGAAGAAACCGAAGCGGAATACCCAGGCAAACATTGCCATCAGCATCACGTTCTTGATGCCGAAACGCTTGAGGAAGAACGGGATAGCCAGGATGCACAATGCCTCGCAGATCTGCGAAATAGAAATCAGAATATTTGCGTGTTGTACGCCAAAGGTGTTGGCAAACTCTTCAATCTCCCCAAACGAAGTAATATACGGGTTGGCGTAGGAGTTCGTAACCTGCAAGCACATGCCAAGCAGCATTGAGAAGATAAAGAACAACGCCATCTTCTTCTGCTTGAACAATGCAAACGCTTTCAGACCGAGAGCCTCTACAAGATCGACATCACCTTCCACTGTCTTCACCTCGCAAGCTGGCAATGTGAGTGAGTAACCAGCCATCAGCAGACTTAGTCCGCCACTCATGATGAACTGCAACGGGCTGGCTTGGATGCCCAACAGGTCAACGCTCCACTCGGCAGCGATGAATCCTACTGTACCGAACACGCGGATAGGCGGGAAGTCCTTGACGGTATCCATGCCCTCTTTTACCAGAGCGTTGAATGCTACAGAGTTCGTCAGCGCGATGGTAGGCATAAAGAACGCTACAGACAATGTGTACAGGGTGAACAATGTACCGAACTGTACATCTGCGCCACTCTGCAAACCGTACCAGCCTGCGGCAATCATGAATGCACCGGCAAGGAAGTGGCATATACTCTGTAGTTTCTGCGCCTGAATCCAACGGTCAGCCACGATGCCCATTAACGCAGGCATAAACAGACTGACTATACCCTGGATGGAGTAGAACCAGCCGATCTGGTGCGCCATGCCGTGCTTGAACAGATAGGTACCCATCGAAATGAGGTACGCGCCCCACACGGCAAACTCCAAGAAGTTAAACACGATGAGACGGAATTGTAGTCCTTTGTTGTTTTTCATTATTGTATTGTTTTAGTGTTAATTTCCTGTTTTGCGTTCTCTCATTTTGCATTTTGCATTACCTTCTCACATTTCCCAACGCTCTAACGTCTGTGTCAACTCATCAAAGGTGTGTGCCTTTGATTTCTCGCGCACGTCATTGATCTGGCGGTTCACAGCCTCGTCATAACTCTCTGCTTCCACGCTGCGGATAACACCCAGTGCAACGGGCAGGTCGCTGTCAGTGTTGGCATCGGCTACGTCGGTGAACCGCTCTTGTCCCATCAGAGCGAGCAATCGATGCAGTGTCGGGTCGGGCTGATGTGCATCGTGAACAAGTACACGTGGATCATCAGCCGGCACAACAATCATCTTCGGAACGAAGGTCTGCGGATCAATTTCTACAGCCAGACCTTTGTCTTTGTTCGCGCCGAAAATCATCTTCTCGCCGTGCTTGAGGATGATTGAGTGCTCGGCACGCTGTTCGCGGTTGGCAATCCACTCATGTGTACCATTGTTGAAGATCACACAGTTAACAAGGCACTCAATCACTGATGCGCCTTTGTGCTCATGCGCCTGCACCATACAATCGACCGTCGTAGACATATCTACATCCAGTGTGCGGGCAAAGAACGTACCACCTGCACCAAGCACCAGTTGTGCCGGAATGAACGGACGCTCTACGGTGCCAAACGGCGATGATTTGCTCACAAAACCTTTCGGCGAGGTAGGGGAGTACTGCCCTTTCGTCAAACCGTAGATGCGGTTGTTGAACATACAGATGTTCAGATCGACGTTACGGCGGATCTCGTGGATGAAGTGGTTGCCGCCGATAGCAAGACAGTCGCCGTCACCCGACATCTGCCAAACGGTCAGTTCGGGGTGCGAGGTCTTGACACCAGTTGCCACAGCTCCGCCACGACCGTGAATCGTATTAAAACCGTACGTGTTCAGATAGTGCGGCATTCTGCTCGAGCAACCTATACCCGAGATTACCGCAATCTGATGAGGCGGAACGCCTATCTGTGCCATGGCTTTCTGCAGGGCTGCACATATAGCGTGATCGCCGCAACCCGGGCAGAAGCGTACATATTGATCGGATTTATAATCTTGAGGAGTCATAAAAATTATCAGTCAAAAGTCGAAAGTCAAAAGTCGAAAGCCAAATTAGGCGCGACAAAGACTTATAAATTATTAATGAATTCAACGATTTGTTCTACTTGGAACGGTTGTGCTGTCATCTGGTTGTATTGCAGCAGCGTGACGTTGGGCACTTGCGAACGCAGATAAGCGGCGAGTTGACCGGAGTTCAGTTCACAGACAACCACGCGTTTGAACGAGCGCAGTATATCGCCAACATTGCGTTGCAGCGGACAAATATAATTCAGTTGCAGCAATGCGCAGTCCAATTCCTTGGCGGCAGCCTTCAGATGACCTTCTGTCGAACCGAAGCCTACAAGCAACGTGTCGCTATCGGCATTGCCCCAAACCTCTGCCTCGGGAATTCGGTCGGCTACCTGATCCACTTTTGCCTGACGGGCGAGAATCATCTTCTGGTGGTTTTCGGGGTTCGTGGAAATAGAGCCTTTCTCGCTGTCACGCTCGAGACCGATGTTCCTGTACTGGAATCCTTCCATGCCGGGGATAGCGTTGTAACGCACACCGTTCTCGTCACGCAGAGCGGGATTGTACTTGCCTTTCAATTCCTCCGGCACGCCTTGCGGCTTGATCTCCGGCAATTCGGCGAGCTGAGGTATGCGCCACAGACTGCTGCCGTTAGCCAGATAGGTATCGGTCATCAGGATTACCGGTGTCATATTCTCCAATGCAATCTTGCAAGCCTCGTACGCAAAGTCGAAGCAGTTTGCGGGAGTAGAGGCTGCCAGCACTACAAGCGGGCACTCGCCGTTACGGCCGTAGATGGCTTGCAGCAGGTCGGTCTGCTCGGTCTTGGTCGGCAGACCTGTTGAGGGACCGCCGCGTTGCACGTCAATCACAACGAGCGGTAACTCTGCCATCACCGCCAGACCTATACCTTCGGATTTGAGCGACAGTCCAGGTCCAGAAGTTGAGGTACATGCCAGGTCACCGGCAAACGATGCGCCTATAGCGGTGCACACACTGGCTATCTCGTCCTCGGCTTGTACAACCATCACGTTCATGTCTTTGCGTCCGGCAAGTTCGTGCATGATATCTGTAGCCGGAGTGATAGGATACGAGCCTAAGAACAACCGTTTCCCAGCTTTCTCGGCAGCGGCTATCAGTCCCCACGCCGTGGCTTTGTTACCCGCAATCGAGGTATAGGTGCCATGCTCCTGTTCGGTAGCAGGTGTCAGACGTATCTGGTTGATTGACAAGGCGAGGTTCTGCCCGTAGTTGTAGCCGTCGGTCAGTACTTTGACGTTCGGGGCGATGAGTGCAGGTTTCTTGGCGAACTTCCCTTCGAGGAAGTGAATAGCTTTGTCAATCGGGCGGTCAAACAGCCAGCACACAACGCCCAAGGCGAACATGTTACGTGACTTGAGCGCGGCTTTGTTGTCCATGCCCGAATCTTTCAGCGCCTCTTTGGTGAGGTTGGTGAGGGCTACGGGAACAACCTGTACTGATTCCGGCAACCCTAATTCGGTGAAGGGGTTGTCTGTCGTGTACAATGCTTTTTTGAGGTCAGCGTCCGTGAACGAGTCGGTATCGACAATCACCACGGCATTGCTCTTGAACAGCGCGTCAGCCTCGTTATACGTCGCGCCTTGGCGGTTGAACTTCGAACCCAAGGCGCAGACCTTCAAGGCTGCGGCGTTCATTGCTACAATCACATCGGCTTTGTCACCCGGGGTGAACACGCCTTTACCTACGTTTACTTGGAATCCGCTCACGCCGCCCAAAGTGCCTTGCGGCGCACGAATCTCGGCAGGGAAGTCGGGCAGGGTACTGATCTCGTTACCGAGGATAGCCGACAGCGATGAGAATAATCCTCCCGTCAACTGCATTCCGTCGCCCGAATCTCCGCAAAACCGAACAACAATATTATCTCTTTCCATTTCTGTATGTTATGGTTGAATTTTATTCTTAATTATCGTACACGCATAGCGTGTGCACATAAAAAGCACACAAAGATACAAAAATTATTTGATATTTGCAAATATTCCAACAAAAAAATCCTCAAACCTGCGGAATATTTGCAGATTTGAGGAAATTCTTGGATTTTTACTTATCGGCAAGGGTGACATTTACTTCACAGCAGGGTCTGCAGTCAGGTCAATTCCGAGTTTGCGGAAGGTGTTAGCGTCCACCTCTTTGAGCATAACCGTCGAGTGCGCCTGACAACCTTGAAGTTGGGGTAGTGTGGCAAGTGCTCGCCGGCAGTTTTCGTCGTTACGCGATAGTACGGACAATGTCACCAGCACTTCATCGGTGTGCAGCCGCGGATTACGTCCGTGCAGATAGTTAATCTTCGTGTTCTGTATCGGCTCAATCATCTCTTGCGGTATCAGTTTGACTGAGTGGTCGATGCCTGCGAGTTCCTTGATGGCGTTGAGCAGTAACGCCGCCGATGAACCGAGCAACGGTCCCGCTTCACTGGTGATGATTCTGCCGTCGTGCAGTTCGATAGCTGCGCAGTGGGGAACTGCGCTATGCGTTCGCGAGCGGCTACCACAGTGCTGCGATACGAGGTGTTGATGCCGACCTGTTTTTGCAGCAGGGCGATCTTCTGTATCTCGCTGTCGTTGACTGCTCCGCGAGCCATTCGACAGAGGGCATGGAAATACCGGCGTATAATCTCCTGTTTGCTTGCCTCGATGACGGCTTTGTCATCCTCGATGCAGAAGCCCACCATGTTCACGCCCATGTCTGTCGGCGACTTGTAGCGGCTCTCGCCGTAGATGGAAGTAAACAGTGCATCCAGAACAGGGAAGATCTCGATGTCGCGGTTGTAGTTCACAGCTGTCTTGCCGTAAGCTTCCAGGTGGAAGGGGTCGATCATGTTCACGTCTTGCAGGTCGGCTGTGGCGGCTTCGTAGGCGAACGGGTGCTTGAGCGGTAGGTTCCACACGGGGAAAGTCTCGAACTTTGCATAACCCGCCTCACGCCCGCGGGCGTGTTCGTTATATAACTGACTCAGGCAGACAGCCATCTTTCCGCTGCCGGGACCGGGGGCAGTCACGACAACCAACGGGCGGGTAGTCTCAACGTACTCGTCGCGTCCGAAACCGTTCTCCGAAGCGATGAGTTCGACATTATGAGGGTAACCCTCAATCGTATAGTGGTAATACACGCGTATATCCTGTCGCTCCAGACGCAGTCGGTAGTCGTCTGCCGAACGCTGACCTGTGTAATGGGTGATCACCACTGCCGAAACGAGGAATCCGCGTTCGGTGAATGCCTCACGCAGTCGCAGTACATCCTCGTCGTAGGTGATACCCAGATCCTGGCGCACTTTGTTGCGCTCGATGTCCTGGGCAGAGATAACGATGATGATCTCCAATAAGTCGCGTAGTTGGGTGAACATGCGGAGTTTGCTATCCGGCATGAACCCCGGCAGCACGCGGCTGGCGTGCATGTCATCGAAGAGCTTTCCGCCCAGTTCAAGATACAACTTGTTACCGAACTGCGCTATGCGTTCGCGAGTATTTGTCGTTGTCAAAAGCAGTCATATACGTACAATTTCAAAATCACGGGATATATACATAGTATATATAGGTAGTGGTGGGATACGATGAAACCCCGATAAGCCCCCGAGGCGGCTCTGAAACAATCGTACAAAGGTACAAAAATAATTTTATATATGCAAATGTTTGTGTGAGAAAATTCAAAAAAACTGACATTTTGGCAGAAAAAGTAAGCATGGAATAGTCCGATGGCAGATTTTTTGCGAAAAATTGTCGTACTTGTCAGTCGAGAATGGTCTGTTTGGGCTTTGGCACACGATTTGCACATGATTAGGTGAACGCGGTTCAATATGTGAGCCGCTGAACAGAATCGACCAAAGTTGGTCGATATAGTATAACGAAATTTAAAAACCTAAGAATATGAGTAAGATTATTGGAATTGACCTGGGAACAACTAATTCCTGCGTCGCAGTTATGGAAGGCAATGAGCCTATTGTTATCGCCAACAGCGAGGGTAAACGTACCACTCCGTCTGTTATCGGCTTTGTAGATGGTGGCGTGATCCCGCCAAGCGTCAGGCTATCACGAACCCGACAAAAACCGTATATTCAATCAAACGTTTCATGGGCGAGACTTATGATCGTCTGCAAGGCGAGATCGCACGTGTACCGTATAAAGTAGTCAAGGGTGACAACAACACCGCACGTGTTGACATCGACGGTCGTCTGTACACCCCGCAAGAGATCTCGGCTATCATCCTTCAGAAGATGAAAAAGACCGCTGAGGACTATCTTGGTCAGGAGGTAACGGAAGCCGTAATCACCGTACCTGCCTACTTCAACGACTCGCAGCGTCAAGCTACGAAGGAAGCCGGTGAGATTGCCGGTCTGAACGTTCGCCGTATCGTTAACGAGCCTACAGCAGCCGCCTTGGCTTACGGTCTGGACAAGTCGAACAAAGACATGAAGATCGTAGTATTCGACTGCGGTGGCGGTACGCACGATGTATCCGTTCTGGAACTCGGTGACGGCGTATTTGAGGTAAAAGCTACCGACGGTGACACCCACCTTGGCGGTGATGACTTCGACCACCGTATCATCGACTGGCTCGTTCAGGAGTTCAAGAACGAGAACGGCGGTGCTGACCTGAGCAAAGACCCGATGGCTATGCAGCGTCTGAAGGAAGCAGCCGAGAAGGCAAAGATCGAGTTGTCGAACACCACGACCACGGAGATCAACCTGCCGTACATTATGCCGGTAAACGGCGTACCTGCTCACCTTGTTAAGACCCTGACCCGTGCGAAGTTCGAGCAACTGATCGACGACTTGATCCAGCGTACTATCGCTCCGTGCCGTACGGCATTGCAGAATGCAGGCCTGAGCACAAGCGACATCGACGAGATCATCCTCGTAGGCGGTTCGACTCGTATCCCGGCAATCCAGGATGCAGTGCAGAAGTTCTTTGGCAAAGCTCCGTCGAAAGGCGTTAACCCCGATGAGGTTGTAGCTGTAGGTGCAGCTATCCAAGGCGGTGTTCTCACCGGTGATGTAAAGGACGTGCTTCTGCTCGACGTTACTCCGCTGAGCCTTGGTATAGAGACCATGGGCGGCGTGATGACCCGAATGATTGAGGCGAATACCACGATCCCGACCAAGAAGACCGAGACCTTCACCACAGCCGTTGACAACCAGCCGTCTGTAGAGATCAAGGTTCTCCAAGGCGAGCGTCCGATGGCTGCCCAGAACAAACAGATCGGTATCTTCCACCTCGACGGTATCATGCCGGCACGTCGTGGCGAACCGCAGATCGAGGTAACCTTCGATATCGACGCCAACGGTATCCTGAACGTCAGTGCCAAGGACAAAGCTACCGGCAAGGAGCAGAAGATCCGCATCGAGGCTTCGACAGGTCTGTCAGACGACGAGATCAAACGCATGAAGGCTGAGGCCGAGGCAAACGCCGAAGCTGACAAGCGTGAGAAAGAGCGCGTTGACAAACTCAACAAAGCCGACGCTACGATCTTCCAGACAGAGAAGCAACTCGCCGAACTCGGTGACAAGATCCCAGCCGACAAGAAAGCGCCGATCGAGAAAGCTCTGGCTGACCTCAAGGCTGCTTACGAGAAGAAAGATGCCGATGCATGTGAGGCTGCAGGTAATGCCCTGATGACCGCCTTCCAGGCTGCCAGCGCAGATATGTACAACGCTGCCAACGCCCAGAACGCCGGTGCACAAGGTCCGCAAGGAGGCACGTACAATGCCGGTCAGGATTTCAACCAAGGCAACGCCGGTAACAACGGCGGCAAAGATGCCGAGGACGTTGACTTCGAAGAGGTTAAGTAATCAGCCTCAAGCCATCAGCCATATGGCTGATCCTACACAACAAACGACCGCAACACGCGGTCGCTTGTTTTTCTGTTTAGTCTATCGAACCGACACAATCGGATAGCCGCAGAGACGGATGGCACAATTTTTGTAGATGATATAGCAGTCAACCGTCTCACTGCAGAACAATCGGTAGGATGGCGAACGGTTGCACGGATTGAAAATATGGTTGTATGAAACGTTACCTTATTATATTATTGTCACTTCTGCCGGTGTTGGCGTCGGCGCAGATCGTTGAGGCGGTCAAGTGGAGTGGGGAAGAACTGCCGGCAGCCAGTGCCGATGCTGTAGATAGTGTGCGGCTGACAGCTACTATACAAGAGGGCTGGCACATGACGCTGATCAACGTAGGCGACGAGGAGATAGGCGAGGAAATCTACGAAAGTCCGTACACTTTGACGTTTGCGGCGGGTGATGTGCCGTCAATCCGCTACAACAGCTGCAATGACGAGATGTGTACTGCGCCGGAAATCTACACCTATCAATCTAACAGCGGCAGCGGTCAAACAGCGAAGCGGTCAAACAGCGATAGCGGTCAAACAGCGCAGCGATCCCTTTGGGTGATATTTCTATGGGGATTATTGGGAGGATTGTTAGCGATATTTACGCCCTGCGTGTGGCCTATTATTCCGATGACGGTGAGTTTCTTTTTGAAGCGCACGGACAAAGGCGCACAAAACGCTATCCTCTATGGATTGAGCATCATCGTTGTCTATGTAGGTTTGGGACTGCTTATCACGGTTGCTTTCGGCGCATCGGCGTTGAACGACCTGAGCACCAACGCGGTGGTGAACATCTTTTTCTTCCTTTTGCTGGTAGTGTTTGCTCTGTCGTTCTTTGGCTTGTTTGAGATAACGCTTCCCGACAGTTGGTCAACGGCTTTGGATAACAAGGCGCGCTCGACGGGTGGCTTGCTAAGCATCTTGTTCATGGCGTTCACACTGGTAATCGTATCGTTCAGCTGTACCGGTCCGATCATCGGCACACTGCTCGTAGAGGCTGCCGGTCGCAGTCTGTTGGCTCCGGCTGTGGGGATGTTGGGATTTGCCGTTGCTTTGGCGTTGCCGTTCTCGCTATTCGCTATGTTCCCGCAGTGGATGAAACAAGCGCCGAAATCCGGCGAGTGGATGACTTCGTTTAAAGTCGTACTCGCTTTCCTCGAATTGGCACTTTCGCTCAAGTTCCTCAGCGTAGCGGATATGGCTTACGGTTGGGGCATATTGCCGCGGTGGTTGTTTATTGCCATTTGGATTGCCTGTTTCCTCGGTATCGGCGTATATCTGTTGTGGAACATCCGCAACGTCAGTCTGACGCGCAAGATCATCCGTGCAGTGGTTATTATTCCTTCGGTTGCTTTTGCGTGCTATCTTGTTCCGGGACTATGGGGCGCGCCGGTGAAAGCTATTAGTGCGTTTGCTCCGCCCATGGAGATTGAAGGTCGTGAGGTTTTCAACGATTATGAGGAAGGCCTCCAATATGCGCGTCAGACAGGCAAACCCATTATCATCGACTTCACCGGTTACGGCTGCGTCAACTGCCGTAAGATGGAAGCTTTCGTGTTGGCGAACGACAGCGTGAAGGCACGATTGAAAAACTATGTGTTTATCGAACTCTATGTGGATGACCGTCTCGACAAAGATGCCGACGGCGAGAGTGAAGGCAATGAGAACAGCCGCTTGCAGCGCGAGCGCTTCGGTTCGAACGCACAGCCGTTCTTTGTGCAACTGGATGCTCAAGGCAATCAGATTGCAGAGCCGATGGCGTTCACAACCGACCCGATGGAGTTCCTCAAATGGCTCAAACAGTAGAGTTGAGCAAAATAATTGCATTTTGTTGAAAAAAATATCCCTCATTTCTTGCAAATGTGGGATTTTTTTTGTAATTTTGTGGGCTAAATCTGTTTTTGACTAAATAGAACACATATGATACCCAAACGAACCAATAGTAACCCGAAAGGTTACGACACCAAACGTCCGCCGGAGAAAGAGATGATTTTCGGTACCCGTGCTGTGATTGAAGCCATTGATGCCGGCAAGACACTCGACAAAGTGTTGCTTAGGCGCGATATGTCTTCTGCTATCGGACGCGAACTGATCACCAAACTGCAAAACGTGCCTACGCAAGTACAGCGCGTGCCTGTGGAGAAACTCAACCAGTTTACCGACAAGAACCATCAAGGCGTGATTGCTTTCCTCTCGCCGGTGGAGTTCACGCCGCTGGAGTCGCTCGTGCCGATGTTGTTTGAACAAGGCAAAGTGCCGTTCTTGATGGTGCTTGACGGCATCACCGACGTGCGTAACTTCGGCGCTATAGCGCGAACCTGCGAGTGTGCGGGTGTAGATGGTATCGTTATCGCCTCACGTAGCGGTGTTGCGGTCAACGGCGATGCGATTAAGACTTCTGCCGGTGCGTTGCACACGTTGCCGGTTTGCAAGGTGACGAATATGCAAGAGGCGTTGTCGTACCTGCGCGAGAGTGGTCTGCGCATTGTGGCTGCTACCGAACATAGCACGCAGAACTACACCGAAGTCGATATGCGTCAGCCGCTTGCTATCATCATGGGCAGCGAGGAGCATGGCATCTTTCCAGCCAACCTCGACCTCGCAACCGACAAGGTGCGCATCCCGATGCTCGGCAAGCTGGAGAGCCTGAATGTATCGGTTGCAGCCGGTATAATGATTTATGAAACAGTAAGACAACGAAATATGTAAAACTATGGACAAACAAACCCAAGCTTATGTTGACCAGTTTATGGCCGACTTGATTAAGAAAAACCCGGGCGAGAAGGAGTTTCACCAGGCCGTCCGCGAAGTAGTGGAAAGTGTAGCGCCTATGATCATGGCGTACCCGTATCTGCGCGAGCAGAAGATCATGGAGCGCATCGTTGAACCCGAGCGCGTGATAATGTTCCGTGTGCCGTGGATGGACGATCAGGGCGAAGTGCAGATCAACCGCGGATTCCGTGTGCAGATGAATAGCGCCATTGGCCCGTACAAAGGCGGTATACGTTACCACGAGTCTGTGAACCTGTCGATTATGAAGTTCCTCGCCTTCGAGCAGACCTTCAAGAACGCGCTGACCACGCTGCCTATGGGCGGCGCCAAGGGCGGAAGTGATTTCTCTCCGCGTGGCAAAAGTGATGCCGAGGTGATGCGTTTCTGTCAGTCGTTTATGACCGAGCTGCAACGCCACATTGGCGCTGATACTGACGTACCTGCCGGTGATATAGGCGTAGGCGGACGTGAGATCGGTTTCCTCTTTGGTCAGTACAAACGTCTTCGCGACGAGTTCACCGGCACGCTGACCGGCAAAGGCCAACTCTGGGGTGGTTCGTTGATGCGCCCCGAGGCAACCGGATACGGTGCTTGCTATTTCGCTGAGGCGATGTTGGCTACCCGTGGCGAGTCGTTCGAGGGCAAGAAAGTGTGCATCTCCGGCGCTGGTAACGTAGCGCAATATGCCGCACAGAAGGCGATGCGTCTCGGTGCCAAGGTGCTCACGCTGAGCGACTCCGATGGTTTCATCTATGATCCCGAAGGCTTGACTGAGGAGAAGATGGCGTACGTATTTGAACTCAAGAACATCCGTCGCGGACGTATCAAAGAGTACGCGCAGAAGTTCCCTCAGGCACAATACTTCCCCGGCGAGCGTCCGTGGCGTATCCCCTGCGACATCGCTATGCCTTGCGCTACGCAAAACGAGATCGAGAAAGCCGATGCCGAGAACCTCGTCAAGAACGGTTGCTTCTGCGTAACCGAAGGTGCAAACATGCCTTCTACACCCGAAGCAATTGAAATCTTCCAAGGTGCCAAGATCCTCTACAGCCCGGGTAAAGCCTCCAACGCAGGTGGTGTGGCTACTTCTGGTCTGGAGATGACGCAGAACTCCATGCGCCTCAAGTGGACTGCCGAAGAGGTTGACCAGCGTCTCCGCACCATCATGGCTGACATCCACGCCGCTTGCCTCAAGTACGGCACGGAAGACGACGGTTATATCAACTACGTCAAGGGTGCCAACATTGCCGGCTTCATGAAGGTCGCCAACGCGATGGTCGAGCAAGGGCTGGTATAATGTATCCGCCATATATGGCGGATCAAAAGATGGTATATATGCGATATAGATTCCTTATAGCATTGCTGACTTTTGCATCAACGATGTACTCTCAGGAGTTCATGCGGGTGTTTTCGTTGAGTAACAGTCCGGAGGCAATCGTACAGAATAAAACCCGGTATAATCCCGCTACAAAGTCCAAGGAGCGAATATACATCAATACCGACCATTGCGCCTATCTGGTTGTACGCAAAGGTGCGCGCTATTACAATGCCTTTCCCGGAGAGAATCTGGTGGAGAGTCGGCAAGTGCAATCGCAAGCTGCCGAAGGGAATTTTTCCAAGACAGAGTATAGCTACTACAGAGGAATTTTCCCTAAGCAAGAACCTGCTAACGGGTATTATGCTTTGCCTCTGGCGGTAGGAGAAAGTATCCTCATTGACCCGCACGCGATACGTGCCCGCAATAGCGAAAGGACTGAGAACTATCTCTCCTTCTCCGCACAGAATAACGATACGGTATATGCTATGCGTGGTGGTGTTGCCTGTCTGGTGGGCGATAACAAAGGTGTTGTCATCAATCATATCGACGAGACTTTTGCGGTATATTTCCACATGCGCTCTGCTTTGGTTCAGCCCGGCGATGCAGTGGAGGTGGGACAACCTGTCGGTTTGGCTGCCGGAGGGAAGGTATATGTGGGATTTGTATATCTGGATGAGAAGTATTTCAAGCAGAAAGAAGTAGCTATAGAGTATCCGTACACGCATTTTGTTCCCCAACTATGGGATGGTTCTCAATTTGTTCAGCCCGGCGATAGGGAACTATCCATAGTTGTGCCGACGCTAACGACCGATCTCATTACCCAGGACATGTCCAAAGCACAAAAGAAGCGTTATTTGAAAGGGAAAAAGTAAAGGTTACGTGCAGAATATGAGAGCGGAGAATTGTCCCATAACACGACAGTTGCAAAAAATGCAACAGTCGCAATAATGCAATGTGTCACAATCTCGTAGAATATGAAATATACGTACGATGAATTTCTCTGTGCTGCAAAAGAATGTGGCGAGATAAAAAGTCTATTTATTAGTAAACACAGACGACTATATGATTTCTCGCGAGAAATTGGTTGGTTCGCTAATTACCCTTGGAAAGCAAAAACGAGAGAGGGTAATATCTATCTCATATATTGTTATAAAGATGAGGATACTTTGGCTATTTATATCGGTTTAACTTGTAATTTGAAAAAACGTCATAGTGGGCATAAATGCAATGGAGCAGTTTACAATTATTTTTCACAAAAAGGAAAAAATGTGCCTGAACCAATTGTCTTGGTAAATGATTTAACTGCGAATGAAGCTAAGGAGAAAGAGGGAGACTACTGCGAATTGTACTCAAAGGATGGCTGGGTATTAATAAACAAAGCCAAAACAGGAGAAAGATCCTCATCACTTGGTGGGAATAAGAGTGATAAGTGGACATACGAAACATGTTATGAAGAGTCAAAGAAATATAAAACAAAAACGGAGTTTCAAATAGGTAATGTTAGTGCCTATAGGAAGGCTCTTGATAATGGTTGGTTGGATAGTTGGTTTCGTAGTGTTGATAAGACAAAGTGGACACGTGAGAAGTGTTATGAAGAGGCTACTAAATACAAAAGTAGAAGTGAATTCCGCCTTGAGAATCAATCTGCATATAATAGTGCATTACGTAACGAATGGCTCAATGATTATTACTGGTTTATCAAAAGACAAAAACTAAATAAATGGGATGAGCACAAGTGTTTAGAAGTTGCCAAACAATGTTCTTCCAAAACAGATTTTGCTAAAAGATTTAGTGGCGCCTACAAAGAAGCAACAAAAAATGGCTGGGTGAAAAACTACACATGGTTTGAAAGAACATCTACGTTATTGTCAAAAAGATCGGTCAAATGGACTTACGAAAGGTGTAAAGAAGTTGCGATGAAGTATAAAAGAAGATGGGAATTTGGTAGAGAAAATAGTGGGGCATATCATGTTTGCTTAAAAAACAAATGGTTAGATAGTTTTACTTGGTTAATTGAAAACAGAAAATAGGCAGGCCAATGAAAGCGAAGTGGGTAAGTATAGTGGATGAGTTGCAGGGGAATGTGGATGAACGGCATTATGTGCGGCGGATTCCCGGGAATAATGAATGGGCCGCGGTGTGCAATAAGCCGGAGCTGAGCGAGAAGACAAAGAAAAAGAAAGCGGCACATCCGACGGCACGAAGGTTTGGTGAACTGGTGGCAGAGGCGAAAGCAATTCTGCATGATCCGGTGCGGAGGGCTGAATGGCAAGCACGATATGACGAGGCGATGCGGAAAGCGAGAAAGTATAACAAGCCGATACAAGGCAGGTTATACGATTATATAAAACATGAACTGAGCTTAGGGAGTTGACAATTGACAGGGGTAGGATGCGGTAAGGACATTGTAGTGACGTTGTATAGAGCATCCGATGAGCATCCGATGAGCACCCGATGAGCATCCGATGGAAGCACGTGGAAAGACCGAGGAAAGAATGGGTTAAGAGCAACTATTAGGAATTTCCGAATAGTTCAATTGAAGGTATCCGAAATATCGAAGTATCGATTTATCGAAATATCGACAAATCGGAATTTCAATTAAATAAAGAAAGAAAAAATTAACAAATCAAACAAAAATCAATATGTTGAAGATAAGGCGATTTGGATATTATTGGTTGAATACGTGGGTGGTGGCTAATGTCATTCAGTTGGCGACACAAGATTTTTGCAAGCGATTCTTGAATCTAAAGAATGATCCTTGTGGCAGACAATATGACCAAATGACTCAGGCTGCGCGTTCCGGTGTTGCAAACATCGCCGAGGGCAACTCGCGGCACTCAACATCCAAAGAGACCGAAATGAAGTTGACCGATGTGGCACGTGCAAGTCTGGCAGAACTGATGAGCGATTATGCGAATTGGCTGATGCAACATGAGAAGACACCATGGTCAATCAATACTGCTGACTACAAGGATGTTTATGGTATTCAGTTTGATCTTCCGGAATATGCAGATGACGTGTTGCACGAGAGTTGTGAGCACATTTTGCGTCAGAAGCGTAAGTTTGATAAGTGGCTAAACACCGATGATTCGATTGTTGTGGCGAATTGTTTGCTGATTCTTTGCAATCGACTCATTCTTATGCTACAGAAGCACATAGAGACCTTGCTCGGGGACTTTACCGTTGAAGGCGGATTTACTGAAGCG
>CAJOFU010000050.1 GCA_905233935.1 Paludibacteraceae bacterium
GTGAACTTCAAGCCGATAGAGCCTACTATACCCGTTGCGCCCCAACCCAGAGAGAACTCGATCTGATCGGAGGACTTCGTTTCCAACTGATAGGTTATATCCACTGTACCTTCTTCGGGGTTCGGCTGGATGTCCGGCACAAGTTTCTCTTGGTCGAAGTGAACCATCTGCGCCAACTCACGCAGCGAACGCATGATATCCGATTGCGAATAGAGTTGTCCGGGTTTGGTATAGAGCTCACGGCGAACGACATGCTCGTATACGCGCGTGTTACCTACAATATTGATCTCGTTGATTGTTGCCGGACGACCTTCGTAGATGCGCATCTCGAAGTCGATGGAGTCGTTATCCACATTCACCTCCACCGGCTCGACGTTGAAGAACAGGTAACCTTGGTCGGTGTAGAGCTTGCTCACGGCATCATCGTCCTCGTTCAGACGTTTGTTCAGCTCCTTGAGGTTATATGTGGAGCCAGGCTTGATTCCTAACACGGCGTTCAGATATTCGTACGGATAAACGGTGTTACCCACCCAGTTGATTGAGCGGATATAGTACTTGTCGCCCTCGCTGATGGTCATATACACATCCACGCGCGTCGGGTCGTCGGGGTTGGGAACAACGCTGTCTGCCACGATATACGCATCGCGGTAACCCAACTCGTTGTATTTCTCGATGACGGCTTGTTTGTCTTTTTCAAACTCGGCGGTGACGAACTTCTTCGTACGGAACAGGTTGATGATGTTGTTGTCGTTCGTCTTTTTCATCGCCTTGTTGATCTTCGTGTGGCTGAGTGCCTCGTTGCCGGTGATGTAGATCTTGCCGACCTTCGTCTTGGCTTTCTTATCGACATTCACGAGCACCTTCACGTAACCCTCGCGGTCAGGATCAGGCTGCTGCAATACTTGTACATCCGCGTTGTGGAAACCTTTCTCGGCGAGATACTTCATCACGACTGTCTGGGCGCGGTCGGCGAGGTTCGGTGTCATCTGTGCGCCTTTGCTGATGCCTACCTTGACTTCCACATCCTCTTTCTCGCTCTTCTTCAGTCCGTTGTAGGTGATGTCGCTCACACGTGGACGTTGCTTGAGTTGAATCTCCAGCCATATCTTGTCGCCCTCAATCTTCGTGGCGGCGATCTTCACGTCGGAGAACAGTCCTTGCTTCCAGAACCGGCGGATACATTTAGTTATCTGGTCGCCGGGCACTTCGATCTTGTCGCCCACTGCCAAGCCCGAGAAACCGATCAGCACAAAGTCCTCGTAACTCGGTGCACCGCTTACGCTGATGCCGGCTATCTCGTAGGTCTTGCGCGTCATGGCGTACTCGATCTTCGCGCACTATCCTGAGTGTCAGCCAATATTGGCTGACACATCAGCAGGATGATCGTTATATATGTGAGTAGTTTTTTCAACTCTTCAATTGTTCCGATGTTTTGCCGAAACGGCGTTCTCTGTGTTGATAATCAACGATGGCTTCGTACAGGTCTTCTACTGTGAACTCCGGCCAGAGTTTGTCGGTAAAGTACAACTCGCTGTACGCTATCTGCCAGAGCAGGAAGTTCGATATGCGCAGTTCGCCTGAGGTACGTATCAGCAGATCCGGATCAGGTATGCCCTGTGTGGTCAGATGGTCGCTTATAGAGGCTTCGTTGATCTCGTCGATGGCTATCTTGCCGTCTTTCACCTCAGCGGCTATACGTTTGGCGGCTTCGATGATCTCCCGTGCCAGCACAAGGTTCAGTCCCGTATTGCCGGACGTCTCACGGATACAGCCGAGGAATTTGTCGCGCGTGGCTTTCGGCAGACGATCCACATCGCCGATGGTCAGCAGCTTGACGTTGTTCTTCATCAGCGTCGGCGTCTCTTTGGCTATCGTATCTACCAGCAGCGCCATCAGCGCATCCACCTCTTCCTTCGGACGGTTCCAGTTCTCTGTCGAGAACGCATACAGCGTCAGGTACTCGATGCCGATCTCCGCTGCGGCTTCGGTGATGTTGTGTACCGTGGTCACACCCTGTCTATGACCGAACATCCGCGCCAGACCTTGCTTCTTCGCCCAACGACCGTTACCATCCATGATGATAGCTATATGCCGCGGGATCCGCTCCTTGATTATATCGTCTTTCTTGCTCATAATGCGTTGGTTTTTCGAATAAGGAGTAATCTCCATTAGTCCATCATTCATCGCTCCTTGCAGAACTTACAAATCTTTTTCTCCTTTGCAAACTCAAAAACTATGCCAAACTGTATTGTCGTTATCAGATCGCTGTTCAGCGGGTTCGAGCCGTTCAGCTCGTGGATGTTGTCGTAGCCCGGTGTAGTTTCCAGATTATCACCGAAACAGATGTCATTCTGTATCGCTACATACATCCCTAAATGCTGCGAACAAACCCAGCGGAATCCTACACCTACCGGCACGTACGGCGTGAAACGGTTGAAGTTGTCGTGCATCGCCAAGCCGAACCCTGCAAAGATGTACGGCGTATATGGACGCACTTTCAGGTCATACTTGTCAGTTACGCCGAACGGCAGGAAGTTAAACCGCGCCACAATATCAACGTTCACCAGCCTGTTTGTCCATATCTCGCCCTGCGGGTCGGGGCGTCCGTACTCCGTGGCTGTGCGACCGGCTATACGCCCTGTCACGCCTTGCAGCATAAGCGACCAACGGTGGTTGAACAGGTACGCCATCTCTGCACCATATACCTCGCGGATATCCTGGAATACATTCGGGTGAGCGTCGCCTACATAGAACATCATGCCACCCTGTACACCCAACTCCAACTGGTTACGCACCACACGCTGAGCGTACGTCTGTGTCACACACAGAAGCAAGGCTATTAAGCACAATATAATCTTGCGTTGACGTTTATGCATACAAAAAGCCTACAAAGATACAATTTTTTTTTGAATAATGCAAGAAAAATCGTATCTTTTTCATCTGAGGTAGTGTTTTTTTTGTGATTTGGGGATTTCACCCGTCATGTAAGCCTCTGTTTCTATATGAAAATCACGATCACCGCCGTTCGCCAGATCGTTGGCCACCACTCGCGCTGGAAGAGTTGCTTGAAGTCGATGAGCAGAACAATACTCAGTATCAGTTCGGGGATGAGCATGAAGCCCTGCATGTGATCAAACGGCAACTTACCGAACAGTAACATCGCTATAAAACTCAAGATCTGCAACTGGCAGAGGATGAACGCTATTACCGTGAATATCTCCGCGAAGTTGTAACCTTCGATGATCTCTCCGCTGTCAACCACCCACTCCGAACTGCCTACACGCGGACTCTTGCGCCACAGCAGCCAGGTGATCAGTACAATACCGATGGAGTGAATCAGCAGATCCCACGCACGGTTGTCGTCACGCCAACCGTGTACCTTGTCCAGCCATTGGGCCACGTTCAGTATCGTATCTTTCTGGTCGGCGGTAAACCATGTGCCGTGATCGCGCAGTATCTGAAACGCGGTGACCGTCATATCTTTGTTTTTAGGCAGTTGCACATTCATCACCCACGCCGTCTGAACTAATATCAGCGTCAGCACAAAGAACATAAAGAACGGCTGCATGTACTTGCTCCGCCGACCGTTGATGTAGTCGCTGATCATGTGACCCGGACGCCATATCAGGTGCCACATGGTGTAGAAGATGTTACGCGAACCCAATCCCCATGTCTCCATGAACAGCAGCACGGCACGTTTCACCGTCAACCGCTCGTGCGATACCTCGCTTTGCTTCTTGATCACCTCTTGCTGTGCAAGGTACTTGTCTTGTAAGATCCTGCACCATGCTGCAATGCGCTCGATAATTGGCTTGCACCATGCAACTACACGCCCGATAACCGGTTCGCAACACGCTACCGCACGCTGCCACAGATGCACTACTGCATCCCGCGTTTTACTCCAATATCTGCGCAAGTCAATATTCATACATCTTTCACCACGTTCAATATAGCACAAAAAATGTGCCACTGACAATCTTTTGTGCAAAGACAACCGATGTTTTTGTGTGGACAGAACATAGTGTTAGTGTTCAATTTGTGCTATTTCTTCTGCCATTTGATTCATCTCTACACATTCAGCGCGGGTGACATGTCTTTTGTGCGGATCATATTCCCATGGGCTTAAGATGAGAACCTGTTTTCTCGCCACTGCATCAAACAGGCTGTCTTGCGGTTTGTAATAATCACTAAATCCGTTATCGGCTATATAGATGAATGGCAACCCTTCTTTCAACAACACCTCCATCACTTCTTTCTCTTTCGGCGAAATAAACGGCGACACCATCACTGCTCCGTTTCTCGCCGCAATCACACAGCCGTTCATATAGTCGCGCAGCCGTTTTTTATCCCCATGCTCCGCTTCCTCTACCATTGTCCGGCGCACATGAACCGGCATATATTTCGCATGTTGTAGCAATTCTGCATTTCCAACTCCGCAGTACGTACGACCGGCAATCTCTATACCCTCTTGCACTCGGAAATACTCCGGCATCAGCCGCTTGGTCGCGAGGCGTTGAGGGTTAAGCCATGTATAGCGGATCATTGTATTTAACTGACCTTTTCTGGATAATGGTCGGATAAAAGGCATTTCGGTGAATACCGAATAGTCGGTTCTATGTTCAATCAAATCTTCGGCTCTATGTTTTTTGTCCCGAATACTATTCGGGGAAATCGACATAGAATATGCACGTCCACACTTCTTCGCTCCTTGCCAAAAGCCGCGCACAACCGTCTTGATGCCGACGGGCATCGGACGAACCACATGCCATATTGTATGTATGTGATCCGGCATAAGGTCAAAACTGATCACACGAACCTCGGGATGAAGTTTTGGTACTTTCCATATACAATCCACCACCGCATTTCCCAGTTCAGTTCTCTCCACAACCGCTTTTTTCGGATCATTATCCGGAATGACGAGCCTTCCCAATAACGGCTCCCGGCTTGTTACAGTCAACGTCACATGATAGATGCCGACACCTTTCCATGCAGTCCCTCGTTCCTGCCAATGCCATTGAGGAACTATTCCTGTTTCTCTATGTTGATTTTCCCGAATATCATTCGGTGGCATATCATGTTCCATTTCTTTTTATGCTATTATTTCTCCCACTCAATCCCTCTCATGCAAGCCGGTAGCTTTTTGCCGGAGGCTTTGTGGTGGGTAACACAGGCACAACAGATTCCGTGACTTTATAGTCATTGACTTATTATTCCACATCATTTATTTCGTCTATGTCAATAAGAGCGAGATCGGTGGAAGTTGGCTGTTCATCACGACCAGCGATTGTTTTGCTGGTGGCTTTCTCGATAAGATCCAACAAGGCTTGACGACGTTTTTCGAAATAGGTCTCAAAGTCATTATTCCAAATAGCCTCAACATCTATTTGGTGACTTGCTAAATAGGTATTTAAATTCTCTTCTTTTACATCATGATTGCGTACAAAACTTGAGAGGTACTTACTCGGAGCAGCACCTTGGATGATACGATTTGTACGCGCATAGATTGGTGTTTTGTTAATTACAGAGTTCCATTTTGCTCTGTCATATTTCATGTTCTCGCAGTAGTTTTGCGGGAAGATATGATGAATATCGGTTGCTTCTTCGACATAGGAAGCGAAGTCCATCTGCGAGCCTTTGATGAAATCGAGAGCATGTTCTTTAAGAATGAGTGCCATGATACCCTTGTATGCAGCGCTATTACGGGTATATAGTTGTTGCAGACGGGTAGCATGGAAGTTGGATTCGGCAACCGTCGTGGGCAGGACGTTATCATCTTTTGTCCAAGCCATCAGTCCTTTGATGTCGTTTACATAGCGAGTCTCGTTGGCGCCGCCGTATAGTTCGCCAAATACACCACACCAGTACCATTGTTCCAATTTGTTCTTGTTTCCACCGCTATACCAGAGGTGCGGATCGTAAGCAAAAGCGACAGATAGAGGAATCAGTTGGCTGCTATAGGGAATATCAAGAGCGGTAAATACTCTTTGCTCTTTCAGAAATTTTATTGCTTCCTGAATACCCACTATCATTCGGTTGCGGTAGTGGGCATATTCCTCGTAAGTAAGACGGAGTACATCACGTTTTTTGCAGGAAACACCTCTGGTGTTATCCTGTACGAATCGTTCGTAACTTGCAAAGAGTGTGATTGCCGTGAGGAAGTCCGTGCCGGTGAAGGTTTGGATATGTTTGAAATAGAGTTGTCTGTTCTTGGATAATTCTTTCCAAATCTCGTCCCAATCTTTGCGGAGCTCAAAGTTTGATGCGGCAAAAGTTGCGGTGACAAGTTCAAAGACGGTGAGAGATACACCACCTTGATTGACATTCTCAAAAACTTGACAAACTGCTTCTTTGGGCACATCGTTGCCGACTTGGATGACAGGAATCTGGTATTTGGTCATAGGCATCAGGACATCTTTGAAAAACGTTGTCCATTGCTCTTGCGTTGCATTGTTATGGTAGGCACAATATTCAAACGCCCATACCATCATTTCCTGCGCATCGAAGAGAATGTTAAGCGGGAAATGGTGTTCCTTGTACTCAAGTTCGCGCGTAGAAAGGTCTAACTTCACGTCTCGACCGATGTTCTCCATTATACGTTTATCTTCCGGCACGGAGACAATGGCATCAACCCGATCGGTCAGTGTATCGAGACATTTCGGGATGTCGATATAGTAGAAACGTTTGATCGGTTTCTTTTTATTATCGGTGGTCTCGACTGGTTTCTTGCACCACATCGCACGGAACAAGGAAGTGTTTCGTTGTTGTCCATCGAGCACGAGTAGTTCGGGATTGACCGATTCTTTGGATTTGTCAACACCTTCAATCAAACGATATTTGAAATGAATATCTTTACCACCGGTTTGCAGGAACATCGCAGCACCGATAGGATATCCGTTGCTGATACTGGCTATGAGTGCGCGAATACGATAGTCTTCCCATACCCATCCACGTTGGAAGTCGGGCAACTGAATTTTGCCGAGGTCAATCGCTTTAAGGATGTCTGCGATTGGTTGGTTGTCTGATTTTATCATGGTTCTCTCACAAGTTAAAAATATTTGCAACAAAAAAATTCATACCGTTTCAGCGTTCAAAGTTACAAAAATATTCTGACTTTTGCAAATATCTGATAAAGTTATTGCATTTTTTTCTGCTAATTGTGTTCAATTATGAATCGGGCGCATTCGCGAAGGAGTGAAAGCGGATGTGTCGGGAACATTGAATCATACTCAATTTGCTCCGAAAGATTCATTAAGAAACCTTCCGTAATAGTCTCATCATATGGATATCTCGTCCAGCCTTCAACTCCATTTTCAGTCAATTTTACATTGTTTTTACGGCTCTCCAATTCGAAGACAACAGCATCGCGCTGACCAGTAACCCCACCTTCCAAGCCTATACATGCTATAGTAACTATATCGTTATCCATTTGAACCATCATAGTCAGATGATATGCAACGCCATTTTCCTCTTTTACTTTGAGTAGGCTATATAAATAAGGTTGGCCGTTTTGCGTTTTTCCTCCTTCTACTTCAATAAGACCATATATCTTTTCTAAATGGCTGCGAAAATCAACTATTGCTTGCTCCTTATCACAATTCGTGCCTTACTGTAGTTAATCCGTTTTTGGTCGGTTCTCGGTCCGTTGTCGGTCCATTGTCGTATCCCACCGCACCTTATATATACTATGTATATATCCCGTGATTTTGATTACAGTAGTCTTACAGAGCTGCGATGCGGAGGGCGGCGTTGATGCCGTCGAGGGCGGAGGAGGTGATGCCACCGGCATAGCCTGCTCCTTCGCCGCAGGGGTAAAGGTTAGGGTGGGAGAGGGATTGCAAGGTCTCAGGGTCGCGAGGGATACGTACGGCGCTGCTCGAACGGCTCTCGGTAGCGAGGATAAGCGCGTCGTTGGTGAGGAAGCCCGGGTACTTGCGGTCGAAGTCGCGGAAACCCTGGCGCAGACGCTCGGCGATGAACGGCGGCATCCACTCATGAAGGGCGCTGCTGCGTATGCCGGGGAGATAACTGCACGCCGGCAGGTCAGCGGAGCGTTTGCCGCGAACGAAGTCCGCAAGACGTTGTGCAGGGGCAATAGCCGGTGCACCGCCGTGGACAAAGGCGAGGTGCTCGACGTGCTCTTGGGCGCGTAAGCCCGCAAGGGCGTCACTGGCATCTGGCATCTGACATCTGATTTCTGAATTCTGACTTCTGAATTCTGATATGTCTTCGGGGTTGATCTGGACAACGATGCCGGAGTTGGCGTAGGGTGAGTTGCGGTGGGAGGCAGACATGCCGTTGACCACACAGGCATCCGTGCTGCTGGTGGCAGGAACCATGTGACCGCCCGGGCACATGCAGAACGAATAGACGCCACGGCCGTCAACCTGAGTAACGAGACTGTAGGAGGCGTTGCCTACGTAACGGAGGATCTCTTCGACATTTCGAGATTTCGAGATTTCGATATTCCGAGTTTTGAAGTACATCAGACTATTGATGAGCGACTGAGGGTGTTCGACGCGAACGCCCATAGCGAAGCCTTTGATTTGCAGGGCGACACCTTCTTGCGCCAACATGCGGTAGGTGTCGTGGGCGGAGTGACCGATTGCCAGTATAATTGGCGTAGTCGAAAGTCGAAAGTCGAAAGTCGAAAGCGAGTCAATCTTGGTGTCAAAATGGATCTCGCCGCCGTGCTGGATGATGCACTCGCGCATGGCGCGGATGATCGAGGGGAGTTTGTCGGAGCCTATATGGGCGTGGGTCTCGTAGAGGACGGTATCCGGTGCGCCGAAGTAATGGAAGAGCTCCATCACGCGCTGCATGTTTCCGCGTTTCTTCGAGCGGGAGAAGAGTTTGCCATCGGAGAACGTACCCGCGCCACCCTCGCCGAAGCAGTAGTTCGACTCGGCGTTGAGGCTGACGTTGCGGTTGAGTTGGGCGATGTCGCGTTTGCGCTCGCTGACCTCCTTTCCTCGCTCGTAGATGATCGGTTTGATGCCATGCTCGATGAGCGTCAAGGCAGCGAACAGACCGGCAGGACCTGCGCCGATAATATGCACATGGCGCGAGGCGTTATGCACATCCTGATATATGGGCGGTGTGTATAATGGAATAGGGGCATCCTTTGGAAGAGGATGCCCGTTCTCGTCGAGCAGGAGTGTGAGGTTAACCTTCAGTTGCCGCTGGCGTGCGTCGATGGAACGCTTAACGACGCGGTACTGCTCAGCCGTGTGATACGCCTGTTCGGGGGATAGAACTAATGTCTTCTGCGACAGTTCGCTCATGCCATAATTTGAGCCTCAAGTTCGTCAGCGAGGTCGGGGTTCTCGCGAAGGAGTTTCTTGACGGCGTCACGACCTTGAGCGAGTTTCTGTCCGTTGTAGCTGAACCACGAGCCGGACTTGGTGAGGATACCTTTGGCTACGCCCAGATCCACGATCTCGCCGCTGCGGGATATACCTTCGTCGAACATCAGGTCGAACTCGGCTTTCTTGAACGGAGGAGCGACTTTGTTCTTAACGACCTTGACGCGCACCTGGTTGCCGATCACCTCGTCGCCGTCCTTGATCTGGCTGACGCGACGGATATCGAGGCGCACCGAAGCGTAGAACTTCAGGGCGTTACCGCCGGTGGTAGTCTCGGGATTACCGAACATCACGCCGATCTTCTCGCGTAGCTGGTTGATGAAGATGCAGGTGGTCTGGGTCTTATTGATCGTGGCGGTGAGTTTGCGGAGCGCCTGGCTCATCAGTCGGGCTTGCAGACCTACCTTGTTGTCACCCATCTCGCCGTCGATCTCGGCTTTCGGGGTGAGGGCAGCCACGGAGTCGATAACCACCAGATCCACGGCAGCCGAACGGATGAGTTCGTCCGCAATAGCGAGGGCCTGTTCGCCGCTGTCGGGCTGAGCGATCAAGAGGCTGTCGGTATCCACACCGAGTTTCTCGGCATAGAAACGGTCGAAAGCATGCTCGGCGTCGATGATAGCAGCTATACCGCCTTGGCGTTGAACCTCTGCCATGGCGTGGATGGCCAGCGTGGTCTTACCGGAGGACTCAGGACCGAAGATCTCGATCACGCGTCCGCGCGGGTAACCGCCTACACCGAGTGCGAGGTTAAGCGTCACACTGCCAGTAGGGATAACGGCTACATCCTCGACGCGGTCGTCACCGAGTTTCATGATAGCGCCTTTGCCGAAGTTCTTGTCAATCTTTTCCATCGCCAGTTGTAGGGCTTTGAGTTTGTCGGCGGATGGAGTTTTCTTTTCTTCTGACATATATACAGTGAATAAATGTTTTGTCGTTGGTTACCACAGCCCACACCGCTGGGCGTGGGCTGTGGGGAAATCTATGATGCGCCAAGATTGGCGCATGCATTGTTTACTTACTCAGTGCCAGTGCTACATTCACTGCGCAAGCGACGGTGCAACCTACCATCGGGTTGTTGCCGATGCCGAGGAAGCCCATCATCTCAACGTGTGCGGGAACGGAACTCGAACCTGCAAACTGAGCGTCGCTGTGCATACGTCCGAGGGTATCGGTCATACCGTAGGATGCAGGACCTGCTGCCATGTTATCGGGGTGCAGCGTACGGCCTGTACCACCACCGGAAGCAACCGAGAAGTACGGTTTGCCGGCGAGTACGCGCTCTTTCTTATACGTACCGGCTACGGGGTGCTGGAAGCGGGTTGGGTTGGTGGAGTTACCGGTGATCGATACGTCCACATTCTCGTGCCATAGGATAGCTACGCCCTCACGAACGTCGTCAGCGCCGTAGCAGTTAACCTTTGCACGCGGACCGTCGCTGTACGCTTTCTTACGAACGATCTTCAGTTCGCCCGTGAAATAGTCGAACTCGGTCTGTACGTAGGTGAATCCGTTGATACGGCTGATGATCATAGCAGCGTCCTTGCCCAGACCGTTAAGGATGCAGCGAAGAGGGTTCTTTCTTACCTTGTTAGCCATCTCTGCGATCTTGATAGCGCCCTCTGCAGCAGCGAAGGACTCGTGCCCAGCGAGGAAAGCAAAGCACTGTGTCTCCTCGCGGAGCAGACGGGCTGCCAGGTTACCGTGACCTATACCTACCTTACGGTCGTCAGCTACAGAACCAGGGATGCAGAATGCCTGCAAACCGATACCGATAGCCTCGGCAGCGTCAGCAGCGTTCTTGCAGCCTTTCTTCAGGGCGATAGCCGTACCTACCACGTAAGCCCACTTGGCGTTCTCAAAGCAGATACGCTGGGTCTCCTCGCAGGTCAGATAAGGATCGAGGCCATATTGCTCGCAAATCTGGTTAGCCTCCTCGATGGATGCTATACCGTTAGCGTTCAGAGCGGCGAGAATCTGTTTCTCGCGGCGGTCTTGCGACTCAAATTTTACTTCACGAATCATAGTCTCTCCTCCTTAGTTTTTACGTGGGTCAATAGATTTAACAGCGCCTTGCTCTTTGGTTGTGCGGCCGTAAGTGCCGGTCACACTCTTGAGTGCCTCATTAGCATCAACGCCTTTCTTGATGGCATCCATGAACTTGCCCATGTGTACGTACTCGTAGCCGCAAACCTCGTTGTCCTCGTCAAGGAACTCCTTGGTGATGTAGCCTTCGGTGAGTTGCAGATAACGAACGCCTTTGGCCTTCGTCGAGTAGAGCGTACCGCACTGCGATACCAAGCCCTTGCCGAGGTCCTCCAGACCTGCGCCGATGGTCAGACCGCCCTCAGAGAAAGCAGACTGAGTACGGCCATAAACGATCTGCAGGAACAGCTCGCGCATAGCGGTGTTGATAGCGTCGCAAACGAGGTCGGTGTTCAGCGCCTCAAGGATAGTCTTGCCCGGCAGAATCTCTGCAGCCATTGCAGCGGAGTGGGTCATACCCGAGCAACCGATAGTCTCAACCAGCGCCTCTTCGATAACGCCGTCTTTTACGTTCAAGCTGAGCTTGCAAGTACCCTGTTGGGGTGCGCACCAGCCGATTCCGTGCGTCATTCCCGAGATGTCCTTGATCTCGGTAGCCTTCACCCACTTACCCTCTTCGGGGATAGGAGCGGGACCGTGCTTCGGACCTTTGGCTACTACGCACATTTCTTGTACTTCTTTCGAGTAAATCATGTGTTTTAGTTGAATCCTTTCGAAATATCGGTATATCGATTATCGATATATCGAACGCGACTGCAAAGTTACAAAAAAGTTTTGACATTTGCAAATTTTGGCGCAACTTTTTATGATTTTTTTCTAAACAGCCACCGGAAGCGCAGGTGGAATGCTATGGCTGCTATGGTCAATGCGACGACAAAGCTCATCCACATACCCACTGCGCCCAGCCCCGCGGGGAACATCAGCACGTAGCCGAGCGGCAGGGCGATGATGACGTAGGTGATGACGGTGATCCACATCGGTACACGCACGTCGGTCACACCGCGGAGCATACCTGCGCCGACGCATTGCAGACCGTCAGCGTACTGGAGCATGCCGGCGAAGATCAGCAGTTGCGAAGCAAGCGACACGACTGCCTCGTCCTCGGTGAAGAGGTAGGGCAAGTAGTGACGCAAGCCTATCATCAGCACTGCGCCGATGGTGTTCATCATCAGGATGAGATGCACACTGGCATTGGCAGCCATGCGTGTGGCGCGGATGTCGCCCAAGCCGTATTGATGCGACACGCGGATCGTAGTAGCCGAACTGATGCCCAGCGAGAGCATGAAGGCGAAATCCGCCACTTGGTTTGTCACTTGGTGGGCGGCAAGTGCCTCCTTGCTGATCCAACCGACCATGATAAACGACAGGGTGAACAGCACGGTTTCCATGGTGGTCTGCATGCCGATGGGTGCGCCTGTGCGCAGCAGCTCGCTTATCGTAGCACGGCTGGTGAGCTTGCGCGAACAGAGGCTGAAATATCGCCGCCAAGATTGGCGACACAGTATTGCCGCGAGGAACACTATAGGCAGTAATATCCACGCAATCATTGTCGCCAATCCTGCTCCGGCAGCGCCCATCGGCTCGCAGCCCCAATGGCCGAAGATAAACACCCAGTTCAGCAGGATATTCAGTATGTTGATGCCCGTGGTGACAATCATCGCGACAACGGTGTTACCCAAGCCTTCCATAAACTGCTTCTCGAGGCAGAACAACAGGAACGGAATCATTCCTATGATACGCATCACCAGATACGGTCTTGCCGCCTCGACCACCGCAGGGTCTTGCCCCATATCGTCCATCATCGGTACGCACCACGCCAACACGGCACATACAGCGCCGCCAATGAGCAGCGTGAACCACAGTCCGTTGAGCAGCAGCGATGCTACCCGTTCGTCGTTCTTTTGCACGTAAGCATGTCCGACCAGCGGCGTGACAGCCATCACAGCGCCCATGGCAAACACCATGAACGTAAAAAACACGCCGTTGGCGAAACTCACTGCCGCCAGATCGGTCGTGGCGTAGTGCCCGACCATGATCGTGTCAATCAGCCCTACGAGTGCCGCCCCGAGTTGCGTGAGCATCACGGGAAACGCCACAGCAAGATTCCTCCGGTAGTACGGTCTGTACTCCCGGAGGCGTGAAAGATATACGTCGGGGCGAAAACGCATGGTGGTTAGCGGATGATCTTAACCGTTTGACTGCCTTGGCGGATGATATATGCGCCGGGTTGCAGATGAATGGTGCTTGTGCCGACCTTCGTTCCCTGCAAGGTATAAACCTCGTACGGTGCGTCGGGATCAATCGTGCCGCTATGCACGAGAATGTCCGCCGAACCTGTGCCGGTCAGTTTGTTGACCGTGCCGTAACGTATCTGCGGGATATTGTTGTGCTGCATGATATGTCCTGTCAGTTCAACCTTGTCGCCAATAGTTACTTGGTCTGTCACTTTGCCCCAATAGCATTGGAACACTTGTCCTCCGTCGGGCGTATCTGCCATCCAGAACCGTTGTTGACCGTTTGATACGCCATTGTACAGCATCTGTGTCACCCAGCCGATGACGGTCTTTTCTTCGGATGCCGGAGTGTTGTCCTCCAATGTGCCGGCAAAAGCAGCAGCCTGGCTGCACGTAAGCGTATCGGAGAACTCAGTGGGCGGGACATATTCATTGAACAAGAATGTTATACCACTTTCTGTTTCTTTTATTTGTGTCAATTTGCACTTGTCAAACGGAGTGAATGTGCTGACGTTTTCGGTGCCCGGGAACGGATCGGTTGCGCCGGAGTGGATGAGTGCGCCGCTGTTGCTATACACATCGCCTATCGTTGTGCCACCTCCGGCGGATATAAGCGTGTACCGCGGATTGCCGGATGTGGTATTCAGCGTGTTGGAGTGCCAGCTGTTGTCATCGTATTTGACCTGCCAGACGACCATCCCGTGTCCGGGCAGGTACAGATCCCAACCTTTCCTCTGCCGGTTCTCGATGTAATAGACCGTACTGCTCATATCATAGTTATAAGCATACTTGCTGCCTGTTATTTGATAGCCATCATTATAGTCGGTGGTGAGGGTGACTTCCAGTTGTGCGTCCTTGGCGAGAAGCGCGGGTTTCGTCCAGCCCATATAGAACTTGTCATATATGGAGTAGTTAGGCGGCGTCTTCTCGTCGTTGTTGTAAGAACCGACATCCATCAGACTCCATGTGCCGGGCGTGACGTGGTTGTCGTTGTTCTCGCCGTACTGGGTGTCGTAGTAATCCGGCAAACCCAACACATGGCTGAACTCGTGGCAGAATGCGCCTATACCTGCGCGGTTGTTGTTGTATTGCAACTCGTTGGAACAGGCGTAGTTGTTGATGTACTTGCCGTCCAGAACGGGTATGTTGAAGTCGTAATAGCTATTGACGTAGTACTCGCTTGTTCCGTGCGTGTAACCGTAATAGAGTATGGAAAACAGATTTGAACTATGTGGCCAGATGGTTTCCGACGAACCGCCGGAAGCTTGTCCCTTGCCGGCGTAGAAGAAATACACGATATCCACCATGCCGTCGTTGTCACTGTCATATCGGCTGAAATCGCAACCTCTCTCTTTGGCAGCTAACACAGCATCAATCACAAAGTCAGCAAGGTACATGTCGTTTGCTTCTTCCTGGTCGTCCTCATGCAATTTGCCTTGCTCGCCGTAATACTTGCGATTGTGCGGCAGCGTGACAGGACCATAGACGTCAAAAACCGGTTCGTACTGTCCGTTGGACTGCGCCTTGAAGTAATCCGCCGCCGAGCCTGTCGCATTACCGTAATTGTAGCCCTCTTTGTTGAGCAGGTTATAGAAAGCAAGGGAGTCGTTTGCCGAGTAGAAACTTGTACCCTGAAACTGCACAAGAATAGCCAACCCTCGCGGGGCAAAGTTCCTGTCGCCGATGGCTTTGGGTGCGTTTTTCGGGTGCAGAGCCGATGCATGGCGACGCTCGGACACTTGCTGCGGCGTGGGGATAGCCTCGTTAGTAAGCACGAACGTGCCGTCCGGCTGTTCGCGGGCAATCATGCCCTCCGGGGTCTCCCAATAATGGTAGAACTCGTCACCCGTCAGCCTGAGACTGACTGTTGTGCCGTCGCTGAGTGTACACTCTTGCCATCCGGGATATGCCGGAATAGCAGATAGTCTAACGGATAGGAACAAGATGCAGCCCATCAAGGGCAGTACTTGTCCAAGGTTGTGGAATGTAAGGCTTCTCATATCTAATTTCTGATTTCATGTTTCTGAATACTGAATTCTGACTTCTGAATTCTGACTTGTGAAAGGCGTGGAAGACTTGCGTCTGGGTGTTGTAGAGGATCAGGTAATCCTTCGTCAGCACTTGAACGATAAACGGGATAGCGATCGGTTCTTCGGGCGTTACTTCGTGTACTGCGGTCGGGGTGTCGTTGTCGTCAGGCGTGTAGGCAATATACTTCGCGCAGGTCAGCGTCACCGCATCGCCGCTCAGCCCCCACGCGCAGTCCACCGGATCAACGTCAATCAGCTCGGTTTCTTTGAGGATGTTGGCATTAACCTGATTCTCCAGTACACGATTTCGCCAGAACGGGCATTCGCCTACGATGCTGTCGGGGAGCAGGGTGATGCCGTTCTTGTCCGGCTCGTAGAAGTACCACCACGACGTACCGGTTTGGGAATTGATGTAGAAGTCCAACTGATCCCACGTGGCAGTTAGGTTATCCTCTGTAATAGGAACTTCCGTCGCAGAGAACTCCGTGTTCCATCCTTTGAGTTCGGCAACCCGATGGAAGTAGTACTTGCCCGAACTGCCTTTCATGATCATCCGGTCTGTGCCTAACTCCACGATAGTGAGTTTGCTCATGTCGGTACTCTCCGGATCGAAATAATCCTGCGTGTAACGAGCAATCCCATCCGCTACAACAAACTCGCGCATACCTTTATAGATAAGGCTCACCGTCTTGCCGTTGATCACATGCCCGCCGCGGTAGTAGGCGTATGCCGGATCAGCCATGGCGAAATATTCAAATCCATTGTCTTCTACAAAACGGATATATTCGCTGTACTGACCGGTTGCCGAGGGATTTTTGCTGTCGGATACACCCCAAGTGCCGCTGAATGATGTCAGATCTTCGGGGATTACCGGCTCCTTTTCGCAGCTGCTCAGTATCAGCATCCCCGCCATCATCAGGGCAATGCTTGCAATAGTCAGATAGTTGGCTTTCATATAGATTGATATGATTTTTGATTTTCGTGCAAAGGTACGAAAAAAAAATGAATAATGCAAATTTTCCGGCACATAAATGCATAAAAACAACAAAAACGGCTGTGAAGACCGTTTTTGTTATCTATGATTGCCTCTTTTGGGCTTAGGTTTATCTTATCGGATCATTACGCCTTCAGCATTATACATCTGTCCGCCGTGGATGACATAGAATCGGTTGTTAATTATCATCTTTCGACTTTCGACTATCGACTTTTGACTATCATCAACCGCTGTAGCCACGTGGCTGATCGGCGTAGTGCTGATCACGAAGCGGGTAGCATCCTTGTCACCGGCGGTAAAGAACATATACGTGTTCTGTCCGTTAATCAGCGTGGACTGTTGCTCCAGCAGGTCGTTGAGGTAGAGCGTCTCGTAGCCGTCGTAATCGAACGAGAGTGTGCATATTGCATCCTCGCCGGCATGAAAACCGACCACCGTTCCTTCTATCTCGGGAATAGCACTCACCGCCTCGTACATACCCGTCTCGCTGACGGTGTAGAGCGACGGAG
>CAJOFU010000051.1 GCA_905233935.1 Paludibacteraceae bacterium
AAAGACCTCAGACGAAACCCTGCAAGCGATGAAGCCTATTCTAAGCGAGCAGCGCGAACTGCACACCTCGCTGAGCAAAGTTCTCCGTCTGGCTGACCTCGTGAAGTTCGCCAAATGGCAGGCTACGCCCGACGAAAACGAGCAAGCCCTGCACATCGCCTACGAGTTTGTCAACGAAACCAAACCCGCACCCGCCGAGCAAGAAGAGGTTAAAGAGTTAAATAGTTAATATGGTTTCGATTGCATCGAAACGTTAAATAGTAAGTATAGATGTTTTCACAACCTGCATATTTATTTCTGCTACTGCTGCTGATACCGATGATCGGCTGGTACGTTTGGCGGATGCACAACGCCGAGGCGTCGCTGCGTCTGTCCGGCACCTCGCCGCTGCGCAAGTACGCGTTGCCTACCTGGGTACGTCACGTTCCGTTCGCATTGCGTGTGCTCGCCATAGCCCTGCTCTGCATCGCCCTGGCGCGTCCGCAACTCACCAACCGCTGGCAGTCGGAATCCACCGAGGGTATAGATATCATGATGGCGCTCGACATCTCCGGCACCATGCTTGCCGAAGACCTCAAGCCCAACCGTCTGGAGGCCGCGAAGAACGTGGGCTCGGACTTTATCCTTGCCCGGACTTGTGGTGTTTGCCGGAGAGAGTTTCACGCAATGTCCGCTCACCGTGGATCACACCGCATTAGTGAACCTCTTCCAAGCCGTGGAGTTCGGCATGATTGACGACGGGACAGCTATCGGACTCGGACTCGCGAACTGCGTGAACCGAATGAAAGACTCGAAGACCAAGTCAAAGGTGATCATCCTACTCACCGACGGCTCGAACAACGCCGGAGATATTGATCCGCAAACCGCTGCCGAGATAGCCAAGACCTTCGGAATCCGCGTTTATGCAGTAGGCGTAGGCTCCTACGGTCAAGCCCGCGTGCCGGTGCAGACGCCCATGGGAATGCAGTACATGATGATGGATTCGCAGTTCGATGAGACGACGCTCAAGAACATCGCCAACACCACAGGCGGCGCATACTTCCGCGCTACGGACAACAACTCTCTCAAGAACATCTACGAACAGATCGACCAACTGGAGAAAACCAAACTCCGTGTGCGCGAGTACAGCAAACGCATCGAGAACTTTATGCCCTATCTGCTCGCAGCCCTGATGCTCCTGATTGCAGAAATCCTCGTTCGTTACTTCGGTCTGCGCACCATCAGTAACTAAAATTGTAAATTGTAAATGAACAAATTGTAAATATCTTTATGTTTCGATTTGCAAATATAGAACTATTATGGCTGCTGTTGCTTATTCCGGCAATGACAGTTGCACATATTATCCTCACGCGCAAAAAACGCCGTCAGGCACGTGAGTTCGGCGACCCGACGCTCGTATCGTCGCTCATGCCAAACGCCGAGCCGGTGCGTGTACACCTGAAGTTCAGTCTGCTGATGACCGCCCTCGCCCTGCTCATCGTAGCCGCAGCGCGTCCACAATACGGCAAATCAGAGCGCGTAGAGAAACGCCAGGGCATCGAGGTGATGATTGCCCTCGACATCTCCAACTCCATGCTCGCCGAGGATGTGGCGCCTTCGCGTCTCGACCGAGCCAAACAGATGTTGTCGAAACTCATCGACAATATGTCCGACGACAAAGTCGGTCTGGTAGTGTTTGCCGGCGAGGCGTACACCCAGCTGCCTATCACGGCGGATTACGTCTCGGCAAAGATGTTCTTGCAACACATCACTCCCGCGCTCATCCAGACGCAAGGTACAGCTATCGGCGCTGCTATTGCCACCTCTATCCGCGGCTTTGGCGGTGAGGATGCCAAGGCTTCGCGTGCCATCATCCTTATCACTGACGGCGAGAACCACGAGAAAGGTGCAACAGAAGCCGCACAGAAAGCTGCCGAACTCGGTATGCACGTATATGTCATCGGCATCGGCAAACCCGAAGGCAGTCCTATCCCTATTGCCGGCACAGGCGAGTTCCGCAAAGACCGCCAGGGCAATGTGGTCATAACTCACCTCAACGAAGACATGTGCCGCGAAGTCGCTCAAGCAGGCAAAGGCTTCTATGTCCGTTGCGATAACACAAACACAGCTTACCGTGCTCTCGAACAGGAACTCGACAAACTTGCCAAGCAAGAGATCGAAACAACCACCTTCACCGACTACAACGAGCAATATCAGTCCTTCGCTATCCTTGCGTTGCTGATATTGGTGATCGAGTGCTTCATCTTCCCGCGCAAGAACAAAGTTGCAGCCCGCTGGAACATCTTCCGCACGCCGGCAACAGTGGCATTGCTCCTACTGTTCTCGCTGCCGACCTTCGCACAGAAAGAAGCGCCGGATATCCGTAAGGGCAATCGCCAATACAACGACTCCAACTACGTTGATGCCGAACTGCACTACAAACGTGCCTTGGAGAAAAACGATAAGTCTGCTACGGCGAACTACAACATGGGCTGCGCATACTTCAAGGAGCAGAAATACCAGGAAGCCGCCGAAGCGTTTGAGCAAACAACCAAACTCATTGATCCCGAGAAAGACCATGAACTGGCTGCCGACAACTACCACAACCTCGGCAACGCTTACTACGGTCAAGGGCAGTTCGACAAAGCGATTGAAGCGTACAAACAGTCGCTCAAGTTGCGGCCAAAGAATCATGACACGCGCTACAATCTGGTGAAAGCCATGCAGATGAAACAACAGCAAGAACAACAACAGCAGAACCAGCAGCAACAACAAGATCAGCAGCAACAGGAGCAACAGCAAGAGCAGCAACAACAAGAACAACAGCAGCAAGAGCAAGAACAGCAACAGCAGCAAGCTCAGCAACAGGAGCAACAGGATCAGGACAATATGGACAAAGAGACTGCCGAGCAGATCCTCCAAGCCCTGGAGCAAGACGAACAGGAAACCCAAGAGAAAGCCCAAAAACCGCAAGGCAAGAAACGCCGCTTGGAACTATCGCGTCACTACCGCACCGACGGTCAACCGACAGTCAACCGACAGTCAACCCTAAGAACACTATATGATAACCTCATGAATAGACTTATTCACATAATGACAATAGTGTGCCTGCTCCCAATATTGGGCGTAGGCATACTGCGTGCAGAAGATGTACAATTCCGTGCACAAGCACCGGCACAGGTGATTGTCGGCAGACCTTTCCAACTCAGCTATACAGTCAACCAGCGAGGCAAAGACCTGCGTGCACCGGAGTTCACGGATTTTGACTACATTGCCGGTCCGTACACCTCGCAGTCGTCATCGACCTCGTTTGTCAACGGCAAACGCACCTCATCGTTCCAGATGACGTTCACTTACACCCTGATGGCGCAGAAGGATGGTACATTCACTCTGCCTCCGGCAACCATTAACATCGGCGGAGAACTCTATACCTCCAACGGTGTGAAGATCACCGTCCTTCCCGAAGACCAACCGCAGCAGTCTAACAGCGGCAGCGCTCAAACAGGCGCAGCCGGTCAAACAGCGCAGCGGTCAAACAGCGGCAACGGTCAGTCTGCGCAAAGCGGTTCGGAGCAAGGTAATATCTTCGTGCGCACACTCGTCAGCAAGACAAAGGTCTATGAACAGGAAGCCGTGCTCTTGTCCTACAAAGTCTATGTCGCAGGCGTGGATCTCAAGCAGTTCACCAACAACACCACGCTGCCGGACTTCACCTCGTTCTTGCAACAGAAGATTGACCTGAGCGATGTTCAACTCGAACTGGAGAACTACAACGGTCGCAACTACCAGACGGCTACGATCTACTCCACTCTCTTGTATCCGCAGAAATCCGGCGATATACAGATTGAGCCTGCATCCTTCGAAGCCGTACTACTCGTACCAAATCAGGCGCGTTCGCGCAGCATCTTCGATGACTTCTTTAACTCTTACACTACCGCCACCCGCACACTGCGTGCACCGGGTGCAACGATCCATGTTACACCACTGCCCGCAGGCAAACCTGCTTCGTACGCCGGCGGCGTAGGCAAGTTCACGATGGACGCCAAACTCTCGAACACCGACGTCAAGGCAAACGAAGCCATCACCCTCACGCTGACCATCCGTGGCGCAGGTAACATGAAACTGCTGAAGACTCCCGGCGTCGAGTGGCCTGAAGGCTTTGAGCAATACGACCCGAAGGTTACGAACAACTTCAAAACCTCCACGGGCGGCATGTCAGGCACACGCACCATCGAGTACCTCGCTATACCGCGTGCCGCAGGCGAATATACCTTGCCTGCCGTACAATTCGGTTACTTTGACACCGAGAAAGGCAAATACGAAGTGCTCTCTACACCGGAATACACATTGCACATTGCCCGCGGAGCAGGCGATCAGGGCGCAAGCGCACAGCCTGCCGGAGTTAGCTATGTCAACAAGGAAGACATTCGCGAATTAGGCTCCGATATCCGTTACATCTCTGCTGCGAACTTCGTACCCGCAGGCGAGAATGAAGTGCTGCGCGTGCCGTTCGGTTCATGGCAAATGATTGCCTTGTACGGCTGCCCGCTTGCGCTGGCATTAGGACTGTTCGTTATCTTCCGCAAACGTATCCGCGAGAATGCCGACATCATCGGTGTTCGTAAACGCCAGGCAAACAGCGTAGCCCGCAAACGCCTGAAGACCGCCAAGAAACTCCTCGCCGAACAAAGCAAAGAGAAGTTCTTTGAGGAGATTGAGCGTGCCTCGCTGCAGTATCTGAGCGACCGTCTGTCCATCCCGACAGCCGACCTGAACAAGGAAACGATCACCTCTACCCTGCGCGGAAAATCCATCGACGACCAACTCATCGAGCGCACCAACCGCGTGCTCTCCGACGCAGCGTTCGCACGCTACGCACCGGCAATGGGCATCAAGCCTGACGAATTGTACGCTCAAACCGAACAACTTATCAACGATTTGGAGGATTGCAAGTTATGAAAAGATTAACAACCATATATGTTGCATTACTCATATCCGTTATGAGTATTGCACAATCGCCGGCAGAGTTGTGGACTCGCGCCAACCAGGCTTATACGGATGGTAACTACGCCGAGGCGGCGGCTGACTACAGCGCGATCATTGACGCTGCACCGGTCATTACCCGTGCGTACGCGCCTGTGTATTATAATTTAGGTAACGCCCACTTCAAGCAGGGAGAACTATCGCAAGCTATCCTTGCCTACGAGCGTTGTCTGCGCCTCAAGCCGACCGACAAGAACGCGAAGTATAACCTCGAATTTGCACAAACGCAGATCATCGACAACATTGCCGACACGCAGGTGTTCTTCCTCCGCGAGTGGGTCACTACCCTCAGGAACATGTTGCCCCTTAGAATCTGGATGTGGAGCTCAATCATCCTGTTCAGCCTCACGCTGATCTGCTTGCTGCTGTTTGCCTTCTCACACTCCATCGGTGTACGCAAAGCAGGATTCTACCTAAGCATTATCTTCATTATCTGTTCGGTGATAGGTTTTGCCAATGCCGCGTCGCTTAATCACCGCGACAACGTGCGTGCCGAAGCCATCATCACCCGCGGCATCGTCAACGCCAAAGCCTCGCCGGATCGCTCCGGAACAGAGCTCTTCACCCTGCATGAGGGGACGAAAGTCACCATCCACGAGGTGCTTGGCGGCTACGCAAACATCGAGGTCGGCAACTACAACGGCTGGATTCCCGTTAATACCCTTGAACGAATATAACAATACGAAAAACACACCATGATAGGTCTATACAACGACAACTTCCCTCCCGTGCTGGACGGAGTTGCGCTAACAGTGCAAAACTACGCATATTGGCTCACCAAGAAAGGTCAAGACGTTTCGGTGATTACGCCCTACGCTCCCAAATCCAAGGAAGTGATTAAGGCGGCGGAGTACCCCATCTACCGCTATTCGTCTGTGCCTATACCCTTCCGTCACCCCTACCGTTACGGTTTGCCGTATATTAGCCCGTCTTTCCTGCGTCAATGGGACAAGATGGAGTTTGAGCTGGTTCATGCGCATTGTCCGTTCATCACCGGCGATTTGGCTTATGCGGCGGCGCAGAAACAGGGCGTTCCGATGGTAGCCACTTTCCACAGCAAATACCGTCAGGACTTCGAGCACAACGTGCCAAACAAGAAAGTCGTGGATTGGATGGTCAAGACAATTATTCGTTTCTTTGAGTCGGCTGACGAAGTGTGGATTCCCCAAGCTGCCGTCGAGCCTACCCTGCGTGAGTACGGCTACAAAGGCAACGTCACGGTCGTAGAGAACGGCAACGATTTCTGTTCACCTGTCGACGTCATCGAAGCCATGCGTCAAGAGATGCGCGCCGAGTTGGGTCTGCTGCCGGAGGAAACGATGCTGCTGTTTGTCGGGCAGCATATCTGGGAAAAGAACATCGGCTTCATCCTCGAAGCCTTGGAGCGCATCAAGGACAAACCCTTCCAGTTCTTTATGGTTGGCACAGGTTACGCCGTTCACGACATCCGCGTCAAGATCAAGCAACTCGGTCTGTCGCACAAGGTAACCCTGCTCGGCAATATCCACGACCGCGAGCGTCTGAAACGCATTGACGCAGCAGCCGACCTATTCTTGTTCCCCTCGCTCTACGACAACGCCCCGCTTGTGGTGCGCGAAGCAGCAGCCATGCACACACCCGCACTGATGCTTGCCGAGTCCACAGCTGCCGAGGTGATCAAGCCGGACATCAACGGATTCCTCACGCCCAACGACGTGCAGGCGTACGCTGACCGGATCAGTTACCTGCTCGAGCACCACGATGTGCTCTCCAGCGTCGGCAACAACGCATCAAACACCATCGCACGTTCGTGGGAGAATGTGATGGACGAAGTGATTCTGCGCTACCGCGATATACAACAATCCTATAAACTCAAACACGGCAAATGATTACGATGATTCTTTGGATGCTACTCCAGACAGCCATGCTGGTTCTCGGACAGGTAGCACTTAAACTCGGCATGCGCGATATGCCCGCGTGGGAGTGGTCATGGACTTATATCTGGCACGAAGTTATCCTCAACGTCTGGCTGATGGTGGCTGTTGTGCTGCTTATTGCCGCTAACCTGTTCTGGTTGTGGCTGCTCGACAAATATCCGTTCTCGCAGATCTATCCGCTCACCAGTTTGGGATTTATCTTCGGCATGTTGTCGGGATTGTTTATTTTCCATGAGCAGGTCGGCTATCTCCAGTGGATCGGAGTGGTGATGGTTATGCTCGGTTGTTACTTTATTGCAAAGGTATAACAATGAAACAACAGATACAGAATCTTCGTTTGTGGCTCCAAGTGGGCAATCGCACGAATTGGGTTGTGTTCGGTCTGCTGACCCTGCTGGTGTTCGGCAAGACGCTGATTTTCGACCATTTTGCATTTCGCGAGTGGTCGTTTGAGCCTACGTTCACGGGTGTACTGTGCAAAATGGCGGCAGCTATGCTGTTTGCCTCGTTCACGTTCCTATTGCGCGACAAACGCTGGCTTATTCTGCTTTCTGTAGTGATTGACACATGGTTGATTGCCAACCTCATCTACATGCGCAACAACCATATTCTGCTCGATGGCGAGGCATTCAACATGTCCGGAAACCTGCACGGTTACTTCTGGTCGGTGCTCATCTATATCGAATGGGGCATCGACCTCATGTTCTATGGTCTGACAGCCTTGTTCAGTCTTATCTTCCTCTTCACCAAACGCTCCGACCGCAGTTGGCAAGCCTGGCTGGCGGTCTTCATTCTTGGTGCGTTACCTTTAGCTGTCGAACGCACGCAGCATGTGTACGGTCAGAACTTCCCCAAGACCGTCGCCAACACCTCTGTGCTCTATGCGCCGTACTATATCCTGGCGGATTACCGGCTCATGATCAATGGCATCCAGCCTGTTCGCCCGATGACCGATGCCGATTACCTGCGCATGCAGACGCTCGACAACGGCGCAGACACCGCCACGCTCGACTCCCCGCTGATCATTGTTTTGCTTGAGAGCCTCGAGAACTGGGTACTCACGCCGGAGATCATGCCTAACCTCTACCGCTTGACGCAAAACGATCACGTGTTCTACGCCAACCGTATTCACACACAAATCGTCGGTGCGCCTTCTGCTGACGGGCAGATGTTGGTCAATACCGGTCTGCTGCCTATCACTGCCGGCGGCACATGTCTGCACTATGCCGGCAACACCTACCCCGCCATCATGCACCTCGCGCCGGATAGCACGAACGCAATCTGTCTGCTGCCGCACGACACCTGCGTCTGGAACCAAACTGCCATGTCGCCCGCATACGGCTACGACTCAACGATCTGTTACTGCGATGTCGATACGATCCTGTTCTGCAAACTCGACAGCCTTGTCGATGAAGGCTTCCGCTATATCCAGTGCATCACACAATCCACCCACGCGCCGTTCGTCAATGAGAAGTATTCCCGCCTCGCGCTGCCCAAGTCGATGCCTTGGGTGATGTACAACTTCATCCGCGGATTCAACTCGCTCGACGAGGGTTTGGGTTACTTCATCCGCAAGATCGAGTCCGACAGTGTGCTGCAGAACTACACGATCGTCTTCACCGGCGACCACCGTATTCTGCACTACGAGAAGCGCCAACAAATGCAGCGTTATGCTGCCCGTTGGGCAAAGAAGAGCTCCGACCCTTCACTCGCGTGGATCAGCAGTCTCACACCCGAAGACGACTGCTTGCCGCTGATCATCTACTCACCGCGCATCTCAGGCAATCCCCGTTACACGGCGGATGCCTATCAGGTGGATATCTATCCCACCTACCGCACGCTCATCGGTGCACAGGATTACCGCTGGCAGGGCTTCGGCATCAACCTGCTCGACAGCACACAAAAACGCTCCATCCTCGAGGATGAAGCGTACCCGTTGTCCGACCGTCTGCTCCGCAATAACTACTTCCAACGGTAGCCGATGTTCAGGCTGACTGATTGCGGATAGATGAGTGCGTCAGCGACTTTATCACCTTTCTTCTCCTTGTAGAATCCGGCTATGTCGGAGATGCTGAATTTGTACTGTGCATTGATCTGCATACCGAATTTAAACTCATAACCCACCATCAGACACACGCCGAAATGGTTGTTATGCAATTCATACAGACGGCTGTAGTCGTACGGCTGCGGGTCGGTGACTTCGGTCAGTGTAGGTTTTTTACTCGGTTCGGTTGCCTCATCCACATTTTTGTACTTGCCTGCTATATTCGAGGCGAACGTAAAGTGCGTAAACAATCCGCCGCCAAACTGCACATAACCTTTCTCCATATTCCCGTAGCGACCTAAGAAGAAGATAGGTATATCCACGCCAAACGACCACAAGTGGTTCGTGGAGTCGGCTGCCCCGAATTGGTTCTGATGCGCGGTGAAGATCACCTGCGGCTGGATAGCGAAATGCTTGGTGATGCGGAAATCCAGGAATCCGCCAAACTCGCCGCCCACACGCATGTACGAGCTCATCATGTGATGATCGCGCGTGATGATGAAGTTACTCGTGTTAGTACCGATCAGCAAACCGCCGGACACCAGCTTCGGCAACTTCTCCTGATCCAGCGAATCCAGCAGTCGCTCGGTATTGAACTCCTCCAGCCGCAACTTCGTCTCATCAAGTGACAATTGCAACTTACTATCCATACGCGACTCTTGTGCGGCTACAGCCACACTCACGCATAGTGCCAACAGAATAAACAAACGCTTCATCATAGTGCAATTCTAAAGGTTATTTTTACGCCGTTACGTCCCCACGCCGGGATGCGTCGGCGCGCATTGATCATCACCGGCTCACCGTTCTCGTCGAGCACCGCATTGCCTGCCGCATCCAGTTGCGGCACTTTGTACGGCAACTCGTAGTCGTTGTATGAGATACGGCGCACGTAGTCAATACGAATGAACTTCAATATATTCTCAAAACCTGCCGTAATTTCCATGTACGGCAACTTGCCGATAGGCGAACTTGTTCTGCCATCCGTCCAAAAGCCGTTGCCGTCGAACGTCGCGCTCTGCGGGAACTCGTACAATCCTGTACTCGTTTCCAGATACGGGTTGTTCTTCTTCGTTAGACCTCCATATATACCCGAGAAGCTGACTACGCCGCGGAGCTTGAGCTTGTTGATGCCCGGTATGCGGTTCAGTATCCAGCCCTTGAAGTAATACGTGGCGTACAGCGAAACATATTCGTCCATCAGGAACTCCATCGGCTTCATCAGGTTGAACGCACGCTGCGCGAGGAAAATACTCGTGCTCGTCTGCGGTATATGCAGCTTGGTGAACGGCACTTTCTGCCAGATCATACCGGTCTGCACACGCAGGTCAAGGTGACCGAACGCCGAGAACCAGAACCGCTTGTCGAACAGGAACTCCGTACGGTTGTAGATAAATCCGTCGCCGCCGTTATGCCTGTCGTCAAGGTATCCGACATAGTGCGTCAACATGATCGTCGGGGCATCCTTGTCAAGCGCAAACGGACTTTGTACCCCCATTCGATCGATGAACACACGTGTTCCCGGCGAATACTTCAGCTCGAACATCGCCTCATAGTCGCGGTACGAACTAATCGTATTGAAACTCTTCGTCCACGTTTCGTCGGCATTCTGCGTCCAGTTCACGCGGTCGTAACGCAGCACTCCGGCGGCTTCGTTGTTCATAAAGTCGAACGTCGTGCGCAGCGTCAGGTTGTTGCGCCACTCCTTCATGTACTCCGCCTTGGCGTGGAATACGTACTGATAGTACCCCATCGTAGGTTTGCTCGTCGGGATAGACATCAGTATATGGTCACGGCGGATCACATCGGTCAATTGTCCGGGTTCCTCTACGTCATATTGCGCCGACAACTGCAAGTGATGCCTTAGTCCGTCGTACGGCTGGTTCTTGTGCTTGTCAAACGTGTAGATGAATGTGCCGTTGTACTTCGGTCGCAGGTCTGTTGTGCCGAACGCTGCATACCCGCGGAAATATACCTGATCGTGCAGTCGGGCGGTGGATGTGCCGCCGAAACGCAGACGCACACCCTCCAGCATGTTCCAGCTCACAAACTGATAGATCGGACCTATATCGAACTTGCTCTCGTCTATATCCCTTGCCGGAGTGGTGGCTATGAACTCCGTGGTCACGGCATTCACCGTAGCGATAGCCGTAGCCAATGCAGGTTGCGATGTCACCTCCCGAACCAAGTCATAAACCGAGTTCTCGTACCACGTCAGCGGTTCGGGGCGCAAGGTGTCCCATGCTGCTGCACCGAAGCGTTGCGCCATCGAGTCGTTGGTCTGCTCTACTTCGTTGGGGGTAAAGGCTGAGAACACCTCTTTCGGAATAGGCGTTTCCATATCCCAACCGGTGTAGATCTTCGTCTGGCGAGCCAGTATACCGCGTTTGTTGTTCATCACGTAGAACTTCGCGTACGTCGTTGTCCTGTCCGGTGCCCACAAGCCGTTATCCAACTGCCGGTACGAATGCTCAATCGAGAAGTTGCTGACGAAGTTCAGGTTGATGTCCGGCGGGATGTTAATCGCGTATTTCTTGATGCGGAATGTCGAGTCGTTCACTATATACAGGTGACCCGTGAATCCGTAACTCTCGGAGTTAACCGGCACAAACGCCAAGTCGATACACGGATAACCGTCCACCATGATGGTGTCCATGATATAGTACTGATAGAACGACACTGCTAACGCCGACGACAGCGGCGACACAAACCGGTTGAACAACAGGTTCATGTTGTTGTCGTTGATATCTACGTCCTTGAAGATCGCATTGATGTTCTCTTGGAACGAACCCGCCGACACCAGGTCTTCCACGCCGAAGATACGTTTCTTTTGCAGAATCTTCTTCTCGCGGTGTGGCTTGCGCTGGTAGTATTCCTCGTTCAGGTGCTCGCGGATACTGATTGTCACGCTCGGATAGACGCCCGTCGTATCGATATACTTCTTGACGAACGTGAAGTTCTTCCAGAACGGTTTGTCCCAGTTCACCTTGATGTTATCCAGCGCAAACGACATACGCGAGTAACTCTTCGCCGTGTATTGATCCACCGTCTTCACGCACGACGAATCCTTATGCGCTATCACTTCCTTGATCAGCTCTACCGCCGGGTTGCCTTTGCGCTTGTACTCGCGCTTGCGATTCTTGGGCGTCACCACAATGTCTTGCAGTCCATATACGTCCGGCGTCATCTTCACCTTCGCGTCTTTGCGGTTCTGCCCTTTTCTCAGCGTCAGCATCTCCGTCTTGAAGCCCAACATCTGGAAGTTCAGCGTGTTGTAACCTGCCGTGTTGCTGATCGTGAAGTTACCTTCTATATCCGATGTCGTACCCACCTCCGAGGCGATCATTCCTTTGTTCGGCGTGGACTTGAGGAAGTAGATCTGCACGAACGGCAAACCCTCGCCCGTATCGGCGTCAACCACTTGACCCGATATACTTGTGCGTTGGGGTGCATCCTGCGCCACAACAACGCACGGAATACCGCACGCTACCAGCAAAAGTAATATGGATAGTATCTTCTTCATGAAAAAGCGCGCAAATTTACGACAATTTTTTCATTTTTGCAAATATTTGCATTTTTCTGCTCATTTATTTGCATTTTTCAATTATTTTTTGTAACTTTGCATTCGCAAATTAGCAAAATCATAAATTTGAAATTTTAAATTTTAAATCATAAATCCTACCATGTACACCAACTTCCAACACCATCTCCAGACCGAGTTACAGCAGATCGAGTCTGCCGGTCTGTACAAACGCGAGCGCATCATCGTCAGCCCGCAAACCTCAGGCATCCAAGTCGCCGCTGACGGCAAACCTGCCGAAGTAATAAACTTCTGCGCTAACAATTATCTGGGACTCGCAGAT
>CAJOFU010000052.1:0-1552 GCA_905233935.1 Paludibacteraceae bacterium
CGTGCCGGAGTGATCTCCTGAACCTGACCGTTATACTTCGCGTCGTAGTCAAAGAACTCGTTGCTGGTTACCACCTCGGTGATAGGCAGCGCCACACTGCGTTTGCTCGTCTTATACACGCCGCAGGTAATCTCCGTACCGACCATCAGCGCCTCGCAAATCACCTCATTGCCCTCGCGGAAAGCCGCCTCGACAGCCGGTTCAACCTCTTCGAGGGTCTTCACCTTCGTGCAACCGAACGAACTGCCGCCTACATTGCTCTTGATAAAGCAAGGCAGACCGATTTCGTCAATGATCTGTTGTGCTGTCGGGCGCTCTGCCCCCTTACGAAGCAGTATCGACGGCGAGATCTTGATGCCGAACGGAGCAAGGTAGTGATTGCAGGTGTATTTGTTGAACGTCATCGCTGCTGCGAGCACGCCGCAACAGGAGTACGGGATATGCATCATCTCGAGGAAGCCTTGCAGCAATCCGTTCTCGCCAGGCGTACCGTGGATGGTTACGTAGGCGTAATCGTACTCGGCTATCTTGTTCAGCGTCTTGAGGTCTGCACCTTGCAGCTCAACGATCTCTGCGTCATAACGCTCAGGGGCTAACCACCCCTTTATACTGGCAGCGGAGCGGAGCGATACATCATGCTCCGAACTGTCACCACCGGCTATAATTGCTATTTTTCTTTTCATTTTATCTGTTTGCTCTTTTTCTTTCCAGTTCGTCCAAAATAATCTTGCGGATTCGCATTGCGTGCGGTGTTACCTCCACGTACTCATCCTCCTTGATGTACTCCAACGCCTCTTCCAGCGAGAATCGTACGGGCGGAGCGAGCACGGCTTTGTCGTCAGAGGACTTGGTACGCATATTCGTCAGGTTCTTTGCCTTGGTCACGTTGATCACAATGTCACCTTCCTTGGCATTCTCGCCAACGACCTGCCCGGCATACACCTCTTCTTGCGGGTCGATAAAGAACCGTCCGCGGTCTTGGAGCTTATCCAGCGCATAAGCCGAAGCTGTTCCGGCTTCCATAGCGATAAGCGAACCGTTGACGCGATGCGGCATATCGCCCTTGTACGGCTGGTACTCAAGGAACCGGTGCGCCATGATCGCCTCACCGGCGCTGACGTTCATCACGTACGTACGCATACCCATGATACCGCGCGACGGGATAGTGAACTCCAACTGCACACGGTCGTTCACGAGTTCCATCTTCGTCATCTCGCCCTTGTGAACCGTCACAAACTCGATGATCTTACCCGAGCAGTCTTCAGGCGTATTCACCGTCAGTTGCTCTACGGGTTCACACTTCACGCCGTCAATCTCCTTGATGATCACCTTCGGTTGACCTACCTGCAACTCGTAGCCCTCGCGACGCATGGTCTCAATGAGCACTGAGAGATGCAGTACTCCACGACCGAACACGTTCCACGCCGACTCACGGTCGCTGGCTTCCACGCGCAAGGCGAGGTTCTTCTCCAGCTCTTTCGTCAGTCGCTCCTGGATGTGGCGCGAGGTAACGAACTTGCCGTCTTGCCCGAAGAAAGGTGAGTCGTTGATC
>CAJOFU010000052.1:1568-10719 GCA_905233935.1 Paludibacteraceae bacterium
CATTGTCGGTTCATCGATGGCTATCGGGTCGAGTGCTTCGGGGTTCTCGATGTCGCAGATCGTATCGCCTATCTCGAATCCGTCGATGCCGATCAGCGCACAGATATCGCCACTGCGCACCTCGTCGGTCTTCACGTGTCCCATGCCTTGGAAGGTGTGGAGCTCCTTGATCTTCGTGCGGATCTTCGTGCCGTCTTTCTTGGCGAGGGTCACAGCCATGCCGTCTTTCAGCACACCGCGATGCACGCGACCAACGGCTATACGTCCTACGTACGGATTGTAGTCCAGCGAGGTGATCAACATCTGCGGCGTACCTTCCAGCACTTCCGGCTCGGGTATATACTCGATGATGGCGTCCATCAGCGCGGTGATATCTTTCGTCGGTTGTTTCCAATCGAGGCTCATCCAGCCGTTCTTAGCCGAACCATAGATGGTTTGGAAGTCCAATTGGTCTTCCGAGGCGTTGAGGTTGCACATCAGGTCAAACACCGCCTCTTGCACTTCGTCCGGACGGCAGTTGAGTTTATCCACTTTGTTGATCACTACGATCGGTTTGAGGTTCAACTCGATGGCTTTCTGCAGCACGAAGCGCGTCTGCGGCATAGGCCCTTCGAAGGCATCCACCAGCAGCAGCACACCGTCCGCCATGTTCAGCACACGCTCCACCTCGCCACCGAAATCCGCGTGACCCGGAGTGTCGATGATGTTGATCTTGTAGCCTTTGTACTCGATGGCAACGTTCTTGGCGAGGATCGTTATACCGCGCTCGCGCTCAAGATCGTTGTTGTCGAGGATAAGTTCGCCCTTGTCCTGGTTATCGCGGAACAGGTTCGACGTGTACAGCATCTTATCGACGAGCGTCGTCTTGCCGTGATCCACGTGGGCGATGATTGCAATGTTTCTAATCTTCTGCATATATTTGCTTCACTAAAATTCTCTTTTGTCTTCGCGCACGCATTATACGTGCACACATAATCCGCAACAAAGATACAAAAAAAAAATGATATTTCCAAATTTTTGGCACAATTATTGAGCATTTATTTCAAAAAAAATGTTATTTGCCTTATGAAACGTTATCTTTTCGCCATAGCGCTGTGTTTGTCAGCAGCTATATGTGTCGCTCAACCGCCTCGTGGCAGTGGTCACCATCCGCATCATGACCGTCATGATCATCACCCGCAACCGGTCGTTTACTGCGCCACTCCCGAGCAGGTTGCCATGACGCAGCAGGTGATGACGGACATGTCGTTCGACGACAAGAAACTCGAGGTTGCCAAACTCGCTGTCTGCCTCGCGCCGTTTTGCGCACGCGACCTGGCGCAACTCGCTTCGGTGTTCTCGTTCGACGAAAGCCGTCTGGCGTTCTTGCAATTCGCCTACCCTTACTGCTCCGACCCCGAGCACTACCCTTTCCTACGTGATGTCTTCTCGTTCAACTCCAACTACGACAAACTCATGCAATCCATCCACCCCTCTCACAGGTAACAATATGGACTTACTACCGACAAAACCCCGATAATGGACCGATATTGGCGTACGTTTTGACAGTTGGTCTGACAGAATCTCGTAGAGTTCGCACACACAACAAACAGCAGCCCTTTGGACTGCTGTTTGATATTTTGGTGAGTGTGTATCGGATCAGCGAACGAACTTGCCGTCGGCATCGTAGGTGTGACCGCCAAAGCTGACATATACCTTGCCGCCATGGATGTACTTCTGCGCGGCACGCAGTTGTTGCGGTGTGAGCGGTGCGTCGGTGGGATCATCCAATGCGGCGGCGGAGATAGTGAACACCGTCATGATTACCGTTGTCGGCAGGTAGTTGTTGTTGCCCGGGTGATAAGCCACAACCGTTACCTCGCCTTCGTTCTCGGGCTTGATGATGCCATCCTCAATGCTGAGCAGGCACTCGGTGAAGGCGTAGGTGATAGGCAGTCCGGACGAGAGGACAGCGGTGGATGCCACCGATTCGCCTACCTTGAGTTCGGTCGGCTGATCATCCCAAACGATGGTCTGCACGGCTTTGTTGACATGCAGAGCCACGGGCACTTCGCGGGTGTTATAGATGCCCTCGTTAGCGGGTGTGAAGAGCACCTTGAGCGCATAATCGCCGGCATCGAGAACGGTTGACGGGTCGATATCCATCCAAGAGAACGAGCCCTCGACGAGGTTCATCGTCTCGCGGATAACCGCTTCGCTGAGCGGCTGACCGTAGGTGAGATCGTCCACGCTGACGCCAATAACAGGATCAGCCTTGCGGATAGTGAGGGTCTTACTGATGGGCTCTGCGGCGTTGAACTTGTAGTTACCGGGCTGGGTAGCGGTGAGCGTGACTGTGCCCGCCTTGACGATCTGCACCACACTGTTCTCCACGTACGCGATGCCCGGGTCAGAAGATTCATATACTACATCCAGCGAGGAGGTAGTATAGGCATTAAGGGTCACCTTGTCGGTAGCGATGCACTCGCCCAGCTCTTGCAACCAAGTAAGCGTCTGGTTGTACTTATTCGTCTTACCCGAAACGGCTATACGCACCTCGCGTCCTTCGCCGGCAATAACAATATAGCCGCTATGGCTGCCTGCCTCGTTGTGCGAGTAGCGGATTGCGATCTGGGTTGTCTGATCCACGAGGTTCTTTTGTCCGATAGTGGCAACCGATGCCGAGAAATGCGGGTCGGTGGAAGTGACGTTGGCAACGATGTTCGTCCACATGATGTTGACGTTCTTGGAGGCAACCGGATCATCGACCATCGCATCGGAGCCAAACGGCCACTCGTCGGTACCGGCACTCAGGCGCTTAAGTTCGGTGACTTTGATCTTACGGAAAGAGACAGCAGAGTGCGCTGATGCGGCGAACTTCAAGTATCGCGTCGTAGTGGCTAATGCCAGCTCTTCGTCCGTACCCGTCGAGATGGTGTTACCCTCTTTCTGCAGAACGAGAGACCAATTGCTATGGTCAGATGACTGATAGACACTAAATGTACCATTCGATCCGCCCTGCCAACTGAACGTCAATGTTTCGGCTATACCTGTTTGTGACAAGGCAATCACGCACTCGTCATCGTAAACGGATAGAATAGAGATCTTGCCTATCGAGAGACCACCGCCAAGGCCAAGCACAGGGTCGGAGTAACTGACATTACTCGACTTGCTAATGACGGTCTGCGCATTATTGAAATCATTCTTTGTGAATTCCGTGTCCCACGCAAGTTGGGCACGTGTTGTTAACGAGATTGCCAGTACGGCAAGTAAAGTAAAAATCTTCTTCATATTCGTTGTGCACAAAATTTTCCGACGCAAAGTTAGAAAAAAATTCTAACTTATGCAAATTTTGCCGTCATTTTCATAAACACAGACAACCGAAACACAATAAAAGGTGCGTTTTGGCGCACCTTTTATTCCGCGAGTAGCAACAGGGCTTCTTCGCGCACGTCGGGCGGGAGATTGATGCCGCGTGCCTGCATGGCGCAAACCCAATCGCTGACTTCCTTGGGTAAGAGCGTCTCAAACACCTCGCGTATCTCCGCAGCCTGCTCGGGCGTATAGTCTTCGGGGGCTATACCTTTGTACGCATCGAGTTCCTCGTCGTTATAGTACAGGCTTTCGTCGCGCAAGATCCGCAAGCCCTTCTCGCAGTTCTCATGCGCTCCACAACAGCCGCTGTCGTTACTCCACATCGTCTTCCTCCACAACCAAATTGTTGATGATAAAGTCCTGACGCTCAGAGGTGTTCTTGCCCATAAAGAAGTTCAGCAGTTCACCTACGGCATCCTCCTTGCGCAGCGTGACTTGGTCGAGACGTATCTCCTTGCCGATGAACCCTTTGAACTCGTCGGGGGAGATCTCTCCCAAACCTTTGAATCGGGTGATCTCGGGCGTGCTGATTTCGTCTATCGCTTTCAGTCGTTCCTCCTCGCTGTAGCAGTAGCGCGTCTCTTTCTTGTTCTTGACGCGGAAGAGAGGCGTTTGCAAGATATACACGTGTCCCTTCTTGACCAGATCGGGGAAGAACTGGAGGAAGAACGTAAGCATCAGCAACCGTATATGCATTCCATCGACATCGGCATCGGTAGCGATGATGACCTTGTTGTAGCGCAACTCATCCAGACCGTCCTCGATGTTCAGGGCAGATTGCAGGCAGTGGAACTCCTCGTTCTCATATACGACGGATTTTGATAGCCCGTAGCTGTTCAGCGGCTTGCCTCGCAACGAGAACACCGCTTGTGTGCGCACGTCACGGCTCTTGGTTATACTACCCGAAGCCGACAGACCCTCGGTGATGAAGATGCAGGTCTCGTCGCGCAAATCATCCTCGGCATCCTTCGCCGAGCGTACGGGTTTGGCGTCGTTGAAGTGCACTTGGCAGTCGCGGAGCTTGGGGTTGTTCAGCAGGTTCTTCTTCGAACGTTCGCGTGCGGCTTTCGTCACACCGGCTATGGCTTTGCGCTCGCGCTCGGAGTCCTGGATCTTCTTGAGCATGACTTCCGTCACCTCGGGGTGCTTGTGCAGGTAGTTGTCGAGTTGCAGACCCACGAAGTCGTTGACGAACTTGTTGACCGACACGCCGCCCGTCGGACTCATGTCTTTCGAGCCTAACTTCACTTTCGTCTGGCTCTCGAACACCGGTTCCTCGACGTTGATGGCTATCGCGCCGACTATACCGTTGCGGATGTCGGAGAGTTCCTGGTTCTTGCCGTAGAACTCCTTAATCGTTCGCCCTATCGCCTCGCGGTAAGCGGCTTGGTGCGTACCGCCCTGGATGGTGTGCTGACCGTTGACGAAGGAGTGGTACTCCTCGCCCGTCTGGTCGGTATGCGTCAGGGCGATCTCTATATCCTCGCCTACGATATGAATGATCGGATAGAGCGGTTCCACAGTCATCGTCTCGGTCAGCAGGTCGAGCAGACCGTTGCGGGAGAAGAACTTCCGCCCGTTGTAGTTGAGCGTCAGACCGGTGTTCAGATACGCATAGTTACGCATCATCGTTTCGATATAATCCTCGCGGAACTGGTAGTTCTCAAACAACCCTTTCGAATCGTCCGGCACGAACTCGATGCGTGTGCCGCGCTTCATCGTATCGGGTGCATCCACTATATCCGTGTCGCTCACCAGTTTGCCCTGCGTGAACGTCGCCCGGCGCATCTTTCCCTCACGTACGGACTCGACGATGAACTCCTTCGACAGGGCATTGACGGCTTTTGTACCCACACCGTTCAGACCGACGGACTTTTTGAAGGCTTTGCTGTCGTACTTGCCGCCGGTGTTCAGGATCGACACGGCATCCACCAACTTACCCAGAGGTATACCTCGCCCATAGTCGCGCACGATAACCCTGCCGTCGGCAACGGTGACGTCAATCACCTTACCCTCGCCCATGCGGTACTCGTCGATGGAGTTGTCGATCGTCTCTTTGATCAGCACATAGATACCGTCGTCGGAGTGCGTACCGTCACCGAGCTTGCCGATATACATACCGGGTCGACGACGAATATGTTCACGGTCGTCAAGATGGATAATGTTGTCTTCGTTATAGTTCTCAGCCATAGTCGATATTTGAAGATTACTTGATAAATTTCATTTCTACGCGGCGGTTCTTCTGCCGTCCTTGGGGCGTACTGTTGGTGGCAACCGGGCGCGTCTCGCCGTAACCACGTACGGTAAGTAGTGCTTTGTCCACACCAAGTTTGACAAGGTAGTTACGCACGGCATTGGCGCGGTACTCCGACAGCACACGGTTCGACTCGTCGTCGCCCACATTGTCTGTGTGTCCGCTTATCTCCACAGGTCTGCCTTGCTGACGAATGATCGTAGCCACGCGCTGCAGCTCGGTGATCGATGCCGGCAGCAGCGAATACTCTGCCGTCTTGAAGAACAGGTTGTTCAGCGTGATCGGTATCTCTTTTTCGATCATCTCCTGAATAGAGGTGACCTCCATATTGTTCTCCACGGTCATGAACTGATGCGTATCTCTCAGGTCTATACTGCTTGACACAGGGAAGAGCTTGTCGTTGTAGATATAATAGCCGTAGTTCTTTCCCTCGGGCAGCACCATAAAGAACTGTCCGTCCTCGGGGTTGGTGCGTGTATGTCCGATCAGGCGCTGAGTCTCCAGATCTTCCCATTGGATCATCGTTGTCACGGGTTTGCCTTCGGAGTCAGTGATCTTGCCGGACACGGTCACCACGGGTTGCGGACGGAACTTCTCGGGGATAGCGAGCTGGCAAAGGTCATTCTGTTTGTTCTCGCGCTTGGAGAAGTACGCCAGCGAACCGTCGGTAGATATCTTGTACCAGCACTCGTTGCCAGCCGTATTCACACTCATACCCATACTCACAGGTTCGCTCCACTCCGTCCAGCTGCGGTCGTTCAGACGTGTGGAAACGAACACATCCAAGCCGCCAAGACTGCTGTGACCTTCCGAGCAGAAGTACAGGGTCTTCATGTCGGGGTGCAAGAACGGCGAACGGTCGGTGCGAGGTGTGTTAATCTGCGGACCTAACCCAAAGGGTTTGCCCCACTCGCCATTGTCCTGCATGAGCGAGACGAAGATGTTGATTGACATCTGATGCTCGTGCGGCACTTTGCTCATCGCGGCGAACAGCAGCGCCTTGCCGTCGCTGGTGATCATAGCGTCGCCCAACCACTCGCTGATAGCGATCTTCTTCGGGAATGGTTGCAACTTACCCCAGCCGTCTTTCGTGCGGTTGGAGTACATCAGTTTGCCGTTCTTGAACACGATCATCATCGATCCGTCAGCCGTAAGCGAGAGCGGTGCTTCGTTAGCATCCTCGGTGTTGAGTTCGGCTACAGGCTCGGCTTTGCCCCAGCCGTTAGCCGTCTTGCGGCTGATGAAGATATCCTCTTTGCCTATATTCCCCGGACGCTTCGTTCCGCAGAAGTACAGCACACTTCCGTCAGCGGCTATCACCGGAGCGAACTCGTTTCCGTCGGGCGTGTTCACTCCTGCCCCTACGGACACTGCCGTACGGCTCTTGTCCTCCGGCTCTTGGAGAATGCGCACCAACTCAGTGTAGCGCCAATCGTTGCCAAACGCCTGCTGATGGGCTTTGACCGTTGCCAAAGCGCCTTGGATGTTCCTGGCTTTGATATCGTCGCGGATGAGTTGCTGTAGCCTGTAGTACGCTGGGTACGCCGGTGCCACAAGGTCAATGTACTGCTCGGTCGTGATCGCTCTGCTGCGATACTTCTCGTGGGCATCCGCCATGCGCGCATCAGCCTGTTTGTATTCGGCAATCGCAAAATTAGGATAACTGCTGTGGAACGCCATGAACGCCGTCAGCGTGGTGTCCTCCAAGGTTATACCACGCAAGGTAAGCCAGCAGCTGTCGCTGTACGGATGAGGCAGATTCATCATGCCCCAACGGGTAGCCTCGATGCCGTGCGAGCTCTGCGCATAACGCACCAGATAGGTCTGCACCGTATCGCGCCAGCGCCCCGCATCGGGATGCGAGGTGAGGTACGACTGTTGCGTGTACCAGTCTTGCTTGTTCACCAACCGCTGCATCTCTCTCTCGACAGCTCGGTCACGGGCTTTATCGACATACGGACTGTTCGGGTAATCGCGGATATAATCCAAGTAATCCTGTTCTGTGCCGTCTTCGGCTATGCGGTTGTACGCGAGGATCGCCATACGTTTCTCTGCCTCGGGGCGCTCGGAGGCGTTCGGGTAGTTGGTAACGAACTCCTGGTACGCCTCTACGCTGGCTAAACTTTCAGCTTGCTTGAACGCCAGCGCATCACGGGTCTTTGTCACCTGCAGAATCATCTTCTTCGGCGCACGGTCGTAGGTGGCAAGAAAGTCGTTGCACGCCTCAAGCGAACTCGTACGCTGCAATTCCAGTTGTGCAAACAGCGACACATTAGCATACTCCGATGCATACATCTGCACCGTAAAACCACTCTTCTCCGCACGGCTCTGATCTTTCGCCGGCAGGGCTGACAACACATCCTCGGAGCGTGCAAGACACTCATACGCCTTCTTCAAGTCACGCTTGGGGTTGTTGCGCGCCACATAACACTTGTACAAACCGAACAACGCCGCATAATCATCAGGGGTCTTCTGCTGCAAAGCCTGCAACTCCTGTTCTGCCTGAACATATGCCCCGCTCTTGATCTGCTCGCTGCACGGATAAACCGGTTCTTCGGCTATAATTGACACAGAAAACAGGATCGCTAATAGCAATCCTATACCGCGCCTCATACTACTTCTCAATTGAAACATGCCACAAAGATACAAAAACTTTTTGAATTTTGCAAAAAAAATGACAAAAAACTTGCAAAAGTCAAAAAAAAAACGTAACTTTGCATGTTTTTTGTGTCTATACGCACAAGAATCCTTACGAATAACTGAAATTACGTGATAATGGAAAAACAATTTAAGTTGTGGAACGTGATCACCGGCTGGGTGGTATTTGCCATTGCAGCCGCCACGTATCTGCTGACTATCGAACCGACCGCATCGTTCTGGGATTGCGGCGAGTTCATCTCTTCGGCTGACAAACTCGATGTAGGTCACCCTCCCGGAGCACCGTTCTTTATGCTGATGGGACACTTCTTCTCACTGTTCGCCAGCGACGCGTCGCACGTAGCTATGTGCGTCAATGCTTTGTCGGCTTTGGCTTCGGCGTTCACGATTCTGTTCCTGTTCTGGACAATCACTGCGCTGGCTAAGAAACTCATTGCGCCGGACAGCTTGGCACATATCATCGCCCTGCTTGGTGCGGGAGCGGTAGGTGCATTGGCATATACGTTCAGCGACACGTTCTGGTTCTCGGCGGTAGAGGGCGAGGTGTACGCTTCGTCGTCGCTGTTCACGGCTGTCGTGTTCTGGCTGATACTGAAGTGGTACGACCATGCTGATGACGAGGGCTCGGACAAATGGCTGATATTGATTGCCTACCTGATGGGACTCAGTATCGGTGTGCACCTGCTGAACTTGCTGACAATACCGGCTATCGTGCTCGTGTATTACTTCCGTAAGTACGAGTTCTCGTGGGGGGGAGTGATTCTTGCACTGCTTGCCTCGGTAGGTATATTGGCGTTCGTGCTGTACGGCATTATCCCGGGTGTACCGACCGTCGCAGGCTGGTTTGAATTGGCGTTCGTCAACGGCTTGGGGCAACCGTTCAAT
>CAJOFU010000053.1 GCA_905233935.1 Paludibacteraceae bacterium
CTTGTACGAACAGCCCGAGGACAATACCCCTAAGTTCGATGCCAAAGGGCTACTCATCCCTCAACCGCGCATCCTTCGTGCCGGCAGAATGCTCACCACCGAACGCGGCAATGGTTACGCCCGACTTCTTATGTTGCACCTCATCGCCGAAGCCAAACGCCAAGGCGCTGACATCCTCCGCCTTCATGCCCAACAGCAAGCTGCGCCCTTCTACCGACACTTCCGTTTCCGTGCTCTCGGTGACCCATTCACCGAAGCCGATCTACCTCACATCCTCATGGAACGACGACTTACTCAAAAACGTTAAAATCAGTCCTTTTCCATATAAAAGTTGATTTTCTACTAAGAAAATCTCCAAAAAATTTGCATTTATGCAAAATTTTTCGTAACTTTGTCGCGGAAATCTGTTCAGAAAGGCGAATGCCAACATCTAAACACCACGAATATGAAACGTCTATCTACTCTATTGATTGCCGTAGCGGCAAGCGTATTCTGTGTAATGACACACGTGCAAAGTGCAATGGCGCAACAAGCGCCGAGTATAAGCATTGACGGGAATTTCTCGGATTGGCAAAGAGTGCCGGAAGCGTATCTGGCAGAGGACGCAGTTGACGAATATGCTGAACATGAAGACTTGTACCGTATCCGCTTTTGCTCTGACGCAGAAAACGTATATTTTTATGCGGAGTTCAGTAACGAGATAGCCGAGGGTGTTGTCGAAGGTCAGACTGAAGGGGAAACAACGACCAACTATGTTGTCAATGTGGTTGATCTGTTTTGGGATACCGACAATAGTTCTGAATCGGGCTTTAAACAATATTTATGGACAGACTGCGGAGCGGACTACCTTATAGAAGTTATGCCTCATGACGACCAGACTGAATTGTACTTATACGCTTTCACCGGCGGATCAGACCAAGAGAGCTGGAACTGGGAAGAGGTAGACGGTTCTGCCGCATTCTTAGAAGTGTCGAAATTAGTGGTGCTTGAAAACGGTCATGCAGCCATTGAGGGTAGCGTTGCGAGGAGTATACTTTCTATTCCAAGCGGCGCAGAGAGTATAAAGGTCGGCGTCACGACACAGAATGCAAGTTGGACGGAGAGCGGCGTTCTTCCGGAATCAAGAGTTGACGGGACAGGAACAGTCGTTCGCGGCAACATGCTTGAAGTGCCGCTATATTACTGCGAGGGGATGACGTGGGGATTGAGCAATATGGTTACGGCTCACTTGGACTGCAAAGGAAATCTGTTCATTTGGGGCGAGGGAGAGATGCCGAGTTTTTCGTTCGGAAGTTACGCACCGTGGCACGATAAGGATTATGTAGATCAGGTGGAACATCTCTATTTAGACAGCGCCATAACGAAAGTGGGCAGTTATGCGTTCTACGATTGCATTTACTTGCAATCCGTTGAACTGGGCAGCAAACTCGAAGAGATCAGTTGGAACGCGTTCTACAACTGCACCGGTCTGAAGACCATAACGATTCCTGATAGTGTGAAGATGATTGACAACAATGCTTTCGGGGAGTGCAGTGGTTTGGAGGAGATGATCTGCTTGGCTGTAACTCCTCCTGACTTGGGAAATACAGTGTTCCTCGGCATGAGCAGCAATGCCCCGTTGTACGTGCCTGCCGAAGCGTTGGAGGCATACACAAGATCCGGTGATTGGGAGCAGTATCCGGGAAAGATCTTGTCATTGGATGAGCGAAAAGGAGAAGCGATTGTGGTGATTAACGGCGACACGATAAAGGTTGATCCGGAAGCGCCAACTACGGAAATAGATATCAACGGCGACGGAACACTGGTATATGACACCGAAGAGAACACGCTGACGCTGACGGGTCTGGATGTAGAAGACGGCGAGGTAGAAGGCACGGTGATTGAATATTCGGGTACGGAGACGCTGACGATCGTGCTGACGGACGAATCGAGCATCACGGCGGATGTGGTTATATCTTCGACCGCAGACGTGATCATCACTGGTGACGGTACGCTGGTAGCGGAAGGTGTTGTGCCGATTGTCGGAACATCAAACGCAACCATCACGTTCGACGGAGTGAATATGGTTGTGCGTTCGGTTACGCCGAGCGAAGAGGCTATACGAAGACTGCGGAAGACACGCCACGCGAAACGTTTGGACGAGACCGGCGGTCCCGCTCTATCGGGCTTCGGCAGCGCAGAGCTCAACAAGGTGGATATCACGCCGTCGGACGCGATGTACGGAGCAATCACCAGCGGCAGCTCGGACGCCGAGTTTGCGATGTACGTGATGAATGGCTTGGGTGAACAAGAAGTGCTGACGGAGTTCACACTAACCGCCAAAGCCGATGCAGTGGAGGACATCCGCGCAGAGCACAAACTGGATCCGAGCAAGGCGATGTACAATGTACTGGGAGTGCAGGTTGGTGCAGAATATAAGGGAGTGGTGATACAAGATGGTCAGAAGTTCATGGTAAGATAGTTGAAAGTTGAGAGTTGAAAGTTGAAAGATATGCGAACAAGGTTTATTCGAATAGCGGCTGTGGCGGCGTTTCTCTTGGGCGGCACAGGCATTCAGGCACGGGTGGTGAAGATCGCTGTGCCTGATCCGGCGACGTGGAAGAACGATGCGCTGGCGGCTTGCGCCTTTGGCGACACGGTGCAGTTTGATGTGCCGCTCATCGTCAACAGGAACTACAACACGACAGGTTTGCGCGTGAGTGTGCGGCGTATATTCTCGCCTACGAACCAAGCTGTGCCGCTGAGCGAGGAGTATAAGCAGTTGCTCGCCCTGAACGGCAAAGCGGCATTCAGTCTGACAGGTTGCGGCTATCATCGTAACGGCGAACGGCTGCACAACCTGAAAGCCCGTGTGTCAGGCAGGTTGGAAGTGGAATACATTTCCGGCACATGGGAAGGCAACAACACGCGCTCAGCCATCGAATACAAAGTGCCGTCAGTGGATATGAACGGTCAACACAACGTGTTGGTCTGCGGCGCAAACCTCGAATACTACCTTGTGGAGAATATTGGTACAGGTTACGGTGCTGACACCTACTACGAGCACCAGAAGCAACGGAAGAAAGTGCTGACAGCCCTCTCGCGGATTCATGCCGACGTCTATGGATTGGTGGAAGTAGAACAAGGTCAGTCGGCACTCGCCGAGATTGCTAACGACCTGACCAATTTGACAGGCGATCCCTACGATTACGTCAACGACGGAGGAAGTGCCAGCGGCTCCTACACGAAATCCGGCTACGTCTATCGCAGCGACAGGATTATGCCGGTTGGACTGCTGACGCGCAACAACACCGTGGTTGCCAACCGCAAGATGATACAAGGGTTCATCCTTATCGAGAGCGGCGAGCGGTTCATATACAGCATCAACCACTTCAAAGCCAAGTCCGGCACAGGCACTGGCAAGAACGCCGACCAAGGTGACGGACAAGGCATCTTCAACTACAACCGAACACTGGAAGCAATCAGTCTTGTGCAGAACATCGCTTCGTATCAGAGTTTCTACGAGGACAAAGATGTCCTGATTATGGGTGACCTCAACGCCTACGCGTTTGAAGATCCGATACGTACACTAACTGATGCAAACATGTACGACCTGCACCGGTACTTCCACGCAGACTCGAGTTACTCGTACGTTTATGGCGAACAGGCAGGTTACCTCGACCACGCAATAGCCAATGACGCGCTGATCAAGCAGGTGACGGGAATGGCTGCTTGGCACGTGAACTCCGATGAGTCGGATTACTATACCTACGACAAGTCTAACGACCAAACGGTGTTCCGCTACAGCGACCACGACCCGGTGCTCGTGGGACTGCGGCTCGATAGCACACGCTCTATTCCCTCGTCGGATTATGATCCGATAGCGTACACAGCGATTGCGGTGATTGACGGCGAGACGTTCCTGACAAACGTAAGCGAGACGGGCGACGGCGAGCAACACGGGTACTACGAGATTTACGACATAACCGGTCACTTGGCACAAGGCATAACGCAGATAACGGATTCGCCGTGTCCGGTAGGCAATGAACTGCCGGCGGGTATATACGTGATCCGTGTATATTATGCGGGGAAAGTGAAGGCGCTTAAATTGATGAAGTAATGGATTTATTTGACAGTTTGCCGATAGAACAAACAGGACTCACCGCAGAACAAGAGATCAAAGCGCTGCGGGAAGAGTTGGCGGAACAGAACTACAAGTATTATGTTCTGTCTGCGCCTACTATGTCCGACCGCGAGTTCGACGAGAAGATGCACCGGTTGCAAGAACTGGAAGCCAAACACCCCGAACTCTTTGACCCGAACAGCCCGACGCAGAAGGTCGGTTCAGACATCGGCAAGATTGACAGTTTTCCCCGCATTAAGCATCGCTATCCGATGTTGTCGCTCGCAAATACCTATTCGCGGGAAGAAGTCGAGGATTGGGTTCGAAAACTGCCCGCAGGCGTGGAGATTGTGGCGGAGTTAAAGTACGACGGATTGAGTATATCGCTGTGGTACGAGAAAGGGAAACTCATTCACGCCGTGACGCGAGGCGATGGCACGGAAGGCGACGACGTATTGCCGAATATTCGCACCATTGCCGCTATCCCGCAACAACTCAGCGGTGCGCCTGACAGGCTGGAATTGCGGGGCGAGGTATTGTTGCCGTGGGAGCGGTTTGAAGCGTTGAACAAACAGAGGGAAGAACAGGAAGAGCCGCTGTTTGCAAACCCGAGGAACGCAGCGTCCGGCACATTAAAACTACAGGACAGCCGCGAAGTGGCACGACGGGGACTGACGTGTTACCTGTATTATATGTTAGGCGAGCAGTTGCCGGGAAAGACACATTCCGAGCGGCTGGAGTTGGCGCGGCAATGGGGATTCCCCGTGAGCGAGGCGATCAAGGTCTGCAAGGATGTGGATGAGGTGATGGCGTTCATTGCCTTTTGGGACACCGAGCGCAAGAACCTGCCTGTGGCAACAGACGGCATTGTGCTGAAAGTAAACAACCTCGCCGAACAGGAAGAATTAGGCTACACTGCCAAGTCGCCACGCTGGGCGATTGCCTACAAGTTTGCAGCTGAGCGCCAACTGACACTGCTCAAACAGATCACTTATCAAGTGGGACGCACAGGCGTAGTGACGCCGGTAGCAAACCTTGAACCGGTGCAGTTGTCAGGAACAATGGTGCAACGCGCCACACTACACAACGAGGACTTTATCCGCCAACTCGGCATCGCGGAAGGCGACAGAGTATACGTAGAGAAAGGCGGAGAGATTATTCCCAAGATTGTGGGGAAAGAGGAAACGGAAATTACAAATGACAAATTACAAATAACAAATTACAAATTTCCGAAAGTGTGTCCGGAATGCGGGACGGAGTTAGTGCGCGTGGAAGGCGAGGCTGCGTGGCGTTGTCCGAACGAGGTGAGTTGTCCGCCGCAATTAAAAGGCAAACTGGAGCACTTTGTGAGCCGTAAGGCAATGAATATAGAGGGGCTTGGCAGCGAGACGATTGCCCTACTCTATGACAAGGGCTTACTGCACTCGATAGCGGATATCTATGACCTGCGTCAGGAAGATCTGGCTACCCAAGAACGCTTGGGCGAGAAGTCGGCGCAGAACATTCTGCAAGCGATTGAGGCTTCCAAACAAGTGCCGTGGACACGGGTATTGTTTGCGCTGGGCATCAGAATGGTAGGCGAAACGACAGCTAAAAAGATTGCCAAACGCTTCCGCTCGATTGACGCATTACAGTGGGCAAGCAAAGAGGAGTTAATGGGCATCGAGGATGTCGGCGAACAGATTGCCGATAATATAGTCGCCTACTTTGCTGACCTGCGCAATCTGGAGATCATCACCCGTCTGCAAGCAGCGGGAGTGCAATTGGAAGATGTCAGAAGTCAGACATCAGAAGTCAATTTGCCGCAGGTGTTGGAGGGTAAGACGATTGTTATTTCGGGAACATTCAGTGAGCACTCACGCGATGAGTATAAGCAGATGATTGAGGACTACGGTGGCAAGAACAGCGGCTCAGTGAGCAAGAAGACGGACTTCATCCTTGCGGGCGAAAACATGGGGCCCGCCAAGCTCGACAAAGCGCGGGAACTTGGCATCAAACTGCTCAGCGAACAGGAATTCTTGGAGATGATTCAAGGTTAGTTCACATATGTAACAGAATAAACAGATTGACGATGATAGACAATTGGTTATTCAAATATAAAAAGAAAAGGCTGCCGCAACGAGAGGTGGTTTTTCCGAACTACAGCAAGGTTCGGTCAGTGGCTGTGGTATATGAACAGGGAGTGGATGACAAGGGGATAGCACTCCTGGCTAAACGTCTGGAGAAAGACGGGATAATGGTGGAGGTCGTGGGTTATGAGCCTAAGAAAGACTTCAACTGGATGGGCAAGGCGCGTCAGGAAGCGCTAACTGCCCTACCCTCGCAACGGTTTGACTTGCTTATGGATTTGAGTACGCATTACTATTTGGGCACGCAATACCTGGTGATGGCTATTGATGCGACATTCAAGGCCGGGCTGCGGTTCAATGAGGTGGAGGAGAAAGACCAACAAGGCATCCTCGACATGATGGTTAGCCTGAAAGACGACCCACAGTCGGAGCAGATTGCGGAGCAAGTTATTCATTTTATGAAGATGATCAACCAATAGTCGGAAGTCAAAAGTCGAAAGCAATGAAACAAATAATACAAGGATTAGGCACAGCGTTGGTGACGCCGTTTACGGAGACGGGAAAGGTGGACGAGGCGGCACTGAGGCGGCTGTTGGACAGACAGATTGCGGCAAAGGTAGATTTCCTGGTTGTGCTTGGCACAACCGGCGAGGCGGCTACAATGACACCACGCGAACAACAATACGTACGACAGTTCATCGTGAAACATATAGCCGGTCGAGTGCCGTTGGTACTCGGCGTGGGCGGCAACTGCACCCAGGAGGTTGTGGAGCGGCTGGGACTGTTGCGTGAGGAGTTAAAAAGGGATTACGCGGCAATACTGAGTGTCTGCCCGTACTACAACAAACCGCAACAAGAGGGATTATTCCGTCACTTTGCGGCGATTGCCGAGGCATCGCCTGTACCAGTGATATTATATAATGTACCCGGACGAACGGGCGTGAATATGTTGCCCGAGACCGTATTGCGTCTGGCAGCTGCTTATCCGCATCAGATCATCGGCGTGAAAGAGGCATCGGGCAATATAGAGCAGATTCGCACCATCCTCCGCGAGGCACGTGGCAGCGAGTTTGTGGTGCTATCGGGCGATGACGGGTTGACGGCTCCGCTGATGCTTGACGGTGCGCACGGATTGATCTCTGTGCTGTCGAACGCCCTGCCGGAAGCCACAATGCGGCTGGTACATCAGCCCACAATGGCGCAACAAGAAGCCTTGGACGGGCTGATTCGGGCACTGTTTGCCGAAGGCAACCCGACAGGCATCAAGGCGCTGTTGCAGATACAAGGCGTAGCGACAGATCATGTACGTTTGCCGTTGGTTTCGGCAAGCGAGGCACTAAAGAATGATTTACGAAAACTATTAGAGGCTTATGAAAATAGCGATTTTCGGTAATGCAATGAAACACAACACCTTGGATGAGGTGTCGCACTTATTGGAGTTTATGGAGCTCAGGCAGGTAGATGTCTATCTGTCGCAAGAACTCAGGCAAGAGATGAACCTACGTGAGTACCCGGCTTTCCCTGCGGAAGACGATGCGTGGCAGGCGTTCACGGAGGAAGGGAACATGATTGACTTCGCGTTGTCTATCGGCGGCGACGGTACGTTCCTGACTACCGCGTCGATCATCGGCAACAAGAACATCCCTATCGTAGGTATCAACTGCGGACACTTGGGCTTCCTCGCCGAGGTGCAGACGAACCAGGTGGACATCATCATGGAGCAACTCATCAAAGGTCGCTACACGATAGAGCAACGATCGCTGCTGTACGTGGAAGGCAAAGGCGGCAACCTGTCATCGCCCTACGCGCTGAACGAGATAGCGGTGATGAAGTCGGGATTGTCATCGATGATCACCATTGATGTAAGTGTGAACGGCTCACCCCTACACAGCTACGAAGCCGACGGCTTGGTTATATCCACGCCAACGGGTTCAACGGCATATAACCTGAGTGTCGGAGGTCCTTTAATGGAACCGCACGTGAAGGCAATCATCCTGTCACCTATCGCTACGCACAGGTTGTCTGTTCGACCGCTGGTTATTCCCGAAGACTGGACAATAGACCTTAAGCTCAGCAGCCGTAACGGCAACTACTTGATTTCGGTGGACGGTCGTAGCCGTTCGCTGTTCAACGAAGTGCAACTGCATATCGAGAAAGCACCTTACACGACGAAGGTGGTACAATTAGAGGAACATTCGTTTATTCAGGCTTTGAAAGATAAATTACAATGGGGAAAATGAGAATCATCTACATGGGCACGCCGGAGTTTGCCGTGGCGCCGTTGAAGGCACTGGTCGAAGGCGGATATAATATTGTGGCTGTCGTAACGATGCCCGACAAGCCTGCCGGTCGCGGACATCACATGCAGTATTCGGCAGTCAAGGAGTACGCGCTATCAGTAGGATTGCCGGTATTGCAGCCGGAGAAGCTCAAAGACGAGGCGTTTGTCGAAGAGTTGCGCAGCTTTGAAGCCGATCTCCAAATCGTTGTAGCCTTCCGCATGTTGCCGGAGATTGTTTGGGCAATGCCGAGACTCGGAACATTCAACCTGCACGCCTCGTTGTTGCCACAGTATCGAGGCGCTGCGCCGATCAACTGGGCAGTCATCAACGGCGACAAAGAAACCGGCGTAACAACATTTATGCTCAAGCACGAGATTGATACCGGCAACATCATCCTCCAAGAACGCATTCCTATCGGCGACGACGAAAACGTAGGCTCTGTACACGACAGATTGATGGAACTCGGCACAAACCTTGTGCTCCGCACTGTAGATCTAATCGCCAAGTCTGACGCAGAAGGCACGCCTCTGCCCACCACACCGCAAGCCGAGATCAACGCAGGCGATTTGCGCCCCG
>CAJOFU010000054.1:0-676 GCA_905233935.1 Paludibacteraceae bacterium
TGATACGCCATGGGATGGGCAGAGTCTTGCCTGTGCGGAAGAAACGGCGTTGTGCCGACACGATGTCGGCAATCTCGGATTCGTAATCTGTTATTTGTGATTGTTGATTGGTGATTTGGTTGAGCAAGGCTTTGATATCCTCATTGCTGAGCGTGACCGGGGCGGAGTAGTTGATCGAATCGGCGGCAATCATCGGGATCAGTTGCTCGTGGTCGCAAGCGCGCACAGGCGACTCAATCTTATTCATTCCGCACGCAGCCATGAGTTCGCGTATCGCTTGCAGAAAATCCGGCACGCCGCAATACTTCGCCAAGGCTTCGTAATGTACCTTGCAAGCTTCTTTTTGGAACTCCAGTATCGGCAGCAGCATCAGCGAGATAGCTTGTCCGTGCGAGAGATGGTACATGGCACCTATACTGTGCGCAAAGGCGTGAACGTAGCCAGCCAGTTGAGTGTTGATGGCATTGCCGCCGTACATGGCAGCTCGCGCCATGTTGAGCCGCGCCTCGCTTGCCTGTTCATCCGTTAAATCGTTCACTCCTTCACTCGTAAACAGCGGCAGGTTCTCCAGAATGAGTTTGACACCTTCCATCGACATACGCATATCCTCTTCGTCCACCTCGGTGTCGCTCACTGCCCCTTCGATACAATGACTCAGCGCGTCGATACCGCAAGC
>CAJOFU010000054.1:762-9713 GCA_905233935.1 Paludibacteraceae bacterium
ACCACTGCACCAACGGTCAGTTCTGCACCTGTTCCGGCAGTAGAGGGCACCATGATCAGCGGGATGGTCTCGCCGGGTACGGGCAAGAACTTCAGCAGCAGTGCTTTCACGGGCACGTGCGGCATCTTGCAGCCTGCGGCAATCATCTTGCAACTATCCATGACCGAGCCGCCGCCAAGCGCGATGATGGCTTCGGTTTTCGTCTCCAGTGCTTGCTTGCGACCCGCTTCGATAATGGCGATCGTCGGCTCGGAGTGGATGTCGCAGAAGAGCGAAGCATTCACGCCGGCTATGTTCAACGACTCCAGAATTGCCTCGTCATAACCCAGACGATGCAAAGTCTCGTCGGTGACAACGAGCACCTGTTTGTAGCCCGCTTTTTTGCACATTGCGCCAATCTGGCGGCGTGCGCCTTGTCCGGCTGTCACCTGCGGCTCCGGTAGCGGAATAGCGTGTATCACTTTGCCCGGCAACCGGTGAATCTGTTTTCTAAAACGATAGGTGTCCATTGCTATTGTTTTTGCTTGTTGATTATAGTTTCAGTAACTGTAGTTCGTTGATGAACTCTTCATCTGCGGGAAGCCAGTTGACGGAATGCAGTTCTTCCTGTTTGAGCCATTTGGCGGCTTCGTGCTCGAGGAGTGTCAGGTGCTGTCCAGCGAGTTTGCACTTGAAACAGAGCATTGTCAGATGAAAGTCCGGATAGTCGTATTCGATAGTTCGCAGTAGTTCACCGACCTCAATGTCGGCATCTAACTCTTCTTTGATCTCGCGTTTTAAGGCTTGTTGTGGCGTCTCTCCGGCTTCCATCTTACCTCCCGGGAACTCCCACCAATCCTTCCATTCGCCATATCCGCGTTGCGTAGCAAAGACTCTGCTTTGTCCGTCAACGATTACTGCTGCTACTACTTCTATGGTTCTCATCTGCCTGCGTTATTAATTCGTGCACAAAGTTACAAAAAAAATATCAAAAAAGCAAGAGGCGTGTGAAATTTTGAAAAAAAATGTCGTAAAATTTGCAAATGTGAGATTTTTTTTGTACTTTTGTGTTTGATTTGGTGGGATAACGAATTACATCCTGAATAACGAATAAACCATTGATATGAAAAACCAAATTATTTATCGTTGCTACATGCGTACTGATGCTTATTGCCGCAGGCTGTAAAGACAAGACTCCTGTAGAACCTGAGTTGGATCCGATTGCCGGTAATGTGGAAACGCCCTCATGGACTGCTCCCGAGAGCTACGACATGACCGCCTCGATGACCGCCGTCATTAAGGTCGATCTGTCGCAAACCTATCCCAAGCAAGTAGAGAAAGAAGGCTGGAAGACCGGTGAAGGTGACCTGATAGCGGCATTCAGCGGAGAGACTTGCATTGGCGTAGATACGCTCGGTGCAGACAGGGCAGACTTGTTCTTCCTGTTTATGTCAGGTCTCAACGAAGGGGACATCGAGGATGTACAACTTCGCTATTACAGCATGCAGTTGAAAAACATCTTCAAAGCCACCGAACTAATACCGTTCAGAAACGATGCTGAATTAGGCTCGGTGTCCGAACCATATACGCCGGAGTTCAAGTAATACGACAACAGTCAGATAGTACGTCAAGCCTTGCAATATACCAATCGCAGGGCTTGGCTTGTAAATAGATATAACCTAAAGCCTGCAAGCAGGCAAAAATTTGGTGATACCATGAAACGATTTTGGATGATTCTGTTTGTGCCCCTGGTACTTGTGTCGTGCCGGAGTAACAAAGCTGATGAGCAGGCTCGCATGCGCGTGTATGTTGACAAACTGATGTCGCAGATGACGCTGGAAGAGAAACTTGGTCAGTTGAACCTGCCTGTAGGCGGGGATATCGTTACGGGCGGCGTGCATGGCAGTCTGTCAACGGACGACATCCGTCAGGGCAGAGTAGGCGGACTATTCAACCTGCAAGGCGTGGAAGCGATCCGCGAGATGCAGCGCATAGCTGTCGAAGAGAGCCGTCTGGGTATTCCTTTGCTGTTCGGAATGGATGTGGTACACGGTTATGAAACGGTGTTCCCTTTACCGATAGCGCTTGCTTGCTCGTGGGATATGGCGGCTATCGAGCGTTCGGCGCAGATTGCAGCGCGTGAGGCTACGGCTGACGGAATATGTTGGACGTTCTCGCCCATGGTGGATATATGCCATGACGGCCGCTGGGGACGTATCAGCGAGGGCAGTGGTGAAGATCCGTACCTCGGCAGCCGCATAGCCGAAGCGATGGTGCGCGGTTATCAGGGCGCGTCGCTCAGTGACCCCGAGACGATGATGGCGTGCGTCAAGCACTTTGCTCTCTATGGCGCAGTCGAAGCAGGGCGTGAGTACAATAATGTTTATCCGGATGATTTCCACGCATTCAACGAGTATATGCAACCCTACAAGGCGGCTGTGGATGCCGGTGCAGGGTCGGTGATGGCGGCGTTCAATACCGTGCATGGAATACCCAGTACCGGCAACAAATGGCTACTCACTGATCTGCTGCGCGAGCAATGGGGATTCAGCGGGTTTGTTGTGTCCGACTACTGCGGCTTGGAGCAATTGCGCGATCATGGCGTGTGTGCCGACAAACAGCAGGCTGCTATCCAATGTCTGGAAGCCGGGTTGGATATGGATATGGTTTCGGCGGGATTGGTTAATCTGGCGGATGCGGTGCGTGCCGGAAAGTGCAGTATGCACGATGTGGATGCCGCCTGCCGCCGGATCTTGGAGGCGAAGTACATGTTAGGTCTGTTTGATGACCCGTACCGGTATTGTGACCCGTCGCGTCGCGAGGCGGTTATGCTGTGTGATGCGCATCGTGCTGAAGCACGGCGTATAGCGGGCGAGAGCATGGTACTGCTCAAGAACGACAACAGCTTGCTGCCGCTGCAGAAACGCGGCACGATAGCCCTGATTGGTCCGTTGGCTGATGCACGGACGAACATGACAGGCACATGGGCAGTGACCGCTGTGCCGGAGCGTTACAAGACCGTCAGAGAAGGTCTGCAAGACGCATTGCGCGGCACGAATGCGCGACTGCTCTATGCCAAAGGATGTAACCTGATGTACGATGCCGAGGCAGAGACTATTGCTACGTTGTTCGGGCATGAGATGCGTGACAGCCGCAGTGCGGGGGCGATGCGTGCGGAGGCGATGGCAATAGCCCGTCAGGCGGATGTGATCGTGGCGGCTATGGGCGAGGCGAGTGAGATGAGCGGCGAGTGCGCTTCGCGCGTGAACATTGAGATGCCTGATGCGCAACATGACCTGCTTGTGGAGCTTGCCAAGCTTGGCAAGCCGATTGTGCTGGTGCATTTTGCCGGACGTCCGACGGTGCTGAACTGGGAAACGGAGCACTTGCCTGCTATCGTGGAGAGTTGGTTCGGCGGCAGCGAGAGTGCGGATGCGATAGCTGATGTGCTGTTCGGCGAGGTCAATCCTTCCGGCAGGCTCTGTGTGCAGTTGCCGCGGCATGTGGGACAGTATCCGTTCTCGTATCGTCAGATGAGGACATCGCGCGTGAATGAGGAAGGTGAGTTTCGCAAGTACAGCACCTGCTATGCCGACGTGAGCAGCCAACCGTTGTATCCGTTCGGCTATGGCTTGAGTTATACAACGTTTGAGTACTCCGACTTTCGGTTGTCAGACAGCATCATGGCTCTTGACGGTTCGGTTGAGGCGCGTGTGACGGTGACGAACACAGGCAATCGTGCCAGTGCAGAGGTTGTACAGTTGTATATATGTGATCCGGTGGCGCTGGGTGTGCGACCGTATAAGGAGTTACGCGGCTTTGAGCGCATTGAGCTTGCTGCCGGTGAGAGCCGTGAGGTGGTGTTCACAATGGATGCCGACAGGATGGGGTATTATGAGCCGTACAAGTTCACATGGACGCTGGAGCGAGGCGATATAGAGGTGATGATAGGTCGCAATTGTGCGAACGTAGAGAAACGGATTCTGCATGTGCAGTAGTAACCATAGGAAACTTGTAAACGAATGAGAGGTGGCATTGCAATTTGCCACCTCTCGTATTATAAATAAAAATGATAGATTCTATACTTATTTACCTATATCCAGAAGCCACTTACCCTCAACGAGTTTGACTTTTTGTGTGTCTTCTTTCTTTTCTCCATTGCCGAAATTGACTTCGAAGGGAACAACGGCACTATTGCCATCTTCTGAAATCTCAGCTTTGCCTACCGAGAACGATGAGATACCGCCATTTTTTTCTACCGACTCTTTGAGTTTCTCTTGAATCATGGCTGAAAATTCACCATCCTTGTCGTCTATGCCCATTAGTTTGACAACGGTAGCATAGTCGCCTTTTTGCAAGCTTTTGAGATAGGATTTAACAGCTCCCTCCGGTGAATTGGAAGAGCAAGCAGCAAACAGCAAAGCCACAAGGGCAATGCTCATCAATCGGATTAGTCTTTTCATAATCATTTAAATCTTAAAGGTTTGACATATAGAGTAGATGCACTTTTTTCTAAATCGCTGGGGAAGATACACGCTTCTTCCGCACATATAAGCTTTGGCGCACCATGTCTGTTTCCGCCTGACACATCGATGCCGACTCCAAGGTAACTACGCCATATCAGTTCGGTGCAATAGAGCATCGTGGTGTCTTGCAACAGGTAGTCGTTGTCAAACAGAACTTTCTCATCGACCTTCCTGAGCGCATACTGCACGGCTTGTCGGGCTATGCTGTCGCTGCAATCCACGCGAAGCCATGCGCCGGCGATTGCGCGCTCGTTGCAATAGAAAACTGACAGCGGCTCGGCTTTCACGTATTCGGGATCATCTTCACCGGGTACGGCATGTATAACCTCCCACATCCGGTCTCTGCAATTGTAATGCAGCAATCCGCTGTGTGAGTACGTCGAACGTCCGTTAGCTGTTACGGCACGGCTCTCAATGCCGCAGCCGCGTCGTAGCGCTATATCGCCGTCACGCCACTCGGTGCTGTCACTTAAGTCAATGGCTTCAACATGTTGCTGCTTGCCGCTGCAAGCAGATAAAACAGCACATATAAGTACAATAAGAGCCGCATTAAAGCGGCTCTTATTGTTGCTGTTAGTAGTTCGTGCGCTGTGTCGCAGCATAACTGATCTTAAGCGCGTAGGCTTTTCTGAGCTCTTGCTTGATGTCGGCAATGACACCCATTCGGGTCTCTTTGTCCGCCTTGATGCTGACGGTCATCAAGCCTTGCTCTGACTCGTTCATAGCTGAACGCTCGTTGATGATATAGTCGGCAATCTCCGACTTGTCAGCAAACGCGTCGTCAAGCTGGATACGGGTCTCTGAACCGAACTGCTTTTGGAACTCCTTGGTAGGTGTACCTACGTAGATGTATCGTACAAGTGATTTCTTCTCAAGCTTGGTGAGCTCCGTAGCCGACGGGTTCTGGATCTGTACCTTGTAGGTAACCTCCTTCATCGACGTTACGGACATGAAGAAGAACAGAAGCATGAAGATGATATCGGGCAGTGACGAAGTGTTCAGAGCCGGCATCTCGCGTTTTTCGTTTCTACGAATCTTTGCCATACTTAGTTCCCTCCATAGTTTTTCGGCTCAGCCTCGGAGATCTTCTGGGGATAAATCTTCTGAATGAGTTTCTGTTCATCCTCTTCGAGCTCGTTGAAAGCCTTGTGATAATACTTGTGTGCGCACTCGTCACGCAACTCGTTGTAAGCCGCTACGAGTTCATTCTGTACGTTCAAATATGCCTGATACTGCGTATCTACGTCGTTCTGGACGGATATAACGTGGTTCTTGGCATACTTCACAACGCCTATAGCACCGCCAAAGTCCTCTTCGTAGAGTTTGGGCAGGTTGGCGTCGTCGTTGACATTGGCAATGAACTCTTTGGCTTTTTCCCTGAGTTGGTTGACGTTCATCTCCTGGCCTTGTACCATGAGTTGGTTGGCAGAGTTGATCTTCACTACCAGCAGGTTACGCTTGTTGATATCCGTGTCCTCGATCTTCTGATCGGGCGGGATAGGCGCAGGCAGACGACGTGTCAGACCCTGATTGACATCCATTGATGTGGTCACCAAGAAGAAGATGAGCAGCAAGAACGAGATGTCAGCCATGGAACTGGCGTTGATCTGTGGGATTTTCTTAGCCATAGTAATTCATTGTTATTATTTACGTGAACGTGCAATGCAAGCACCGGCGATAACTGCACCGATAGTTGCAGCGAACAGAATGTAAACGAGGTACATAACGGCGTCAGCCAGTTGTGCCCAGAATCCTTGGTTGTCCGTGCCTTCGTAACCGATAATGTGAAGTTCATCAGGGCTGCCCATGAACCAGCAGATAACGCAGAGCAGAACAGCACCTACAACTATGCAGAGGCTACGGATAGCGCGTTTGGGATTGTACTTGAAGTCACCGGCAAGCTTGAATACCAGCACGCACAATGTGAGCAGAACTGCCAGACCGAGCAGAATGTAGATCCATGACAGGAACAGGTCGGAGAACTTCGGGATGTTCAGGAAGTCACCTGCAACCTCAAGCGTGCCGCTGTTGCCGCCAAGGAAGAACGCAAGAATCACTGCAATACCCAAAGCGAGCAGTGTCCACAGCGTAATCTTTGGAATCAATTTATAGTTCTTCATAACTTACTCTTTTTAATAGTTAAACAATAGTGAGCAGTTATGCCGATTACTTCTTCTGTGCCTTGTCGTATGCAACAACGATGTCAAGCAGGCTAATCGAGCTGTCTTCCATCTCGTTAACCAGACCCTCGATGAGGCTGAGGATGTAGTTGTAGAACAATTGGAGAATAACGGCGATGATCAAACCGAGCAACGTGGTCAACAGAGCGACCTTGATACCACCGGCAACAACGGTAGCCGAGATATCACCTACTTGCTGGATCTTATCGAAGGCCTCGATCATACCGATGATCGTACCCAAGAATCCGAGAGACGGTGCGATAGCGATGAACAGTGAGATCCAACTCAGGTTCTTCTCGAGCAGACCGAGTTGAACGCCGCCGTAGCTGGCAACGGTTTTCTCAACTACGTCAATACCCTCGCCGTAACGGCTCAGACCCTGGTAGAAGATACTTGCTACAGGACCGCGCGTCTCGCGGCAAACCTCGAGAGCTGCGTCAATGCCCTTGGTGTTCAGAGCTTCCTCAATCTTAGCGAGCAGCACTTTGGTGTTGGTCTTGCTAAGTGACAGATACATAATACGCTCGATGCAGAGAGCCAAACCGAATACGAGAGTGATCAGGGTCAGAGCCATGAAGCCTGCACCACCTTCGATGAACTTCGTCTTCAGAGTCTTGTGAAGAGCTACAAGACCTGTAGCTTCCTCAGCGGGAGCGGCTACTTCCTCAACTACAGGAGCAGCTTCGGGTTGATCAACAACTTGCTCTTCAGCAGCTGCCTCAGGAGCAGCGGGAGCCTCTTGAGCGATAGCAACACCGCCAAACGCCAGCATTGCGATTACCGTAAAGGTTGCAAAAAGTTTTTTCATGAGATTTTGTTTTATTTTAAACAGTTAATAATTTTTTGCGGAGAGACGGGGATTCGAACCCCGGAAACCCTTTTGAAGTTTACACGCTTTCCAGGCGTGCCTCTTAAACCACTCGAGCATCTCTCCTCGCGTTCAGCAACCATGTCAAATTGCTTTCTGCGCATAATCGGACACAAAGGTACAAAAAATATTTGAAAAATCAAAACATTTTACAAAAAAAATTTGCTTTTTGTGTATTTTTTTTCAAAATGTACGGTTTTTTGCCAAAATATGCGCAAATGTGTCACTATTTTTGCTTATTTTTTTGTCGGCAGCCGGAACAACTTTCTGCTGTTGGCTGATGTCACCTCAATCACCTCTTGGGGTGTGCAGTTGTATATCTCCGCCAACTTCATCGCCACAAATCGCATCAGTATCGGTTCGTTTCGCTCACCACGGTGAGGAGTAGGTGCCAGATACGGGCCATCGGTTTCCAAAAGCAGTCTTTCCAACGGGACATTTGCGAGGTTTTCCGCCAATTTGCTGTTCTTGAAGGTTAGCACACCTCCTATGCCAAGATACATCCCCATCTTCAACCACTCCTGAGCCACTTCTGCACTTCCGCTAAAGCAATGTATTACTCCTCTGATTGCTGACTTCTGACTTCTGACTTCTGATTTCTGATTTCTGATTTCTGACTTCACTATCTCCAGCGTATCGGCGGTGGCGTCGCGGTTGTGGATGATGACGGGCAGATCGAGCTCTGATGCCCAGCGCAGTTGGGTACGGAAGACTTCGTGTTGTGCCTCCTCGAACTCGCGGGTGTAGTGATAGTCCAAGCCGATCTCGCCGATGGCTACGATACGTTCGCTCACGTCAAGGTTTGCGCTGACATGATTGAGTATGGCTTGATGAATGACATCAAGCTGCTCTTGCCAATCTTCGGCTACGTCTTGCGGATGTAAACCCAAAACGGGATAACAGAATCCTCGCCAACGACGGCAGATATCCATGATGCCGTCAACGGAGTGCATGTTCACTCCGGGAACGACGATGGCTTCTATGCCGCCGTCTTTTTGGCGTTGCAGAAACTCTTCTCTGTCCTGTTCGTACGCAGGCTCGTCAACGTGACAATGGCTGTCTATCATATATCTATTGTCTTTTAGTAGCCAATCTTGGCTGCGGCCCTTATTCCTTTAGCGCAGCGGTCCCTTGAATAATATCGACGAATCGCCGTAACTGAGGAAACGGAAGTCGTGGCTCAGAGCGTAGTCGTAGATCGTGTGCCAATCGCCGTTCACGAAGGCTGACACAAGCAGCAACAGCGTTGATTTGGGCTGGTGGAAGTTCGTGATCAGTATATCCACGATGTGGAACGTGTAGCCCGGACGGATCATGATCTGCGTCTCGGCATGCAGGGTGTCCTGACCGGTGGCATCGAGGTAGTCGAGGATGGCTTGCAGGGCGTCATTGGCTGTT
>CAJOFU010000055.1 GCA_905233935.1 Paludibacteraceae bacterium
CCGTGGCGGTTTTCCCCGCTTCACCGGGGACAACCTAGTGTGCATATGGAAAATAACAGATATATCGTTTCTGCACGGAAGTACAGACCAAGCACTTTTGAGAGCGTAGTCGGGCAACACGCGCTGACTGAAACCTTGCGTAACTCCATTCGTCAAGGCAAGTTGGCTCATGCCTACCTGTTCTGCGGTCCTCGCGGTGTAGGCAAGACGACCTGTGCGCGAATCTTCGCCAAGACCATCAACTGCTTGAATCCGACAGCCTCGCACGACGCTTGTAACCAATGCGAGTCGTGTACGGCATTCAACGAGCAGCGGTCGTTTAACATCCACGAATTGGACGCAGCGTCGAACAACTCGGTGGAGGATATCCGTAACCTGATTGACCAGGTGCGCATCCCGCCGCAGATCGGCAAGTACAGCGTGTATATCATCGATGAGGTACACATGCTCTCTGCCGGTGCGTTCAATGCCCTGCTCAAGACCCTCGAAGAACCACCTTCGTACGCAATCTTCATCCTTGCTACTACCGAAAAGCACAAAGTACTGCCGACGATCCTCAGCCGCTGCCAGGTCTATGACTTCCAGCGCATCACGGTAGCGGATATCATTCATCACCTGCAATACGTGGCGCAGCAAGAAGGAATCTCTGCCACCGAAGACGCGCTGAACGTCGTAGCCCAGAAAGCCGACGGCGGCATGCGTGACGCACTCAGTATATTCGACCAGCTCGTAGCATTCTGCGGTGATACCATCACTTACGAACGAGCCATCGAGGTACTGAACGTACTCGACACAGAGTATTACTTCCGCTTGACAGATATGTCGCTCAAAGGTGACGTCAAAGGCGCATTGCTCCTACTCAACGAGGTGCTCAACAAAGGCTTTGATGCCGGCAACTTCGTAAGCGGCTTAGCCAAGCACCTCAGAGACGTGCTCGTTTCGCACGACGCGGCAACGATCCAACTCATCGAAACAAGCGATGCTATCCGCCAGCATTACAAGCTACAGGCAGCCACCACACCTGCCGTGTGGATCTTCAAGGCACTGAACATCATCGTCGATGCCGAAACAGCTTACCGCACCTCAAAGAACAAGCGGTTGACGGTAGAGCTGATGCTGATTCGTCTGGCACAAATATCTGCAGTAAATCAGCCGGCTGCAGTCAGCAGTCAGCCAATAGCTGCGCCAAGTGCTACACCGCAGCCCAAACCTGCCGCTCAACCTGCTCCGCAGCCAAAGCCGGCTCAGCCGGCACAAGCTATGCCGCAGATGCCGAACATCCCGAACTTGCCGACGATACCGACAATTGGCAGTCAGCCGTCAACAGCGCAGCGCTCAAACATCGAAAGCGCTCAAACAGCGCAGCGTTCAAACAGCGAAAGCGCTCAAACAGCGCAGCGTAATAACCCTTTTACAGCAGACCAACTTAGCGGCGCGTGGGTTGGTCTGAAAGCGACGTTCAAACGTGAACAGCGCCTTGTGGCGATGCTCGATGCCCATCGTCCGCAACTCATCGACGACCACACAGCCCAAGTGACTTTCGTCAACCCCTGGCAGGAAGAGGAGTTCAAGAAGTTCAGCCGGCAGATCCTTTCGATCCTGCGCGACGCCTTACAGAACGACCGACTGCTGCTGCAAACAGTCGTAGCGGAGAACATGGCACCACGGCGCGCCTACACCTCGGAAGAGAAGTACCGCGTACTACTCGAACAAAACCCGTACTTGGGTGAATTCAAGAAACAATTTGATATGTTATTGGAATGAAACAAATTTACTTACTTGCAACCTGTTTAGTATCTCTGAATATGTCGGCGGCGACACGTTTTGCCGTGTTGAGCGACACGCACGTTGAAGCCCCGGAGATAGTCTATGACACGATTCAGACCATAGATAGTCTGACGAAACGCGACACGATCATCCTCGTTCCGCGCGAAGTGCCGGGCGAAGCATTGCAGGCGATGAGTTTGTGCACCGAAGACCTTAAGAGCCAGCAGGTGGACTTCATCATGCATGCAGGCGACATCACTGACAAGGGCGACAGCCTTGCGCTGGTACTTGCGCGCACACTATTGGAATCCACAGAGTTGCCGTTCTTTGTTACGCCAGGTAACCACGAGACGAGGTTCAGTCCGTCAGCACTGCAAGATTTTCAGAAAGTGTTTGGTGATATGCGGTTCTTGCAGAATAGAGACGGGCTGCTGCTGTTCGGAATGAACGATGCACCGATCATGCACCCGGGTGACGGACACTTCTCGCCGCAAGACACACTTTGGCTGCATCAGTGGCTCGACTCGCTTGGCACACAGCCGACGTTCGTGCTCACACATATACCGCCGCAAAAAGATGAAGTGGATAACTGGTACGATCTGGCGAACATCCTCAGGCAGTACAATACGCAGGTGATCATCAGTGGTCATCATCACGTGAACGAACATCTTCAGGTTGACAGTATTGACAATGTTGTCTGCCGCTCGGCATTACCCGACTCGCTCGATCGTACGGGTTACACATTGGTAGAGGTGGACAACGAGAATATCATTTTCAGCGAACGTGCTATAGCACTCCAGCGTGACAGCGATAGTACGCAGGTCATTCTGCGTGCCGGAGAGGCAACAACCACTGAATGGCTTCGTCTGCCACTCATGCAACGCCAGTTCCCGGAGATCGACAGCACGCTGCTGCCCTCGTACGCTGTCAACGACAGCGACTCGCTGGTTGTGCGCGTCTGGGAGAGAAAGATGCCGGTAAGTTTCTATGCTACGCCCGTCGAGATGTACGGACGAATATATATCGGCGACGACAACGGCACGTTCTACGCCTTCGACCAGACCAACGGTCGTATCCTCTGGCGTTACATAACAACCGGACGAATCGTCGGTTCGGCTGCTGTGAAAGACGGTCGCTGTGTATTTGCCAGTGCTAATGGTATGTTGTACTGCGCGTCGGTTGAGAACGGCAAGATCCTGTGGCGCAGGAAGTTGGGCAAACCGATTACAGGTTCGATTGCCATCGACGGACAAAACGTCTATGTCGGCAGTTCGGATAGTTGCTTCTACGCATTCAAACTGATGACCGGCGCACCTGTATGGACGTATCGCGGATTTGGTAATTATTGCATAGCCAAACCGTTGATTCATAAAAACAAGGTTTATGTCGGCGCGTACGATGGCAACTTCTACGCCTTCGACAAACGCAAAGGCAAACTGCTGTGGCGTTGGAGCAACGACTCGACGGATTACCGTCAGTCACCGGCAGCAGTTACACCCTGCACCTATGGCAAACGTGTGTATTTCTCAACCGCTGACGGTTATCTGACTGCGTTGAAAGCCGACTCGGGCAGCGTGGCAAAGCGTACCGACCGCTGGAAAGTGCGTGAGTCGATAGGCATGAAAGACAATATCCTGTATGCCAAGACAACACAGGATACAATCATCGCTATCAATCTCAATGTTGACACCTTGCTGTGGGCTACTGATGCCGGTTTCGGCTACGATTGTGCAGCCACACAGCTGGCTATTGACGGTCAGACCTTGTTTGCTACAACCAAGAACGGCTTGGTTATTGCCCTTGATGCATTGACGGGCGACTCGCTCTGGCAGCACAAGATAGGCAACAGCCTGCTCACCATGCCTTGTACACTATCCGACTCAGCAGTCGTTGTGGCATCGTCTGACGGTACAATAGCTCTACTGGAGAAACATCTGCCTATTCCGCCCGACACGCTGGCAATGGACAGTCTGATGTTGGATAGCCTGATGTCGGATAGCTTGGCGTTCCCGGTTGATACGCTGATGCTGCCGATTGACAGCACGGCTCTGCCGATAGATACAACAACAGTCCAGTAATATGCGCATCGCTTTCACCACCGAGTTGCCACAAGAAGGGTTGACACGCCTCAGCGCGCACAGTCTGTATGTGCCGCTTAGCGAGGCGGATATACTTGTCAGCACCTTCGACAAACCCGTGACAGCTGGGATGATTGCTTCTGCGCCAGACCTCAAACTGATAGCGAACTTCGGGGTAGGGTACAACAATATCGACCTTGAGGCATGCAAGGCGCGCGGTATCCGTGTAACGAACACTCCGCAACCGGTGATTGAGCCGACTGCCGAACTGGCGTTTGCACTGATGATCTGTGTGGCGCGAAGAGTCGCAGAATTTGACTGCGCGCTGCGTAACAGTACATGCCAACCGATGGCAGTGATGAACAACCTCAGTCACTCGCTCTACGGTAAGACCTTGGGCATTATCGGTCTCGGACGTATCGGGCAGGCTCTTGCACGTAGAGCCGTAGCAAGCGGGATGAGTATAATCTACCACAACCGCCACCGACTCCCCGAAGAGATAGAGACGCAATACGGCGCACGGTACGTGGATTTCGGTACATTGCTCCAAGACAGCGATTTCGTGAGTCTGAACTTGCCTTACACACCTGAGGCTCATCACATCATCGGCAAACAGGAATTGGGCATGATGAAGCGTAGTGCGTACCTCATTAATACCGCACGTGGCGCGCACGTGGATGAGCAAGCACTGGTTGAAGCACTCCGATCCGGCATCATTGCCGGCGCAGCAATGGACGTTTATGAACACGAACCGCAGATATCACCCGAACTGCTCACCCTGCCGAACGTCGTCCTCTCACCACACACCGGCACAGGCACATGGGAAGGACGCATAGCCATGTGCCACAACGTTGAGGACAATATCCTCGCGTTTCTCAATAACGAACAAGAGAAAATGAATATAGTTTTATGAATATTGTAGATCGTTTCCTGAAATATGTGTCGTTCTGTACGACGAGTGACGAGAATACGAACCTCACCCCTTCTACCCCGGGGCAGATGGAGTTTGCACGCTACCTCGCCGACGAACTGCGCGAGATAGGAATGCAAGACGTCAGCCTTGATACCAACGGGTATATTATGGCGACGTTACCTGAGTCGAAAGTCGAAAGTCAAAAGTCGAAAGCCACGCCGGTTGTAGGGTTTATTGCCCACATGGATACCTCGCCTGACGCGAGTGGCAAGCATGTGCAACCGCGTATCGTAAAGGAGTATGACGGTAAGGATATCGAACTGAGCGAAGGCATCGTTATGGAAACCGCCAAGTATCCCGAACTGCTGCATTACGTAGGGCAGGATATGATTGTTACCAACGGCAAGACACTGCTCGGTGCGGACGACAAGGCAGGTATAGCGGAGATCGTCACAGCGATGGAGTACCTGATTCAGCACCCCGAGATAGAGCACGGCAAAGTGCGGGTGAGCTTCACGCCCGACGAAGAGATAGGGCAGGGTGCTGACCACTTTGATGTCAAAGCCTTTGGCTGCGACTTCGCCTACACGATGGACGGAGGCGCAATAGGCGAACTGGAGTTTGAGAACTTCAACGCTGCCTACTGCAAGATCCATGTGCACGGTGTGAATGTACATCCCGGCAGTGCGTACCACAAGATGCAGAACTCGATGCGTATAGCTTATCAGTTGGCAGTTATGCTGCCGCGTTGGGAAACGCCCGAACACACGCAAGGTTACGAGGGATTCTATCACCTGATCGGCATGAACGGCACGGTTGAAGAGACGACGCTGAGTTATATTATCCGAGATCATGACCGCGCCCGTTTCGAGAGTCGCAAACGCGAACTCGAACACCTCGTGCGCAAGGTTAACCGCGAGTACGGCGAGGGCACGGCAGAGATAGAGATGCGCGATCAGTATTATAATATGCGCGAGAAGATTGAGCCCGTGATGCACATCATTGACCTCGCCAAAGAGGCAATGGAGGCTGTCGGCGTCACACCTGTTGTCAAACCTATCCGCGGCGGAACAGATGGCGCACGGCTCTCGTTCGAAGGACTGCCTTGCCCGAACATCTTCGCCGGAGGCGAGAACTTCCACAGCCGCTACGAGTATTTGCCGATCAAATCTCTCGAAGCCGCACGAGACGTCATTCTCGAGATCGTTAAGATGGTTGCTGCGCATTAAATCATAAATTTGAAATCATAAATCTCAAATCATAAATCACAAATATGAAAACCACCCCTTATACCGACGTGCATATTGCACTCGGAGCAAAGATGGCAGAGTTTGCCGGATTTAATATGCCTATTCAGTACCCGACAGGCATCAACCAGGAACACATGATCGTTCGCACCGGTGTGGGCGTATTTGACGTTAGCCACATGGGCGAGTTCTGGGTCAAAGGCGAGAAAGCATTGGATTTCCTACAGTACATCACGACCAACGATGTGAGCAAACTCGATGCCGGCAAGGCGCAATACACCTGCATGCCGAACGGCAAAGGCGGCATTGTCGATGACTTAATCATCTACAAGTATTCGACTACGAAATACCTGATGGTAGTCAATGCCGGCAACATTGACAAGGATTGGGCTTGGGTAAATGAGCATAACACTTTCGGCGTTAGCTTAGAGAATGCGTCGGACAAATACGCTCAACTCGCAGTGCAAGGGCCGAAAGCCACGGAGATGCTGCAACTGCTCACCGATGCCGACCTGAGTGCTATCCCGTACTACGCCTTCCGTGAGTGGTCGTTTGCCGGCGTGCAAGGCGTTATCCTCAGTAACACCGGCTATACCGGCGCAGGAGGCTTTGAGTTGTATTTCCCGAAAGAGTACGCTATGCAGATTTGGGACGCCATCTTCGAAGTTGGCAAACCCTTTGGCGTGGCACCTATCGGTTTGGGCGCACGTGACTCGCTTCGGCTGGAGAAGTGGTATTGCCTCTATGGACACGATATTGACGACACCACCTCGCCGCTGGAGGCAGGACTCGGTTGGATCACCAAACTCAATGCCAAGGACTTTATTGACAAGGAGTTCCTACTTAAGCAAAAAGCCGAAGGCGTAAAGCGCAAACTCGTGCACTTTGAGTGCTTGGAGCGCGCTATCCCGCGTAACGGCTACGACATCTGCGATGCCGAGGGCAATAAGATCGGTAACGTGACATCAGGTATTATGCTGCCCGACAGAAAAGTCGGCATCGGAATGGGTTATGTCATTACCGAACAGGCGGAAAAAGGCAACACAATATACATCAAGATACGTGAAAAACTCCAACCGGCAGCGATAGTCTGACAACTACGCTGAGCGATTGAAAGATTTTTAGCAGAATTATTTGCAAATATCAAATATTTTTCGTATCTTTGCAACCGCTTTTTTGCGCGGTCGTGAGCCTCGACACCCGCACGCTATGCGGATAGAGGTTCTGCGGTGCTTTAATGTGATATAAATAAACTAATTACATAATATGGCAACATTACAACGAATTCGCAACCATGGTGTGTTCCTGCTGGTAGTAGTGGGATTGGCTATGCTTGCATTTATTTTGGGAGATCTCTTTAACTCAGGCAGTTCGTATTTCAACAAGAGCCGTGAGTACATCGGAGAGATTGAAGGACAGAAGATTCATTACACAGAGTACGAAAGTGCAGTAGAGCAACTGACAGAGGTCTATAAGATCGAGTCAGGTCGCAACGATTTTGACGAAGAAATGCATGCACAAATCCGCAATCAGGTTTGGCAGATGCTTGTAGCCAAATACACGTTGCAAGATCAGGGCGACAAGATCGGCTTGGATATTACGTCCGACGAACTTTATGAACTCTGCGCCGGTGAGCATCCTCATCAACTCATCACCTCACGTCGTATGTTCGTTGGTCAGAACGGACAGTTCGACCGCAACATCCTTATCAACTTCCTCTCGTCTATCGAGATTGATCCTGAGAACGCTGAGCAGGCTGCTAACCTCAAGCAAGCCAAGAATTACTGGATGTATTGGGAGAATGCTGTACGTCTGACTGCTATGCAGGAGAAGTACACCGGTTTGCTCCAGAACTTGTTTACAGCTAACAATCTTGATGCCAAGTATGTCGCTCAAGCCAAGCAAACCAAGGTAAGCGTGGATTATGCTATGAAACCTTACTACACCGTAGCCGACTCGTTGGTGAAGGTTAGCACGAGCGATATCCGTAAGATCTACGACGAGCGCAAACCGATGTTCAAGCAGACTCCTAACCGTGACATAGCTTATATCGCATTTCCTATTGTACCGAGCGAGGCTGACTACGAACTTGCCGAGAAAGCGATGCAAGCTATCGAGGAGGAGTTCCGTACAACCGACGAAGTGGCTCTGGTTGTGAACAGCAACTCTGACGTTATGTATGACGGTCGTAACTATTCGCAGAACAACGTTCCTGAGGCATACAAGGACATACTCTCGGATATGGA
>CAJOFU010000056.1 GCA_905233935.1 Paludibacteraceae bacterium
AGAACCAAATGTATAATAAAAAATTTAAACGTTTAACAACTCAAAAGTGTAAACGATCTCGTGATACAAAAGTGTAAACGATCTCGTGATACACGGCAGTTAAGAGTTAAGAGTTGATAGTTATATATTGGATATGACTGAGAAGACAACATATACATACCGCGTAGCGGAGCAGGTGTTCAGCATCAGCGGCGATGAACGCTGGCTGATGGCGGCATCTAACCTCGCGCCGTTTCGCGTACCCAACGATGCGTACGCCGATGCCGACCGCCGCTTTGCTATCACCATGCAGTCGGCGGAGTCCTTCGGGGCTGTAGTAGGGTTTACGCACTTCTTTACGGACAACAACGAGGCGGATATGCCGCGTATTGAGGTTTACAAATCTGAATCAGGCTGGCTCTTCCGCGTGGCGCAGGTGGCTGATGCGCCTACGTGCTGCGAGATCCGGATGAGCAAGGATTTTCGTCAAGCCACACTCACCGTTTTGTCCGGCACGAATCTGTCTGCTTTCCGCTTCGCTATCGACAATGCGGCTATGTTGCTCTTTGCGTTCGCCACGGCTCACCACGGCATCCTTGAGATGCACGCTTCGGTGGTTGTACACGAGGGCAAAGCGCGCCTGTTCCTCGGGCATTCGGGCACCGGCAAATCCACTCACGCACGCCAATGGCTGGCTCAGTACCACACGGCGTATCTGCTCAATGACGACAACCCTATTCTCCGCGTGGATGAGCAAGGGCAGGTCTGGGTATATGGCTCGCCGTGGTCGGGCAAGACGCCTTGCTACCGCAACGAGCGTGTGCCCGTAGCGGCTATCGTACAACTCGAACAAGCACCGCAGAACGAGATCCAGCCCCTCGCACCGACGCAGGCGTACGCCTATATGCTGTCGTCGTGCTCCGGCATGAAAGTGCTGCACGAAGCGATGGACGGCTTGCACGACACGATCAGCAAGATCGTGCTCGGCGTAAAGATGCTCAAGCTCCGCTGTCTGCCCGACAAAGCCGCTGCAGAACTTTGTTACAATGCAACTACCTAACGAGATATTTATCCCCGAGATTGCGCGCCTCGTAGCCGAAGGCAAGCAAGTCGTGTTTACGCCCACGGGCGTGAGCATGCGCCCGTTCATTGAGGGCGGCGTGGATAATGTGACGCTCGTTCAGCCCGAAGCATTGCAGGTCGGCGATATAGTCCTAGCGGAGATCCAGCCGCAGCATTACGTCTTGCACCGCATCTACGCCCTGCAAGGCGACAATGTGACCCTTATGGGAGACGGCAATCTCGCCGGTACGGAGCATTGCTCACGCCGTGAGGTGCTCGCCAAGGTCATCGCCATCCACTCGCCGAAAGGCAGAAACAAACCCCTCACCCGTGCATGGCTGTGGCGGCATCTAAAACATTCACGAAGATTATTACTGAAAATTTATAGACACACTTGTATATGAAAGTTATTCCCGGATTCGCTTTACGTCCGTTAGGCAATGAGTACCTGCTGATTGCCGAGAGCGTGGAGCTTGTTAACTTCAACGCGATGATCACGCTCAACGAGAGTGCCGCTTACCTGTGGCGCAACGTGGCAGACAAAGACTCGTTCGACGAGCAGACGCTTGCCGACCTGTTGCTTGCCGAGTACGAAGTATCGCCCGAACAGGCACTCGCCGATGCTTGTAAGACTATTCAGTCTTGGAAAGAGGCAAAACTGCTTACTGATCTCTGATTTCTGACTTCTGATATCTGATGTCTGCCACCTTGGCACATATTACGCCCATCCGCGGTGTGAACGACGAGGGCAAGGGCAAGAAGCACGCCCTGCATCGGCTTATTCACGCAACAGAAGCGGATGTTTTGTGGCTGCACGACGATGATATCATCCGTCCCACAGCCACCGATGCCGAGGCTATAGCCACGTTGGGTGACGCTGGTCTGCTGATCCTGCCCTTGCGAATGCAAACGACGCAGAGCACGCTCATCCAGCGCCTACAGGTCATCGAATATACGGCATTGCAAGCACTCACCATCCGCACAGCCAAACGCGGCAGAGCGATTCTGTGCAGCGGTGCGAACCTGATTGTCCGCCGCGATGTGTGGCTGGAGGCTGAACCGCACCTGCATCCCGAGATACCGAGTGGCGATGATATGTTCCTGCTGGAGTACTGCAAGCGCACCGGGCGGACGATTGCCGTCAGCGAGGCGGAGAACATGACGGCTACCGTCACCGCCCAACCTACCCTGCACGCGCTACTGAGGCAACGGATGCGCTGGGCGGGCAAAGCGCCGCATTACACCGATCCCGACATCCGTCGCGCCGGAGCACTGGTAAGCGTGGCACTCGTCTTGCAACTGCTCAACCCGCTGTGCGTGCTGCTGTGGTTGCCACTGGAGTACAACCTTGTTCGCGGCAAAGGGTTTGCACCGCTGGATGTGCTGCTGCTCGCACTCGTATATCCCTATTACGCCCTCATCGCCCTTATCGGCGGACTACTACATCAGCATCGCTGGTAAATCTGATTTCTGACTTCTGGATACTGACTTCTGATTTCTAACAATAATGACCTCCCTCGAAGCATTGCAGACATATTTCGGTTACGATCGTTTCCGTCCCATGCAGGCGGAGATCATCGAGTCCGTGCTGGCTGGCAACGACACGCTGGCGTTGCTACCTACCGGCGGCGGCAAGTCGTTGTGCTTCCAAGTGCCGACACTCGTCATGGCGGCGGGCGACAGCGAGGGTGAGGGTTTGTGTCTGGTCATCACACCGCTCATCGCGCTGATGAAAGACCAGGTAGCCAACCTGCGCGATCGCGGCATCCTCGCCACAGCCATCTACACCGGCATGAGCCGCGAGGAGCAACGCACAGCCCTTGACAACTGCCTGTATGGTCCATACCGTTTCCTCTACGTCTCGCCCGAACGGCTGGAGAGCGAGGAGTTCCTGAAGCGTGTCACCCAACTGCCTATCAGCCTGATTGCCGTCGATGAGGCGCACTGTATCTCGCAGTGGGGTTACGATTTCCGCCCGTCGTATCTGCGTATCGCCGATATCCGCAACGTGCTCGATGTGCCGGTTCTGGCACTCACTGCAACCGCTACGCCCGAGGTGGTCGAAGACATTCAGCACCAACTCGGTTTCCGTCAGCCCAACGTCTTCCGCACGAGTTTTTCACGAGAGAACCTGCATTATGTTGTCCGTCGCACCGACGACAAACAGGGGCAACTGCTGCACATCCTACAGCGCGTACCCGGCTCTGCTATCGTCTATGTCCGCAACCGCAAACGCACACGCGAACTTGCCGAATGGCTCAATGATAGGCTGTCAGCAATCAGCAATCAGCAATCAACTGCTGCGGATTATTACCATGCGGGGTTGCCTGCCAGCGAGCGCAATGCCAAACAACAGGCGTGGAAGAACTCTCAGACGCGCATCATCGTCTGCACCAACGCGTTCGGTATGGGTATCGACAAACCCGACGTGCGGCTTGTCATCCACTACGATCTGCCGGACTCCATCGAGGCGTACTTCCAGGAAGCCGGACGTGCCGGACGCGACGGGCAGCAGGCGTGGTGCGTGCTCCTGTACAGCGAACGCGACAAAGCCGTGGTCAAACAACGCATCCCGAACAACTACCCGCCCGCAGAGGAGGTTGAGCGCGTCTATCAGTTGCTGTGCGACTACCTGACTATCGGTCTGGGCTCGGGCAGCGATGCTACGTTCGCCTTGGATGTCGAGCAGTTCTGCACGGATATGCACCTGCCGTTTCTAACCACCTACTCTGCCCTGCAACTGCTGACGAATGCGGGGTATATAACGTATAACGACGAACAGGATCTCCAGCCGCGCGTACGCATCACATTAGATAAAGAAGACCTCTACCACCTGGACGAGTCGCCGTTTCAGGAGCGTCTGCTGAGCGCATTGATGCGCCGTTATACAGGCATCTTCACCGAAGCGCAGTTCATCCATCTGCCGCGTCTCGCCGAGGATCTGGGCAGCACGGAGTTTGCCGTCAACAGCTCGCTCATCGCACTCGCCAAGCAACATATTATCCGCTATATCCCTGCCCAGCGCGTAAGCATAGTGCATTTCCCCGTACCGCGCCAGGCTCAGGTCAATCTCTCCGCCCGCGTCTATGCCGACCGCCGCAAGGTCTTTGCCGACAAACTTCAAGCCATGCTTGAGTACGCCGAGAACGACCACTACTGCCGTTCGCAGCTTATGCTCGGTTACTTCGGCGAACCCGACGCTCCTCTCTGCGGCACGTGCGACATCTGCATCGGGAATAAGAAGTCAGATATCAGAGGTCAGATATCAGAGGTCAGCAATCAGCCACCCAAAGTGCAGTACAGCCACAATCCGGTATAAGGTGATTTCTGTAAAAAAGCACATTTCCGACAAAAACTTCGGCAATTATTTGCAAATATCAGAATATTTTTGTAACTTTGCAAGCGAAAACAAAAACATATAATTATGCCTAAGATTTTTGAATACTTTGGATTTGTCTTTTTCTTTTACTCAAATGAGCATGAACCTATTCATGTGCATGTGACGCACAAAGGTTGCCAAAGCATTTTTGAACTCATAATGCAAGACGGCAAATTAGTTGAAATACGAATGCGAGAAAAAGCAGGAGCAGAGCCTCTTTCAGCAAAAGACCAAAAGACCGCTGAGGCATTTATTCAGAAATACAGTAAGAACATTATCTCTAAATGGGTGAAATTCTTCGTGATGAGGCAAGTTGTGAGAAGTACAGTCATTAAAACCAAATTATAACTATGAGCAGACTATATATTACAGGAGCGAAAGACGCCGGCAATCTATCGGTAGATTTGCTGTTTAGCGACAGCACTTCTCGCCGTGTGGATATCGGAGCATTTATTCGTAATCATCCGCATCCTCAATATAATAAATATCTTAACCCACGCAAATTCAGTCAGTTTTCGATTGAGGACGGCAATATTGTTTGGGGAAAGAATTGGGATTTAATATTCCCTGTTGAACAGTTATACACAGGTACAATAAGCTAAATATCCCCGCTTGCGAGTATGATGTTCCCCCGACGGAACGGGATGATGTTCCCCCGACGGAACGGAGGAAACGGGCGCGGTGACGCGCAGAGGAAAAGGGGGAAAATATATAGCACCACTGCCCTCAACAGTGTATAAATGAGGATTTTTGACATATAAAAGCGTTTGCTTTATTTGAGGATACGTTCAAACTACCACAAAGAATTACAGTTTTCTGAAAATATTGCGAAACGCTCACGCGTTTGCGTGGGCTTTCTGCAAATATTGGAAACTGTGGGTGTGGTAGCCCGAACGTACCGGTAGCAGTTGGCTCACGTTTTTTGAATGAATAATGAACCAAATCAATTGAATATGAAAAGAATTTTCATTGTGACTGCTTGCTTATGCAGCATTTGCCTTGCTAAGGCTCAAACTTCAGAAATCGTTTTGGAACGGGTTTTCGAAGGTGTACTTACTTCAAAGTCAGATTTGATGCTTGGGAATATGTTGGGTGAATACCAAATCCCGCAAAACGATGATGCTCCATATATTATTGGAGTAAAAAAAGGCGGAGAGGGAATAGGCACTGAACGTTATGATTGCAACGGCGATGGAATAATTGACGATAATGACTGTTTCATTCCTGAAATCTATCCAGACACTATCTTCTTCTACAACAAATCAGACTTCTCATTGTATAAGACGACCACTATTCAAGGAAGTATTCGTTGGATGTCTTCCGTTGCGAAAGGAGTATATACTTCCGATAAGAACCTAACATGCTTTGTGGCACAAGTTGGTAACTGCGACGATTCGGATGCACAATGCGGTGTTGGCATATATGATGAAAATGGTAATAAGATTTATAGCATTGATGCCAAAGAAACATCCGAATGGGGATCTTATAACTTGTACGTTGTTAAAACAGAACTTGTCAAAATAGGAGAAAACTACAAATTATTTATATCACTTAAGGAAAAGGCTACTTATGTTTATGCACTTCCTTCGCATTCTGATGAACACTCAGCCGTTGACAATACTCCTGCCAGACAATTCGCGAAACCGTATCCAAACCCCACAAACGGCAATATCAATCTGCCGTACATGCTGAAATCAAAAACCGGGCACATGCAAATCTACGATGCTGGTGGTCACTTAATGGAAACTCGTCTCATCTCTAATCAATACGAGGTTTTGGAACTCAACACACAAGCATATCCAGCCGGATTGTATTTCTATGAGGTAGATGGAACTTCGCAAAGTTTTGTTGTAAAGCATTAAATTATTTTGTATAAGGAAATTACTTGCTCTAATATCAGCCACAATTACATGTATTTGCATAGCACATGCCTCAGCATATTCCGGCACATGTGGTGCTAATGGCGACAACCTCACGTGGCAATTATCATGCGAAGGCGTGCTAACAATCAGCGGAAACGGTGCAATGAAAGATTACCAGTTATATGAATCTGAAAATCCTTGGTTCAATTACAGCGGAGAAATCAATTCGGTTATTATTGAGGAAGGCGTTACATATATCGGAATGTCTGCTTTCGAACACGACTCCTATGTAGAGACCATTCAACTACCCAATAGCCTTTTATCCATTGGCAGTCGGGCTTTCGTTTGGTGCGAGCGCTTGAAAGAGTTGGATTGGCAATGGCGTTTTCCAAGATGTTGACAAGACAATACCACTATACGTACCTTCAGAAAGCATTGAGGCATATAAAGCAGCTGATCAATGGAATGAGTTCTTTAATATATTACCGCTTGAAGCGATTCCAACATCATTAGAGTACAACAAAGACGATATTGTTCTACGTAAAACTTACCACAACGGTCAGATCTTCATCCTCCGCGGGGATAAGACCTATACCGTGCAAGGGCAGGAAGTAAGGTAACCTTATCTTTGTAAAGATATAGCAAGGGTATTTAATGATAAATTGAGATAAAGCAAATACTATAACCATACCGACCGACGGTCGGGAAAACCAAAGAAGTAGGTTGAGGCGATGCAATTCTCGCAAAAATGCGAGAAAAATGCAAAATACTACCGGCTGCTCCTGCGCTCAACTATGAGCACGAAGGGAACGATATAGGCATGTGAGGGAAGAGTGACGTTGGCTTGTGATTGGCTTTTGGGTGGGATTAAAGTCTAGGATTCACCCGATAAAACCCCGATAATGGACCGATAACGGATCGACAACGGACCGATAACGGGCCGATAACGGATCGACAACGGACCGATAATGGACCGATATTGGCGTACGTTTTTCGCCTTGTAAAATCCTATTTCATGATAAGAAACCAGAAGGAAAGCGCAAAATAACAGATATTTGCAAGATTTCGGTGAAAAAATTTGCAAAATCAGAAAAAAAGTTGTATCTTTGTACGCTAAATTTAAAATTTTATGAACCGACTTACATTTGTTAAGAAACGGCACATCGAATTAGGCTGTTTTCTGTTTGTTTTCTTTGTTGGGATTCTTGTTTTTCCCTCCGGTGTTTATGCTGCAGACGAGGTGTACAGTACGCCCTGGGACGGGACGGTAACCGCCGTCACGCCCAGCGGTAACACGTACACCGTGAACACCGCCGAGGAGCTGGCGTGGATAGCGCAGCAGAATGCCTCGTTGAATGGTTTCCGGAATAAGATTGTCAAGCTTGCGGCGAACATCGACCTGAACGGCTCTGACCGCAAGCGCGTGTGGACGCCTATCGGCAGCAAGGATCATCCGTTTGAGGGCACGTTTGACGGCGCAAGCCATCTGATACGCGGACTGACCACGATAGACACGGACGAGGGCGTAGGTCTGTTCGGGTACGTAGGCAGTCGCGGCAAGGTGAACGACGTAGGCATCAGCGGCGGTTGTATCATCGCCTACCATCAGAACCGCGTAGGTGCGCTGATAGGCGTATGCGAGGGT
>CAJOFU010000057.1 GCA_905233935.1 Paludibacteraceae bacterium
CGTCGCCACGGCACATAGCCGTGATCTGTGAGACGTGAATAACCGGATCGCCGAAGGTGCGAGGCATATACTTGTTCACCTGCGCGATGACGGTCTTGGCGCACTCCGCTCCACTGAAAGCGATGTCCGCGGATATACCATAGGTGCAATAGCCGTCGGCATCGGGTTCGCTGACGTTGAGGAACGCCACATCCACCGGCACTTGACCGCTGCGGAACAGGAACGGCACTTCGCCCAAGAAACACGGGATCGTATCCGCCACTCCCTCGCGCATAGCGTGACGGAGGTAGTTCGGCACGAAGATCGACAGCGCCCGGAACGAATCAATATACTCCTTCTTGGCGTAGGGCGCATCTTCGGGATAAATAGCAAAACCCGAGATGAGTTTGACATCACGCAGTTCGCTTGCACGCTCCGTCAGAGCACGCAGCAGCACCATCGGTACGGATGTCGAACCTTGCACTACTATCGTATCGCCGGAGCGTACAAACCCGACTGCTTCCAACGGGGTCAGATACTGGATATCACTCATGAATAGTTTGTTCTTACTTAACTTCAATCACTTTGATGCCGTCACGCTCGAGCAAGGCGTTGATGGTCGGTTCGCCGCCACGGAAACGACGGTACAGGTCAGCGGATTTCTCTGTGCCGCCACGCTCGAGGATGTGCTTGCGGAACAGTTCGGCAGACTTCTTGTCGAAGATCGAGCCGTTCTTAGCCTGAGCGGCTTTGAAGACGCTGAACGCATCGGCATCCAACAGTTCGCTCCACTTGTAGGCATAGTAGCCGGCAGCATAACCGCCGGAGAAGATATGCGTGAACGCAGCTTCCATCTGTGTGCCCGGAACGGTCGGCAGCACCTGTACCTGCGCCATTGCCTCGTCGCCGAAACGGATAACCGCCTCTTCTGCGGTGAGGTCAGCAGGCACGGTGAACGGCTCGGTCAGGGTGTGCCAAGCCATATCGAGATAGCCGAACGAGAGCTGACGCACACATGCGTAGGCAGCGTGGTAGTTCGACGAGCGTTTGATCTTGTCAATCAACTCCTGCGGCATAGGTTCGCCGGTCTTGTAGTGCTTGGCGAAGGTGTCGAGGAACTCCTTCTCGTCGATGAAGTTCTCGTTGAACTGGCTGGGCAACTCCACAAAGTCACGCGGCACGTTCGTTCCCGAGAGCGAGGAGTATTGGCAACGTGTGAGCATGCCGTGCAAACCGTGACCGAACTCGTGCAGGAACGTGCGCACTTCGTCGTAGGTGAACAGCGCAGGCTTATCAGCGGTCGGACGCGTGAAGTTCATCACATTGACAATATGCGGACGATGATCTTTCTTGCCGTCCATGAACTGCGGCAGGAAGTCGTTCATCCACGCACCGCCACGCTTACCGTCCCGCGGATGGAAGTCGGCGTAATACACAGCGAGGAACTTACCCTTCTCGTCAAACACCTCGTAAGCGGTCACCTCGGGGTTATAGACCTGGATGTTCTTGTTCGGCTTGAACGTGATGCCATACAGCCGGTTAGCCAATCCGAACACGCCTTGCTTAACTGCCTCGAGTTCAAAGTACGGACGAACGATATCATCGCTGATGGCGTACTTCTCGTTTTGGAGTTTCTTGGAGTAATAACTCCAATCCCATGGTTGAAGAGTCGTATAGAAGCCCTGCTGATTTGCAAACTCCTGCAACTCCCGGACTTCCTCGCGTGCGACAGGCATGTAGTTGTCGCGCAGCTGATCGAGCAGACGATAGACGTTCTCCTTGTTCTCCGCCATCGACTTGTACAGCGACTTGTCGGCGTAGCAATCCTTGCCGAAGAGTTTGGCGAGCGCCAGACGGGTGTTGACGATATCGATGATGATCTGTGTATTGTCGAACTCGCCGCCTATGCAACGGGTGTTGTACGCCATATAGATCTCGCGGCGTATGTCGCGGTTGTCGCAGTCCTTCATCACGGGCAAGTAGGTTGTCGGCTTGAGGTTCAGCAGCCAGCCTTCTTTTCCTTTGGCTTCGGCATTCGCCTTGAGCATAGCCTTGGTGTCGTCGTTCAATCCGGCGAGGTCTTCCTCACGGGTGATGAGCATCGTCCATGCGTTGGTGGCTTTCAGCACATTCTGCCCGAAGGTCATCGTGAGCATCGACAACTTCGCACTCAGCTCGCGGTAGATCTGTTTGTCCTCGGGGCTGAGGTTCGCGCCGTTGTTGGCAAACGACTCGTAGCAGTCTTCGAGGAGTTTCTGCTGCTCTTTGTTGAGCTTGAGTTTGTCGCGCTGCTCATACACGGCTTTGATGCGCGCAAAGAGTTTCTCGTTCAGACGGATGGACGAACTGTACTCGCTCATCTTCGGCGAGAGTTCCACCTGCAAAGCCTGAATAGAGTCGTTGGTCTCGGCGGAAGCGAGGTTGTAGAAGCAACCTGCCACTACGCTGAGCAGTTCACCGGCTTTCTCATACGCCTCGATGGTGTTGGCGAAGGTCGGAGCAGCAGGGTTGTTGCAGATAGCGTCAATCTCCGCCAAGCCCTGACGGAATGCCTCCTCGAAGGCAGGCATATAGTGGGCATTGCTAATCTCGTTGAACGGGTACGTACCGTGAGGAGTCTTCCACTCTTTGTAGCGGAGGAACGGGTTGTTGGCTGCGGTAGCTTTTTCAGCCACGCTCTCGGCAGCCGTTGCAGCCACAGCAGAGGCAAGCATTGCCATAAGTGCTAATTGTTTAATTCTCATACGATTGTTGTATTAATCTACTTTAATATCTGTGTTCACATTCTTCGAACCAACCAGCGCATAGAACAGGATAAATGCCACACCGATAATGGGTACAATGTAACTGAACAGGATGTTGCTAGCAGCTATAAAGCTTTGTACAAAAGGCACAATGCCACCACCGACAACCATCATCATGAAGATACCCGATGCCTTAGCGGTATATTTGCCCAGACCTTCGGTAGCCAAGTTGAAGATGCAACCCCACATAACGGACGTACAAAGACCTACAAGGATAATCAGCAACGCTGCAATAGGCATTTCAGCCATGGCGAAGTTCCAACCGGTAGGCAGATTTACCTTCACGCTATCACCAAGAATCATCGCTGCAACCATCAGCGCAATAGCCACGACGGATACACAGGTTACCATCACCTTGCTGCTGACCTTCGCACCGATAGCCGAACCTATTGTACGTCCTACAAGCATCAACAGCCAGTACAGACCAGCTACAAATCCGGCGGCTGCAAATCCTACCAGCGGATTCAGATACGAGATCAACGTTGCGGGAACACCAACCTCTACACCTACGTAGAAGAAGATTGCAATAACGCCCAAGGTCAAGTGACGGAATGCCCACGGGCTACGCTCATAAGTAACCTGCTGACCTGCTCCGGCAGGCTCTGCCAACGGAGTAACAAAGATAATAAGGAACAACAGCGCAAATACGCCCATAGCGATATAAAGCATGATGTTCACATCAGCAATCGTCTTACCGACAAGGCTCTCACCGATGATTGCACCCACGAGCATCGGGGTCAATGTGCCGGAGAGTGAGTTCAGCGTACCACCAATCATATTCAGCTGATTACCTTTGTTGCCGCCACCACCGAGCAGGTTCAACATCGGGTTCGTAACGGTATTCAACATACATACGCAGAATCCGCAGATCAATGCACCGGTCAAATAGACAGCAAAACTGCCGGCTACGCCACTAAGCCACTGCACACCAATACCTACAAAACCAAGAGCAATAGCCGTCAATGCGGTTTTCTTGTAACCGAACTTAGCTAAAAAGTTTCCCGCAGGAATACCCATAATCAGGTATGCAAGGAAATTAAACAGGTTACCCAGAATGCCCATGACTTCAGCTTGGGCAGGGTTTTCAAACGATGAACCCCAAATCTTTCCGACAGGAGCTGCAAGGTTCGTGATAAACGAGATCATCGCATACAGAAACATCATAGCGACGATCGTAATAATGCGCAAGGATGCGCCGGAATCTTGTTTACTCATGATCAATATAATTTAATTAATTATTTTTCAAGGAATCGGATCAGTTGCTTGTGCAAGTGCTGGTAGTGCTTGTTCTTTTTCAAAAAATGATTGTCGTCCGGATAAACCAACATCTGATAATCTTTGTCGGCATCAATCAGTGCCTCGATGAAGTGCCACGTGTTCTGCACATGCACATTGTCGTCAGCATTGCCGTGCACAATCAGCAGTTCACCTTTCAGCCCGGGAGCAAGATGCGTGAGGTCGGCATCGTTGTAGCCGCCTTCGTTCACCTGCGGACGACGCATATACCGCTCGGTATAACCGCTGTCATACAGCCGCCAATCGGTCACAGGCGCAATAGCTATACCTTTGGCAATCAGCGGCGTACCATCAACTTGCACAGGTTGCGTACACAGGCAACGCAGCACCTCATAGCCGCCGTAGCTCCAGCCTGCCATATAGATGCGGTGATTGTCCGCCCAAGCTTGGTCGGATATCCATTTGGCTACACCTATTTGGTCATCCGCCTCACGTCCCATCTGCATATAAGCATAGTTGCGGTAGGCTCTCCCCTGCCCGTCTGTACCGCGTGGATCGGCGATGACTACCACGTAGCCGAGATCCGCCAAACCGTAATCCCACCGTCTGCGCCACGTATCCGTCACGCGCTGCGAAGCAGGACCGCTGTACTGCAACATAACCACAGGGTACTTTTTCGACTTGTCGAACGCACGCGGATAGAAGATGCACGCCTGCAACTCTACACCACCAATAGGGATAGTCGTGAACTGCTTGGCAGGCAGTTGCAACGCTTGCCACTCTTTGGCAACAGCGGCATTATCCTGTATCACGCTTTCATTGCCAGCCTTGGCACTCCATAGGGTATAGGTCACAGGCTGTTGATCAGACTCATGCGCAAGGATGGCTTGCTTGCAGTCCTTGCTCAGGTGCAGGCTGTTCCATCCGCCGGACTCGCCAAGATTGGCGAGTGCGTTCTTCTTAACGTTCAGCGCGTAGCACAGACGTTCGCGCGGCGTGGGCGCAGCTTGATAGTACAACGTTTGCGTTGCCTCGTCAAAGCCGTAGATGGCTGTTACATCACGTTCTTCATTGGTCAGTACCGCTGTTTGTCTGCCGTTAGCAGCATGCAGATACGCACGTTTCCAGCCCTCTTGTTCCGACAACACAATGAACCGCCCGTCACTGAGCCACAGCCACTCATCAAACAGCGAGTAATCGACATAGTAGTCGTTGCTCTTCTCTTCGTAAAGCGAGGTGCAGACCAGCGATGCAGGATTGCAAGCGAACACTTCCATCGCGTTTTGGTCACGGTTGAGCGTCAGGATGGCGAGTTGTTGTACCGGTTCCTCGCCTTTCTTCTGTGCAGGCAGGCTGCGCCATTGGATGCGCGGGATATATCGGTCTTCTGCCTCCGGAAGTGAAGCCTCGCGAATGTCCTTGTTAGAGATTGTATAAATTTGTACGCTCGCACGCGCATTATGCTCGCCTGCACGAGGATAGGACTGCGTGACGGTCTCAGGATGTCCCTCGCCAAGCATCAGTTGCCACGATGTTTCCGGCACATCCTTGTCTTCCAGACGGATGAATGCAAGTTGCTTGGAGTCGGGTGAGAACTGCATCAGGCAGGTTTTGCCAAACTCTTCCTCATAGAGCCAGTCAGCCACACCGTTCCAGATGGTCGGTTTGGTAGCTGTAACCGCCACTTCCGTTCCGAAATCCAACTTATGCAGATAGATATTGTTATCGGACTTGACAAACGCTATATACTTGCCGTTCGGCGAGATAATGGCATCACGTACAGGATTGTCGCTCAGCGGTTTGCGCGTTTTCTTTTGCGTATCCACTATCATGTAGTTCGCATAGAACGAGTGACGATATACTTGTTGCTTATCGGTAAACTCCAACCTATACCGCTGATCCGGCAGATTGCCGAGGATGCTGTCCTGTTCGTGCTCGCTGAGCTTGGTAGGATTGTACTTGCCGTCGAGGATGTCGTGCATCACATCCGCACGCGGCGATGCAAACGATGTTGCAACCGATGCAACAAATATAAGAGTAATAATGATTCTATTCATTGATTTGCAGGTATTTCTTTCCATTTTTGATTGTTAGTATAGTTGGTCCGACGTTCATCTGATATGCCGGCACGCCGTCAATGGTTGTGTTTGTCAGCGCGCTGAGTGACGGATACGACGAATACATCCAATCCGGCAACTCCATATCGCTGAGTGCAAACAGCAGCAAGTCGTGCGGTTTGGAAGCACTGTCTGTCGGACGAAAATAGCGTTTGTTATCCGTTGAAATAAAGAATGAGAAGTAGTACATTTTGCCTCCTGCTATGCCGGAAATATCATGTCTTGGCATATCATCCCCCTCCACCGATGACGAAGAGATAATCCACGGATTATTAACATACGCCGAACTTGCAAACTTACCGCCGCTCACCAACAGCACCGGCGTATCAGTTGCCTTGTGGCGGATGGTCAGCGTGTCATTTTGCACGTTTAGCGCATAGATATCATTCGTCGATATCAAATCCGTAGGCATTGACACCCAGCCGTTCTCCATGGGCAGGATCTGACTGACCGTTTCAAGCATGCCATTGGTTACCGGTCCTGTTGCATGCAGCATCAGTTCCGATCCCGGCGTATAGAGTGCTATCAGATAATCCTCTAACAACAGGTCGTCCGTCGGCAGCCACGGTTGCACATCACTCTCCTGCACATACACGGCGTGCAGCGTGCAATCAGACGAAGGAAAGTACATCGAACCGGCTCGGCATACTGACGGCGCCTGCTCACTGTCGTCAACCGCCTCATTCGCCCAACCGTAGAACCGCCAATTGGCATCATTGAGTTCGATATCCGGCAGGATGATTCCGCCACTTGCCTCCAGCTCTGTCACGGGCTCGATGGTTTGAGCGATGTGCGTATCAAACGACACGGTATAGGTCTTGGGCTGCGGAGCCGAATAGTTGAGTTGCACGGATTGCAGATACAGCGAGTTCTCCGACGCACTTATCTGCAACGTTATATCATCCCCTTCAGGAACATACAACCCACTGAACGACTGCGATATATCTACCCACTCCTTACTATAATCACCATACCAAGTCTCATCGCTGAACGATGCGTCATAGATCATCCAGATAGGCGCTTCACCTATCGCCATCGTCATTCTTCCTGCCCCACTCTTTGTGTTCGAATGCATTCGTAGCGTAACCGAATGCAGCGTCATGCCTTCACATCCGCTCAACGTAAGCGTCAGCATGTTGCCTGCCATCAGTTGACCGCTACGGTTACCTGTCTGCTCATACACGCATGAAGAACCTGCGGGTATATCTCCCGACGGAACAGCCTGCTTGCCACTGATTGTGTACAACGCTATGAGTAAGAAGAATGTTTTCATCGTCACAAAAATATGTTCCTGCACATTTTTCCGCAAACAAAGATACAAAAAATATTCCGTTTTTGCAAATTATATTGGCATTTTGATACAAATTTCTACATTTTTCACCAATATTGAGAAAAATTTACCCTAAAAGTTTGTTTTTTCAATTATTTTTTCGTAACTTTGCAGGCTTTTGTGTGGGCGCGCACGTCGCGCATGCATCCACGCAACATTATATAATGCCGTCAGCCAATCATGGCGGACGAATAGACGACACAACAAAACAATAATAAATCATTAATCAACATGCAACAAATCAAACTGACTCGTGGTTTGGACGTGAAGTTGGACGGCAAGGCTGCACTTACCGATGGTAGTGTGCAGAAACCTGCTGTTTATCACATCGTTCCTGACCATTTCGCCGGAATCAAGCCCAGACTTCTGGTGCATGAAGGCGACAAGGTAAAAGCGGGCAGCCCGCTTTTCCAAGACAAGACGTTTGCCGAGATG
>CAJOFU010000058.1 GCA_905233935.1 Paludibacteraceae bacterium
CTGGTGCGTCATCCGCAAGGATGCCGATCTCCGGGACGCAGCGCGGAAGATTGCTTTCTTTAAGCTGCTCAATGCCGGACAGATATGCATCAACATCAACCAGATTGCCGTTGCTGAAGAGGTGGCAGAAGATTTTCTGAAAGAACTCAAAGCCGCCTTCATCGCCCAGATAGGCGAACACGCCGAACATAATCCCGAGTACCCGAAACTCATCACCGACGCTGCCTACGACAAGTGCGCCCGTTTGGCGGACGAGTACCGCGACCGTATCGTCTTTGGCGGAACAGGTGACAAGGAAACCCGCAAATACGCCCCGACGATGATCTACCCCGTGGATATTAACGAACCCGTCGTGCAACACGAACTCTTCTGTCCGTTGCTGCCCATCGTGCCGTTCAAAGATGCAGAGATAGACAGTCTCATGGACGTCATCGCCGACCGCGAACACCCCTTGGCGATGTACCTCTTCACGCGCGACATGCGCTGGGCGAACCGTGTCATGCAGACACAGCAGTTTGGCGGAGGTTGCATCAACGAGGTGTGTATCCACATGATGGTCAAGGGCGTGCCGTTCAACGGTACGGGACACTCAGGAATGGGCGCGTACCATGGCGAATGGGGGTTCCGCGAGTTCACTCACCCGCAGACAGTCCTCAAAGGTCGCACGCATTTCAACCTCCCGCTCCGCGAACACCCCTACATAGACGAGCCCGGCAGAAAAAAGATGAAACTCCTCCGCCTTTTCGAGCGATAAACGCAAAGATTATTGTTCCCGGTAATCTTTCGGAGTTTGTCCCGTGAGCCGCTTAAAGAACCGGCAGAATGACGGAGACTCGGAGAAGCCAAGATGATAACAAATCTGCTGTACGGACATATCCGGACGTGTAGCAAGAAGATTACGCGCTTGGGTGAGAATGTATTCTTCTATATACTCACTGGCTGATAGTCCCGTTGCCTCTTTGATGATGAGCGAGAAATGACGGGGAGAAAGATGGATATTGTTCGCATAATATGCTACCTCATGTTGCTCGCGGTAATGCATTGCCAGTAGGTTGCAGAACTCCTGAGCAACAATCTGCTTACGACTGAGCGTATGACTATTGGAGTCCTGTTCGCGACGGCATACATTGGTCAATTCCACCATCACATTGCTCTGCGCTATCAGCATCTCACGACGCAAAGGATAGAACTGTATTGAACTATTGCATATATGCTCAAATACATCTAATGCTTTTATATATAGTGCCATTGCTTCATCACTCATGTGACAAGAAGGTGTCAAGTGAAATTTTTCATAATCGTGTGTCAGGCGTTTCGTTTTCAACTCTTCGCAAAATGCATTCGAGTGCATAATGAACGTCACACGGTAGTCCGGACTGCATTCAAGTGGGCGCATAATATGATCCGGCAGAATGACAGCAATGCTGTTTGCCGTGAAATGTACCTCTTGCATGTCATAGAGCAAATGCGCACTGCCCGCATGGCAGATAATGACAGTCATGTACTTCGACACAATATCATGACCATACACGGGATTATAATCGCGTATATCCCGTAGTATCGCCACTTCCTTCTCGTCAAGCGTGCGATAGGCTTCGTAAAAACGTTGTCTGGTATCCATAGCGGGCACAAAGGTAGTGCATTTTTCTTAGATTTGCAAAAATAGTTCATTAAAATAGCCAATTTTTTGCAATATTTTGCATAAATCGTACGTTTGGTTAATAAATAGAGACAATAAGGTAACACAAATATGAAAAAAAAGCAGTACCTTTGCACCGTAAATTGGTGTAATAGTATTCAATTATGGAAAATGCTATGAGAAAGATACTTTTGATAGCCCTGTTGGCGGCGGGATTGCTGCCGGCAATGGCAGGTGAATACGGATATCTGGTATTCACTAACACAAGCGGCACAACCACTGCACTGACGGTGAGTAACCTGTCGGCTACGGTGAGCGGTTCGACGCTCGTAGTGACCAACGATGACGGCACGGTGAACTTCACCTTGACCGAACTGGCGAGTATGCAGTTCTCCGCAACAACCCCGGTGACGGCACTGGAGAACATATTAAACGGCGACCAACCCGTGCTGGTATATAGCATCGGCGGTACGTCGCTCGGCACGTTTGACAACCTCGTGCAAGCCACGCAGCAATTAGACAGAGGAACGTACGTAATCGTACAAACAGGTAAATCACAAAAATTGGTTGTAAAATGAGACGGTTGATCGGATTAGTGATTAGCGGATTAGCGGTTAGCGGTCTGCTGACAGCCCAAACGCTGAACATACAGGTAGGCAACGTGACATATCAGTTCCCTGCGGCACAAGCGGGAGCGATGCCGTTTGAGAGCGGTTCGACGTTGACAGTGATGAACAAAACGTTCACGCTGAGTGATATAAGCCGCATGTATGTCGATGAGACAGAGGTGACGGACGGCACCGTGGCTGTGGCATACAACGGCAGTTCGGCAAACATTACCGTTGCCGGCAATATTGCCCAACACCTTACTATCGCGCAATCGGGCGCGCATGTAAGTATCGCGCAGAGCAACGATCTTGCCGAAGAGATCACCTATACTCTCTCCGGCTCGTCCTCCGACGGCGGGTTCTACATGTCCGGCAGTTACAAGGCAACGGTCGAGCTCAGCGGTCTGACCCTGACGAATGTGTCGGCAACCTATTCCGGTGCTGCCGTCCACGTGCAAAACAGCAAGCGTATCAAAGTCAAAGTGGTGACAGGCACAACCAACACCCTCGTGGATGCTACCTCCGGCAGCCAGAAAGGCTGTCTTTACATCAAAGGGCACGCCGAGTTCGCGCAATATGGTACGCTCAACATCACCGGCAACGTCAAACACGGCATCAAGACCGGCGAGTATTTCACCATCAAGAATGCCAACATCAACATCCTCTCGGCAGTCGGCGACGGCATCAACTGCGCACAATATTTCCTTATGGAGAGCGGCACGATAACGATCAATAATGTCGGTGACGACGGTATTCAATGCGACATCGACGATACGACCACTGGCTCAACAGGACAGACCACCGACCACGAGAACGAGGACAGCGGCAACGTATATATCCTTGGCGGTACGCTCAGTATTACCGTCACGGCGGCAGCAGCCAAAAACATCAAAGCAGACGGTGAAATCATCATTTCCGGCGGCAAGGTAAACACCAAGGCTTCGGGTAAAGGCACATGGGACACCGATGATCTGGAAACCAAGTCATCGGCTTGTCTGTCAGCCGACGGCAATATAGCCATTTCCGGTGGTACGCTGACACTGACCGCTTCCGGTAGCGGCGGCAAAGGTATCAAGGCTGACGGTACTTTTACACTTAGCGACAGCGCCGTAGTGGTGATTACCACAACCGGCGGTTTGTATTACAACAACGGCTCGACCGAGAACACCAACTATACCGGCAATACCGACCGCATAGACAATAGTTATTACTCCTCGCCCAAAGGTGTCAAAGCCAAAGGTGCAATCACTATCTCCGGCGGTAAAATATTCGTCACAACAAGCGGGCGCAACGGTGAAGGTATAGAGAGTAAATCCACGGTAACCATCAACGATGGTGAGATTGCTGTCAACTCCTACGATGATGCCATCAACTCGGCTTCGGACATGACCATCAATGGCGGGCTAATTTATGCACGGGCGACCAATAACGACGGTCTGGACGCCAACGGCAACTGTTATATCAAAGGCGGTCTTATTTATGCCATCGGCGCGTCCTCGCCGGAGGTTGCCATTGATGCCAACTCCGAGGAGCAAAAGAAACTCTACATCACCGGCGGCACGATTGTAGCAATAGGAGGTTTGGAGTCCGGTTCCAGTATCTCCGGCGGCACTTGCAAACAAGCCGGTTCGTGGACGGGCAACATCTGGCACGCCCTCTACAATGGCGATGACCTCGTATTCGTCTTCAAGACCCCGACCAAATCTTCTTCCGGAGGTGGCGGAGGTCCCGGAGGCGGTGGCGGCAGCAGTCAGAAACTCGTAGTCTATACATCCTCTACCCCAACCCTCAAATCCGGTGTCACAGTAGGCGGTACGGAGATCTTCGACGGTATCGGCTACTATCCGGCTACAGCATCGGGAGGTTCGTCTGTCACACTATCCAGTTACAGCAGCTCCGGCGGTGGTGGCGGAGGTCCTTGGGGATGGTAAGCAACCCATTTTTGATTTTTTACCGTCAAAATTTGCATATTTGCTAAAAAAATTGTATCTTTGTAGCGGAATTTGAAATATGCAGAACATTGCCGACATAGCACAATCCTTTGAGCCGATCAGTCTGGCGCAGATGGAGAGCGTGAAACTCATGAACCGTATCGACACCAAATATGCCGTGCCGATGACGGTTCTGCCGCTTATCTTGGAGGCTGCCAAAGCCGACTACTACATCCAGGAGATCGACGGCAAACGCATCGCCACCTACGACACAATGTACTACGATACCGACTCGCTGGATATGTACGTTCGCCACCACGATCGCCAACTCGTCCGGCAGAAGATTCGCGTGCGTCAGTATGTGGACAGCCACCTCACCTTCCTCGAGATCAAGCGCAAGAACAACAAAGGTCGAACCAGCAAGAAACGCATCATCGTGCCGGGCTTTGCCATCACTGCCGACACGCCCAGCGTGCTCAAGCACAAGCGCAAAGAGGACGAAGCCGTGACCGTAGCAAGTTTCATTGACGCCAAGAGTCGGTACGAATGGTCGGAGATTACGCCGCACCTTTGGACGAAGTTCCACCGCATTACGCTGGTGAACAAAGCCAAGACGGAACGCTTGACCATCGACATGGATCTCGTGTGGGACAATGTCATCAGTGGCGAAAAGAAGACTTTCACCGACCTCGTCATCATCGAGCTCAAGCGCGACGGCAACGTGCCGTCCAGGATGACGCACATCATGCTCGACCACCGCATCCATCCGCTCAAGATCAGTAAGTATTGCATCGGCACAGCGCTGACTACACCCGACATCAAAAAGAATCGCTTCAAATCAAAAATCCGAAAGATAGAGAAAATGCTCGCTATCAATAATTTTTAATTTTGCATTTTGCATTTTGCATTTTTAATTAATAACCACTATGCCAGAGTTAAGTAACCCAACCTTGGAGTTCCTCGAGAACGATCCCGACATCGCTGCACGTTTCGGTACCAGCGACAGTATCTCCTATCTGATGCACTCGATAGCCGATTGTCTCGGCGTAAGTGCCGACCTCATCACCATGCCGTTGATGTTCCTGTTCAACCTGCTGGTGTCGTGGGCTCTCATCTATGGCATCTACTACCGCTACAGCCGTCGCCGCGACTACTATGTGCAGTTTATGCTCTTCTCCAGCGGCATGTTCCTGTTGCTGTGGCTGATGCAGATCCTTGACATCCAGACAGGCTTCGTGCTCGGTCTATTTGCCATCTTCGGCATGATCCGTTACCGTACCGAGACCGTGCCTATCCGCGAGATGAACTATATGTTCCTCATCATCGCCCTCTCGGTCATCAACTCCCTCAGTCTCAAAGCCGACGGTTTGGCATGGTATTTGCTCCTTTTTGCCAATATACTGATGCTGGCTCTGGCATGGGGATTTGAGTTGTGGAACGGACGCAAACGTATCTCCACCAAGATCATCCTCTACGAGAAGATCGAGAACATCAAGCCCGAGAACCGTGCCGCTCTTATCGCCGATCTCGAGGAGCGCACCGGACTCAAGGTGCTCGACATCGAGATAGGACACATCGACTTCCTCCGCGACGTAGCCTACATCAAGATGACCTACCCATTGGAGGCAGGCAAAACCGTTAACAGTATCGATCAAATAACGAAATTCAAATGAGACGCTCATTCATCATAAGTCTGTGCTTTGTACTCTGTCTGCTGTACTCCGCAGCGGCTTTTGCTACGGATTATAATTCGACGGGGTCGACAACGGAACAGCGTGTTCAGACGCGCGTCGGGGCAGATTTCACCAAGCATTGGAAATGCGGTGTACAACTCAGTATAGGTGAAGAGTTGCGTTTTGACCTCATGGACAATGTAGTCGGCACAACATCCAAAAGCGAGGCGATTGACACCGCTTACGGAGCAGCGTTCAACAAATCGTACACTACCCTTTCATTGGCATATACACCGATAGAATACGTCAAACTCGATGCCGGATATACGCTCCGCATATTAGGTCGCAAAGATTGGAGCGACCCGAATGAGTTTATTCGTCATCGCGTTTTCTTTGGCGTGACAGGCTCGTACAAAACGCAATACGCAAAGTTGTATCTGCGCGAACGATTCTTGCTGGAAATGCGTACGGATAGCGTGAACACAGATGAGAAACAAGCCTACGCATGGTTGCTCCGCAGCCGTTTGGGAGCCGATTTCTATGTGCCCGGCAAACCCGTTAAGCCCTATATCTGGGCAGAACTGGAGAATACGCTCAATGCACCCGAATTCCAACAGAACAATGGACAGCAGTTCATCACCAACGTGCGATTGCAAGCTGGCGTCAAATGGCGGATCACAAAACTCAGCAGCCTGAACTTCTACTACCGTTTTACCTACGGCTACGACCGCGACATCAACGTGAATAAGTCGTATTACAGCGGCAAAAAATTGAAACTCAGACTGGACGAGCAAAAAGAATTTCAACACGCTATAGGCGTTCAATATAGTCTTGATTGGTAAAGAATAGCTTGGTATGAAAAAGCTTTGGATAATTCTCCCCTTGGCACTGGCAGTGCTGACGGGAACAGGCTGCAAGCAAAATAGTGAAGTCGATAGTGGCTCCACCGGTTCGGACACCACCAACACCGGCGATGACAGTTCGGATTTCGTGGACGAACAGACATGGAACAGCACCATCAACCTCGTCTGGAACGGCACAGATGTCACCGTCACCGGTTCGGCTGACGGCGTGACAATCACTAACTCCAACGGCTATGTCACCGTCACATCCACCGCCAAGCATATCGAATATGCCGTCAGCGGCAGCGGCACGGGACAACTCAGTATCTACAGCGATTACAAGTTCAAGCTCTCGCTCGAAGGGCTGAAACTCGCTTGCTCCGACGGTCCTGCCATCAACAACCAGTGCTCCAAAACCTGCTACGCCGTTCTTGGCGGCACGAACACCCTCAGCGACGGCGCATCCTACTCCTCGTCGTCCGAAGACCGCAAGGCGGCTTTCTTTAGCGAGGGACAGATCTGTTTCTCCGGCTCGGGTAGCCTCGCTATCACCGGCAACTACAAGCACGCACTCGCCTCCGACGATTATATCCGTCTCTGCTCGGGCACGGGCGTCATCGACCTCACCGCCAAAGTCAGTGACGGTCTGCACACCAACGACGGCGTTATCATCAACGACGGCACACTCACCATCAACGCTGCCGATGAAGGTATACAATGCGACGAGAGCAGTGTGCTCATCACAGGCGGTACGGTTACGGTCATCAGCCAAACCGAGGGTATTGAAGCCAAAGGAGTCTTGGAGATCTCCGGAGGCAGGGTCTTTGCCCAAGCCAACGATGATGCCATCAACTCCGGCGGTGACATGACCATCTCCGGCGGCGTTGTCATGGCATACTCCACCGGCAACGACGGACTCGACGCAAACGGCAACTGTTACATCACAGGCGGCACGGTGTATGCCATCGGCGCTTCCTCGCCCGAGGTAGCTATCGATGCCAACACCGAGGAACGCAAACAACTCTACGCGGTGCCAGCCTCTCGCAGACGTGCTACTCCGCTTCGTCGGTCAGCAAAAGCACGTGGTACGCCCTGTATAGCGGCAGCGATCTGGCGTTCGTCTTCAAGACACCAAGCAGCCTGAGGTCATCGACCTTCGTCGTTTCCACCAGCGGCACGGCAAGTCTCAAGTCCGGCGTTACCACCAGTGGCGGCTCGGCTATCCTCAACAGTTACGCCCTCTCTGCCCCGACCGTCAGCGGCGGTTCGTCCGTCAACCTCTCGTCCTACAGTGGCGGCAACTCCAGCGGTGGTCCCGGTGGTGGCGGCAATCCCGGCGGTCGCCCAGGCGGATGGTAAAAATTTGAAATTTGAAATCATAAATTTGAAATAATGAAACGCCTCATATCCCTCTTAGCTCTTTGCTCTTTGCTCTTAGCTCCTTTAGCAGCCCAGAGCCTCCTCACTCCCGAGCAACTCGCCAAGCGCGAGCGCCACAAGAACCTCACGGTCAAGGAGTGGAACACCGACGAAAAGACCAAAACCCGTTGGCTCGACCGCATCAAGGTCTATGACGACCAAGGTCGTTGTGTCGAAGAGATCGAGTACGCCACCTACGGTCAGAAGTGGCGCGTTACCAGCAAGTACGACGACGTCACCGGCAAGGTCGTCGAAGAGGTCGAGTACAACGACCGCAACCGCCCTGTACGTATCCGCAAGTACGAGTGGAACGCCGATGGCACCAAAGCCAAGCAATACAACTACCTCCCCAACGGCAAACTCTACTCCGTCAAGGTCTATGAGTACATCTTCTCGGACAAATAACTGAGTTCTGCAAGACCATCGGACAATATGAGATCTTATATCCTATCTCCGGCACGGAGATTGTCCTGTAATGATGATCGGAACTTAAAAAGTGTTATTACCATATAAAAAGACTAAAATATGGACATCAAGACATCCGAATTGCTTCGCAGTTCAGTCAGTTGGGACGGAGTTGCCCTACCCGATTACCCATCCGGTCGCCCGGAATTGGTGGTCAGCAGGCTGGTGTTCCCCGTTGGAGCCAAGACTGGCTGGCATCACCACAACGTAATCAACTACGGCATCGTGGAACACGGCGAACTGACGATTGTTTGCGAAGACGGCAACGAGCGCACGTTCCACGAGGGCGAGGCAATCGTTGAAGTGGTTGGCACCATCCATCGAGGCGAAAACCGAGGAAACAAACAAGTGATCCTTAACATGTTCTACGTTTCCGAGCCCGGTCAAACCATCACCGTTCAACATCCAGAATTTCATTAGGAAGGTAGCAGTGGCATGTCACACACTACTACATATTCATCGCCGTTGGGAATGATCGTCCTTGAGTCAGACGGAGAAATGCTAACCGGTTTGCGATTCTTGGATACCTCAGAGACTCCGCGACAAGCCACTGAGCCCATTCTGGCAGACACTTCGGAAACATTACCTATCTTTGCGGAAGTGCGGAAATGGTTGGATGATTATTTTGCCGGCAAACGACCACTTAACGTGCCACGGCTCAACCCGCAGGGAACAGAATTCCAGCGCCGCGTCTGGCAGAGCCTGTTTACAATCTTCTACGGGCAGACAAAGACCTACGGCGAGATAGCCCGAATGGTCGGTTGCAAGTCTGCTCGGGCTGTCGGACAAACTATCGGAAACAATCCTATTGCTTTGATCATTCCTTGCCACAGAGTAGTCGGAGCCAATGGCTCCTTAGGCGGCTATGCCTATGATCTCAACCGCAAGAAACAATTATTGCAATTAGAGCAATTTCCTATGTAGAACACAATCGCCACAAAACAAGAGAGCCCGAGGATATCCTCGAGCTCTCGAAAGTGCCCTGCCCCGTTGCTGCTCTTGGCATTGGTCTCGCGAACGATTGTTGCATCATGTCCCCGTCATGACCATTGTAAAATGATCTTCGCAGCATGTCCGTTTGGTCGTTGTCAGAAAAGAAATATATCAAAGAACGCTTGTCCGTTGTATTGTCGTCGGACTTGCGGTTTGGGGGAATGGCTGACGGCAAGGCTACCGCAGGCGGAATTGCCTGCGGTAGCCTTGTGCTTGTCAGCCGTTGTGCTGCTGGTCATACTCCTGTGCACAGATGTTCCAGAGGTATTGGCGCAGGGTTTTGCTGCCACCAGGCTGCTCCTTCTGATTCCTGAAGTTCTGGATGTCAGCGACAATCTTCGTGAGGTCTCTGCGGCGAGCATTGACAGCACGGGCTATTGTCGCAAAACGGTTACGAATCAGGATCTCGTCGGCAGTAACCGGAGTGGTGCGCTTTGGTGTTTCGCGCAGAAACAATCGGTTGCAATCTTTGTTGGCGGTCGCAGCTGTGCGGTGTGTTGCCAGCAACATTTTCTCACAGCTGTGCTGCCCGTTCTTACTTGGTTTGCTTAATGCGCCGGATACGTGGTCGATACCTGCGCTCCATACTACTTTTGCCATTCGCATTCGGCGTCGCGTTCAACAAATGGCGCTCACAGATGCCACTCTGCGGCATAAAACGCGCCATTGTCTCCGCTCTTCGGTCCGCAAAATTTCATTATACGTCCCGAGAGGGATGAAGATGAAATAAGGCGAACGAAACTCCACGCCGTGGGAGGGTTAAAGGTTAAACTAAAAATCGGTTTTTTATATAAAGTGCCAGGCGGACAAGGAGGAGCAGCACGATGAGGATGGTTAAGGCTGCGGAATACTTGTAGAACGCCGGGATGTATCGCACCTGAACGGTCTGGGTGGTTATTGACTGCACGTGGACGGTGTCGGTGCGGACGGTCTCGCGGTCACGCCAACGTGTGTGCCACTTCTCCAGATAGACAGTGTCCGCGCGGATGCGGACAAACACGCTGTCATGGAGATAGATGCTGTCGCGGCGGGCTGTGGAGGCTGTGTGAAGAGCGGTGGTGTCACTTGCAGTCTGCAAGGTTCGACATGCCGTCAAGGATAGCACGCTCAACAGGATAGCGATCGGTGTCAGTAATGTTGATGTACAATTCTTCATGTTGGGTTGTTTCGTTTTTGAGTTTGTCAACAAGGGCTTGCTCGGTCAACTTGGAGTGAGACAAGGTCGGGACACTGCATTCGGCAGGAGCGAACGCTGTGGCGAGGTTACCGTCTGCCGCCGTGGGACGGTAGTAGAGCTCACCGACAAGGATGCAACCGGAGGTGTGGTCACGGTTGTTGCCTGCGTGGATGCGGATGCCTTGGAAGCCCGGGACGAGATACAAGAGGGGTAGCAGTCTGCAGAACTTGGGTGAGACGGAGAGTTGCAGTTTGTACCAGCCGAGGGGGATGCAGCCCTTGGGGTGCTGAGCGTTGGGGACTACGGGCGGCTCGATGGTGTCGCAGAAAAACTTGCGGTCGATGTAGAGCTTGACGCGAGTTTCGGAGGGTGTGAATGTGTCACGGATTAATGTTAAAAGCATAGAATGTGGATTATTAAAACAAAAACCTAAAAAACACTTCGTTGGTTATTTGCGGTAGCGGTAGTGGTAGTCGATACCGATGAGGGA
>CAJOFU010000059.1 GCA_905233935.1 Paludibacteraceae bacterium
CGAGTGCCGGAGTGTATGCGGGGAAATAGTCTTACGAATACCCGCCTCAGCAGCCAGACGCTTGACGATCGTGAAGATCATCGCACGAGTCAGTCCGCGCCCGTAGCGGTTGAGGAATGCATAATCCTTGTATTCCGGCTTGACGTCAAGTTTTGAACGATCTGCTAACCAGTATGTGAACCACTCTGTAGCCACGGGCGAGATCGGTACAAGCCGCTGCTTGCTGCCTTTGCCCTCAATGAGCATATATCCCTCATTGAGATAGATCCGGCTGAGCTTGAGCGTGGTGAGTTCCGACACACGCAACCCTGAACCGTATAGCATCTCGATGATAGCACGGTTGCGATGACCTTCGGGTGCAGACAGGTCGATAGCGGCAATCATCCGGTCGATCTCTTCCACAGTCAGCACCTCGGGCAGATGCATGTCGCGCTTCGGCATCTCGATGAGTTCCGAAGGGTCTTGGTCAATGTAATTATGGTAAACGAGAAATCGGTAGAAACTATGTATGCCGGAAAGAATACGTGCCTGTGATTTAGTGTTTTCCACATTGCTGAGTACCTCTTGCACGAATCGGTGCAGGTCGTCGGCAGTGGCGTGTACCATGTCTATGCCGTGCTCCTCACAGAACGAGCGGAGTTTGTCCAGATCCTGCTCGTAGGCTAACACGGAGTTCTCCGACAGACCTTTCTCCAGTTTGAGGTACGTATGGTACTCTTTCTCTTTGCTCATCGTTCTCGGTTGATGGTTGGCAGTACGTTGCGGTAATGAAAGGGATAAGGCTGACGGCGGTTCTTTAGTTCGGCACGCCCGTCAAGCACCAGCGTGTCGCCGACGTATAAAATAGTCATAGTGGCAACGGTAATAGGCAGAACTTCGTAGCCCTTCTCGCCCATCAGCAGCACGTAACTGCCGCCGTAGTTGCCGTCGTAGTCCAAGCCGCGTAAGAAGTGCATGAGGTTGGCAGTCGAGTCGCTCTCGTATGTGCTTTCGGGCAGAACGGACTGTGGTTTGTCTTTCTCCAACCAAGCATTCGGGACAAAGATGTCGCTTATATACAAGTTCGTACCAACGCCTTCCATTACGCCTTCATCATTCAGACCGAGACCTTTGGAATAAAGATCCAGGCTGACGACATCGTAATCAATACCCTCTTTCTTGTAAAACTTTCCGTAGTACTCCAGCCGTCCGGATGTAAGCACGGTATCCAGCGACTGATACACAATCGGCGTATAAGAACGATGACAACTCGTCATCCAACTTACCGACAAAACGGCGAATAGCAGTATAATATGGAATCTGTATTTCATCTCTTTCAATTGTCAATTATCAACTCTCAACTTCCTCGCCGGTATCCACGCAGCCAATGCGCCGAGCAGGAGAACGACAACCAGCACAAGCAGCACATCTGGCAATTGTATATCTACCGGGTAGGCTGACAGGACATAACTCGTACCGTTGCCGAGTTTGAGTAATCCGAAATGTTGTTGTATGGCGCAGATCGCTACACCAAGCAACGTGCCGATAACCGCTCCACTTGCACTTATCATCCATCCTTCATACAGGAAGATGCGGCGTATCATCTGATTGTCTGCACCTAAGGTGTGCAGCAGGCGTATATCGTCTTTCTTGTCCAGAATAAGCATCGACAGCGAACTGATGATATTAAAGCTTGCTATGAGCAGGATAAACACCAGCAGCAAGGCTGTCAGCCATTTCTCGATCATCTGTATGCGGTAGAAGTCTGCCTGTTGTTCGTAGCGGTTGAGAACAATGTATTCCTCGCCCAATGTGGCGCGGATGGTTTTCTGCACTTTCTTGAGCGATGAGCCGGATTGTAACTTGAGTTCGAGGGCTGTAGCTTGGTTATTGTCGTATTCAAATAACTCCCGCGCCAAAGGCAAGGAAATAAGCATATACGTATCGTCGTACTGTATCTGATTGACAGCAAACACGCCGGCGATGAAAATACCTTTGGTATGAAAGTTCGTCTCAGGACGAAGCATATTCACGTTCCCCACACGTTTGGGTGCATATATATGCACGGGCGATATGAAGTGTGCTCCTATACCGATGGTGTTTGCCAGCCCTACTCCCATCACACAGCGTTCGAACGCTCCGTCCCACACTACGTAGTTGCCGTCGATGATGATGCTGTCAATTGCTGTGAGTTGCTGGTAGGTTGTATCCACGCCTTTGAGTAGTGCCGGCACTTGTTTGCCACGGAACTCAACGAGAGCTGTTTGCTCTATTGTCGAGGCGATAACCGCAAGATCCTGCATGGTGTACAACGCCTGCACACGTTCGTCGTCCAGCTGTAGTACTTTGCCCGAGGCAGGTGTGATGCGCAGTTCAGGATCGAGTTGCGAGAACATTTGTTCCACTGCTTCGCCAAAACCGTTCATCACACTCAGCACGCAGATCATTGCTGCCGTGACGACTGCCACAGCAAGGCACGAGATGCCGGAAATGATATTGATGGCATTCTGTCTTTTCTTTGCCACCAAGTATCGCCATGCTATGTGTGGTTCAATCTGCATCTGTCAGCGCAGCGGTCTATTGCCTGAGCAGTTCATCGATGTGCTCCATGCGCTGTATCGTCTCGTCGGCGAAGAAGCGGAGTTCAGGAATAATCCTTAGTTGATGACGCTCCAGTGTGCCGAGTTGACCGCGGATAGAACCGGTATCCTCGATAATTTTGTTCATCAACTCTTCCTCCCGGTTGTCGGGGAAGATGCTCAGATAGATACTTGCCACGCTCAGGTCGGGCGATACACGCACCTCGCTCACCGAGATCAGTACACCGCCTATGCGCTTGGCGTAACGAAGAAAGATGTCGCTCAGATCCTTCTGAATCAGACGCGCAATCTTATGTTGTCTTGTTGATTCCATAATACTACTGTTTTATACGCAAAACAAGGAAAAGAGAGCGAGCTCTTTTCCCTAAACTATTTCAGTTTTTGCGCCAATGACTTACTTTTTGTGACGACCTTCGTCGGCTACAGTCAGTTTTTTTCTGCCTTTAGCACGACGGGCAGCTAATACACGGCGACCGTTAGCGGTAGCCATTCTCTCCAAAAAACCGTGTTTGTTACGACGCTTGCGTTGCGAGGGTTGGAATGTACGTTTCATTGTCTTATCTCTTTAATCTGTTACACTTTCTGTTATATCGCACGATCATACAAATCGCGCGAAAAGGGTTACAAAGATACAACTTTATTTTTAATTATGCAAATTATTTGTGCATTTTTTTTGAAAAAAGTTGATTTTCTTTGCACATTTCGTCACATTATATGACAAAACGGGGCAAAATAATCCCCACAGGGTTGTCTGCGGGGATTATTGGATTACGATTTAGCGAACACCTGTCAGGTGACGTACGTGCTCGTTGAATGCATCTTTCTTCATCAGCTCTTCGATGCTGATATGCATTCTATAATTCCAGAAGTGTCTTGGGTTAGCCGGTACGTTGATACGCTCGCCGTTGGCATCGGGCAGACGAACCTCGCCATCTATAGCCAGCCAGTCTTGCAGCGGCAGTATTACCCACATTGCAGGGCTGTACATGTGTTGCTTAACGATGAAGTCGGCTATCTCCGGAGTCATCACTGCCGGCGCTTCACCCCACCAGCCCATCTGGTCGTTGTAGAACTTCTGCGTTACATCGCGGTCTTCTTCCCACCATTGGCGGATCGGGCTTGTGTCGTGTGTACCTGTTGTGCAAACGCTCAAGTACGGCGCATCAGCCGGGTGAGCAAATGTGCGCTTCGGATCTTTCGGCATACGCTGGATCTCGAGGCTCAATATCTGCAACTCGTGCATCACTTGCGGTACGCAGTCAGGCACCATCCCCAGATCCTCGCCGCAGCAAAGCATACCGGTCGAACTGATCAAGGTCGGCAACTTACGCATCGCGCTCTGACGCCAGAACTCCGTGTGACGACGGTAGAAGTAGTCGTTGTAGATGTTCATCAATATGCGTTTCTGGTCGTCGTACAACTCGTTGAACGAGTGGCTCTGGTAGATGCTGATACGCGGATGAAGCAAATCAGGATTCGTCTGATCGCGAACAAACAGCACCTCGCAATGCAGATAGAACAATCCCTCACGCAGGTTGATGGCTTGGTCTTTGTTCATGAATCCTGCCTCGTGAAGTTTGTCGTTGTCATCAATGATGGCGTCGAAGTAGTCCTGTACCTTCATCTGGGTGTCGAACTCGTCCTTGAACCAGAATACGTAACCGTCATTCGTGTTCAGGAAACGCTGCTTGGCGGTTTCGGTGTCATAGCCGAATACATCGCCGAGGAAGTTACTGCGGATGTAGGGCTTAGTCATGCGGTCAACGTCAAGGCATACGCCCATGTTCCACAGGTCTTGCGGCGAGTACGGCATAGCGGGCGAGAAGTGTCCGCACAATCCCCATACGTCGCTCTTGCGCATCTGCCATATACGGAAGAAGCCGAGGATGTGGTCAATACGATAGGCATCGAAGTAGTCCTGCATCTTCGTGAAGCGACGACGCCACCAGCCAAAGCCGTCTTTCGCCATCTCTTCCCAGTTGTAGGTCGGGAAACCCCAGTTCTGTCCGCTGATCGAGAAGTCATCGGGCGGTGCACCGGCTGAGGCGTTCAGGTGGAACAATTGCGGCTCAACAGCAGCATCTACCGAGTCAGGACTGATACCGATAGGTATATCGCCCTTCATTGCTACACCCAGCGAGTGCGCGTAAGCCACAGCATCGCTCAACTGCTTATCGGCGTGGAATTGCAGGTAGCAGTAGAATCCTTCGGGCTTGCCGTCACGCTTGGCGAGGAACGCTGCATACGGCTCCAGCCAGCTTTTGTTCTTGTCGAAGAATGCTTTGAACTCCGCACTCGCAAAGCAGGCTTCACTGTCTGCCTCGTATAGAGCCTCGAAGTATTTCATCTTCTCGTCATATACGCACTGGTAGTCAGCGATAGTCTTCTGATTGAACTCCTTCTTCGTTGCCTCATACGACTTCTTGAGTGCAGGTGTCAGACGACCCATCTTCTCTATATTGATGTATATAGGATGCAACGCAAACACCGACACAGACTTGTACGGATAACTGTCCAGATTCGTGTGTGTCAGGGTGGTGTCGTTGATAGGCAGGGTTTGAATCATCTTCTGTCCCGTCAGAGCTGCCCACTCGGCAAGTTTCTTCAGGTCTTGGAACTCACCGATACCAAAGCCGTCTTCCGTCCTCAGACTGAATACCGGGACAGCTACGCCTGCTCCGCGGAAACGTGGCAGTGTGCGGCGGAACGAACGGTCGTTCACGCGCAGACGCGAACCTTTTTCCGGCAATCCCCACGCATGACGGTTCTCGCCCCACTCCATATCGGCAAGGTTACCCGTAGCCAAATCGTAGATGACGTACTTGTACTCAAACCGCTCTACGCCGTCCACCTCAATGTCCGCTTTCCATACAGGGAAATCCGCATCGCTCATCGGCAGGTACTTCGTTGTGTCCCACGCTCCGAGTTGCTTAATACCGCCCACTATGCCCACTCCCTGCGACGGCAAGATCTGCGGCAGGTCGATGGTAAATGTCACATTGCTGGCTTTCGGACGGCCTTTGGCTTTCGGGGCAGCCGGTGTGTGGCGCGCAAACAGCGACTTCATGAATGCTGTCGTGTAGAACGCTTTCTCGTAATCTACCGACTGCCAGAAGTCGCGCATCACGACTTTCTTGTCTGTGGCGCGGATCGTGATCTTCCGATCCAGCCCTGCCTCATAGATGAATCCGCCTTCCTGCAAGCGGATGGCGTACTTATAGACGATCGTGCCCGCTGACTCAATCTTGGCGGTCGTCGTCCAGAAGTCCTCACCCTGGCAGGTTAACACAAGCGGAGCTTGCTCCGTCCAGCCGGCTACATTCGAACCGGTCTCTACAATGCACAGTTCTTGACCGTACACCGTGCGATAGTTAATTTGAAATGTTAGATTCATAGGTATTAATTCATATAGTTGGTTTCTCATCCACAGTCCCCATTCATTCTCATCACTTCCACATATTCAAGGGAACACATTATAATCCGATTGCAAAGATACAAAAAATATTTGACATTTGCAAGTGTCGGGTGCATTTTTTTCGTCAATTTTAATCAAAAATACCAAAATTATCACAATTTCGCCTAAATGCTGACATTTATGAACGCAATTATTTGGATTATTCATTTTTTTTTCGTACCTTTGCATCCGCATCTTTCAACTATCAACTCTCAACTATTAAAAATGTCCCGCCGTCACAGAGCACCACTGAAAGCCGATGAATTAGGCACGGAGTCCATCCGCAGCCTGCTGATCAAGTACGCGCTGCCGGGCATCATTGCGATGACCGCCAGTTCGCTGTATAACATGGTGGACTCGATCTTCATCGGTCACGGTTGCGGGGCAATGGCGTTGTCCGGACTGACGGTCGCCAAGCCGTTCATGGATATCTGCGTGGCGTTCGGTACGCTTGTCGGCGTCGGAGCCAGTACACTTGTGGCAATCAAACTCGGCGAGAAAGACTACAACACTGCCGGGCGAATTCTCGGCAATGTGATCCTGCTCAATGCTATCCTCGGCGCGCTGGTGACGTTCATCGGACTGCTGTGGATCGATCCTATCCTGTATGCCTTCGGCGCAAGTGAGACTACCATCTCTTACGCGCGCGAATATATGGAAATAATATTGATCGGTAATATCCTCACGCATATCTATTTTGGTTTGAACAGCATGCTCCGTTCGATGGGGCATCCGCGCACCTCAATGGTGGCAACCATCGTGGCGGTGTTCATCAATATAGTGCTCGATCCGATCTTCATCTTCGGGCTGGATATGGGTGTGCGCGGCGCGGCTGTGGCTACGCTTATCTCACAGGCATTGGCTGTCGTATGGCAGATGACTATCTTCATGAACCCCAAGGAGATCATCCATTTCCACAAAGGTATATGGCGTCTGGACGCAACTATAACCAAACGTTCGCTCTCTATCGGCTTGTCGCCGTTCTTGATGAACATCGCCCATTGCTTTGTGGTGATCATCCTCAACAACCAGTTCAAGGCGTACGGAGGTGACATAGCTATTGCCTCCTACGGCGTAATCAACCGGTTCATCTTCGTGTTCGCAATGATCGTCATGGGACTCAACCAAGGTATGCAGCCTATCGTTGGCTACAACTACGGCTCCAGACAGTACGACCGTATGTTGCGCGCGTTCGAACTGACTGCCGTCTGCGCCACGATGGTTATGGGCTGCGTGTTCCTGCTCGGGGAGTTCGTGCCGCGGTGGATGATCCTGCTCTTCACGCATGACGCCGAATTGCTCGCACAAACCATCAGCCCGATGCGTATCCTCGCCTCGTCTATGCTGCTCGTCGGATTCCAGATGGTAGCGGGTAACTTCTTCACATCCATCGGCTTNAGCCTCACGCGCCAAGTGTTGTTCCTCATCCCCTTGGCATTACTCTTGCCCTTGCTCTTCGACGATCCTATCCAAGGCGTGTGGTGGAGTATTCCCGTCAGCGACACACTCTCCGCGCTCGTTGCTGCGGCTATGATCTTCGCCCAAGTGCGTAAGTTCCGCCTGCTCATCGATGCGCAAAATGGCGGTGTGCACGACTAAAACTACAAAAAAAAAGAGGGTGCGCCAATCTTGGCACACCTTCCTGTAGCGGGACCCAGGATTGAACTGGGGACCTCATGATTATGAATCATGCGCTCTAACCAGCTGAGCTATCCCGCCGCGCAAAAGCGGATGCAAAAGTACAACAATTTTTCCGTATATGCAAATTTAACCTGCATTTTTTAATTATGCACCGCTCATTTTTGTCGAAATAGTATTTCAACATAGCAATCTGTCACTCTATTTGAAATCATAAATCATAAATTTGAAATTATAAATTTGAAATCCTAAATTTGAAAACCTAAATTTATCAGTTAGGCACACATTTTGTTGCAGGCTTTGAGGTATTATGATACTATCACAACTATATACTAACTATATGAAAAAATTAACGTATCTATTTGTCATGGCAGCAGTAATGTCAGCATGTTCAACCGGAGTAAAGCAGACGACCGGAATCCCTCTCTCCAACCTCGACACCACAGCCGTAGCCCAGAACGACTTCTATCAGTACGCCTGCGGCGGATGGATGGCAGCTAACCCGCTCACGCCGGAGTATTCGCGCTTCGGCTCGTTCGACAAACTTGCTCTCAACAACCTCGAGCAGGTCAACGGACTTATTCAGGAGATAGCCGCTGAAAAACACGAGCAAGGCTCTGTAGGTCAGAAGATAGGCGACATCTATAACCTCTGTCTTGACACCGCACGCCGCAACGCCGAAGGTATTGCACCCGTGCAGAATACCCTGCAAGAGATTCAGGCTATTCAGTCGCGCGACGAGTTCTCCAAGCTCCTTGGCGCTGCTATGGAATTCGGACTGTTCGCTATGTACGTCGATGCCGACGCCCTCAATTCCTCAATGAACATCATGAACGAGTACCAGGCAGGCTTCGCTCTCGGCGAGAAAGAGTATTACATCGACGATGATGAGACGACCCTGAACATCCGCGCGAAGTACGAACAGTACATCGCGAACATGTTCCGCCTGTTCAATCAGCCCGAACCCGAACAAGCCGCCAAGACCGTTCTGCGTCTGGAGACGCGTCTGGCTAAAGCTGCGAAGAACAACGTCGAGCTCCGCGACCCGATTGCCAACTACAATAAGATGTCTGTTGCCGAGCTGCAAGCCCTCGTGCCGCAGATCAACTGGAGCGAGTTCTTCGCTGCATTGGGTGCAACGCTTGACAGCGTGAACATCGGTCAAGTCGCTCACCTGCAAGAGGTTGGCAAACTCCTTGCCGAAGAACCCCTCGAGGACATCAAGACCCTCTTCACATGGCAGGTTCTTGACGGTGCATCGTCCTACCTGACTGACGAGATCTATATGGAGAGTTTCAACTTCTACGGCAAGGTGCTCTCCGGTCGCGAGGAACCCACACCGCTATGGAAACGTGGCGTAGGTGTTGTCAACGGTACACTCGGCGAAGCAGTCGGACAGATGTACGTCAAGAAGTACTTCCCCGAGGAGAACAAACAGCGTATGCTCGATCTCGTGCATAACCTGCAGACCTCACTGGGTCAGCGTATCCAGGCGCTCGACTGGATGTCCGACGAGACCAAAGCCAAAGCCACAGAGAAACTCAACGCTATCACCATCAAGATCGGTTACCCCGACGAGTGGCGTGACTACACCAACCTGAACATCGACGCTGCCGATACCTACTACGACAACATCCAGCGTGCCGCAAGGTTCGAAAAGGAGTATTCGCTCTCTTTCCTCGGCAAACCCGTGGACAAAAAGAAGTGGTACATGACGCCGCAGACCGTCAATGCCTACTATAACCCCTCGTCCAACGAGATCTGTTTCCCTGCAGGTATACTCCAGTATCCGTTCTTCGATATGTCGGCTGACGATGCATTCAACTACGGCGCTATCGGCGTGGTGATCGGACATGAGATGACCCACGGATTTGACGACCAGGGCTGTCTGTTCGACAAGGACGGTAACATGAACAACTGGTGGACGGAAGAGGACAAAGCCAAGTTCGATGCCCGCACCAAGGTCATGGCTGAGTACTTCAACGGCATTGAGGTTGCTCCGGGCGTGCACGCCAACGGTTACTTTACTCTCGGTGAGAACATTGCCGACCACGGCGGATTGCAGATATCCTTCCAGGCTTTCCGTAACAACGAGAACGCCAAACCCGAAGCCGAGCGTCTGGGCGTAGTGGACGGCTTCACACCCGAGCAGCGGTTCTTCCTCGCCTACGCCAATGTCTGGGCGGGAAATATCCGTCCGGAAGAGATCCTCAACCGCACGAAGTCCGATCCTCACTCACTTGGTCGCTGGCGTGTCAACGGCGCTCTGCCGCACATCGCCGCATGGTACGACGCTTGGAACGTCACCCCCGAAAGCCCCATGTATGTTGAACCCGAAAAACGTGTACATATATGGTAAAACACATTGTATTCTTCCGTTTGGCAGACGAAGCCGAAGGAAAAACCAAATTAGAGAACGCACAAATCATCAAGCAGGGCTTACTATCCCTGCTTGACAAAGTGCCGGTACTGCGTTCAGAGCGCGTAGGCATCAATATCCCTAACGCCAAGAAGACCGATTACGACATCTGCCTGGAGTGTGAGTTCGACTCGTGGGAGGATGTTGACATCTACCAGAACCACCCGGAGCACCTCAAGGTTGCCGGTTATATCGCCAAGGTGCGCACCGCCCGTGCCGCGGTTGACTATCAGTTCTGATGCATCAGAAAAGGGAGCCAAGCTTGGCTCCCTTAATCATTAAATCCTTAATCACAAATCATAAATCATAAATAAAAAATGAGGCAAATCTTTGCCTCATTTTTTCATCCCTTCCCCAGATGCGTCGCCCCGTCCTCGTCCAGATGGTCGATGCACGGGAAGTTCAGCGCGTCCTGATACGGCAGCAGTAGCGTTTTCAGCATATTGAACAGGCCGAGTAGCTGCTGTTGGTTGGTTATATAGATAGCGTTCTCGCTGTCGCCTTGCTTGGCGAGTTTCTCGTTCTCGTTCTCGAGGGCTGCGGCTTTCTCAAACACGAGTTTGAGTTGCTGCTGTGCATCGCCTGCATAACTCAGCCAGTCCTGTGCGGCACGTTTGTTCCATTGGTCGATCAGTTTGTTCACTTTCTTGCGCTCTGCCGTCCACCATCCGGGGTAGGCTACGTCTGCAAACCCTGACGAGTTAAGATCCAATCCGGACTCCCATTCAGCCACACGCTCCCACAGTGCTTTCTCGATGGCATCCACCTGCCTTGCTTCGTCGCTGTTGAGCCAGTCCTGACGCAGATTCTCCTCCAGCATGCTTATCGGACGGCGGTTATATTCCTCCATCACCTCGTTGAGCTGACTTACGCACGCCTGCAACTGCTCGGCTATCTTGCCAAAGCCATCGTTACGGTCATCGCCCACCTCGTTCGTCATAGGCCCACCGGCATTCGCGGCATACAGACGCTGGTACAACTGCGGATGGTTCGTTTGCAGATACGTCTCGGTCTGCTTGGGGTTGCGTTGCGCCATGTTGATGATCTTAATGTACTCCTCTTTGCTTATGCCCCATTTGGGTGCAATGCTGCCGGCTACGATCTCCATCAACTCCTGCTCGCTGGCTTTATCCAGATCCACGCCGCTCGACATCAGTATCTGCATCATCTCCTGCTGTGAAGGCATCAATCCGGCTTCCACGTTCCGGTTGTACTGCTGCATAGCAGCCTGTCCGCGTTGCGCCTGACGCTGATGGGCTTTGTCAAGACGCGCACTCAGCTCAAGGTACTTAGCCTGACTGGCTGCCATAGCCTGCTCCAGTGCCAACTTGTACGGAGCATACAACGTGCTGTCGGCAATGTACTTCGCCTTATTGCTCGTCACCTGATCCACTTTCGGGAACGCAGGCAGTAACTTCATCGCCTCGGCTATGGTCGACATCGACTTGCCCGGACGAACTTCCGATGCGTGCTCAAACGCACCGTTGAGGTACAGACTCTCCGACGGACGATACTCATCTTGCGCCCGCACTGCCACAGCCAGCATCAATCCGGCTGCCGCAAATAGAATACATTTTTTCATATAATATTGATTTTAAGCTTTTTTCTTTGAGCACGCTTGTGTGCGGTCTTTATTTAGGTTTATTTTCTAAAAGTTCTCAACGTTCAACTACTAAAAGAGACCACAAAAATCGTGCCGAGTATGCCCGAATTTACGCTCATTAAGATACGCTGTACTCTGCGTTATATTTCACGACCGAAGTTTATTTTTTATGTTCCCCTGCTAATATCCGTTTGCATGTTCGAAAAAATTGTAGTACTTTTGCACCGGTTTTTCTATCCGTTTAACTATTAAAAACATTGCAAACAATGAAAATACTATTCGTTATCGACACGTTCTATACGTCCAACAACGGTACGAGCATCTCGGCGCAGCGGTATGCTGCCGAGCTGCGCAAGCGCGGACATGAGGTACGCGTGCTTTGCGGCGACAAGCCCAAAACCGAACAGGATGCTCACCTCACCGACGGCGACTATTGCACCGGTATCTTCCATTTCCCGGTGTTTCAGTTCTTGTGCGAGAAACATGACTTCTTCTACGGCAATGCCGACCGTCCCCTCATCTGCAAGGCGTGCCGGTGGGCGGATGTGGTGCACGTCTATACGCCGTTCTTCATGTCGAATGCCGCCATCAGTTACTGTCAGCAGATTGGCAAGCCCGTCACCGCTGCGTTTCATATCCAGCCCGAGAACATCACTTCCTCGTTCGGGCTGGGCAAGGTGAGCTGTATCAACAATCTCATCTACCGCATCTTCCGCTACGTAACCTACAACCGTGTCCGGCATATTCACACCCCGAGTGCGTTCATCGCCGGCGAACTCCACCGACGCGGCTACACAGCCCAGACCCATGTCATCTCCAACGGCATACACGACGAGTTCATCACCGCCGGCACACAAAAGATCATCTCACAGCGAAGCGGTCTAACAGGCGAAGCCGGTCTGACTTCTAACAGTCCGAAGGACGGTCTGATTAACATCTTGATGATCGGCCGCCTGAGCAAGGAGAAACGCCAGGACGTCATCATCCGGGCTATGCAGTTTACGCCGACCGCATACAGCTCATCTTTGCCGGCAAAGGACCGGAGTACAGCCGCTACGTACGCATGGGCAGAGCACTGTCCTGTCAGCCGCGGTTCGTCTATCTGCAACGCCCTGAACTGATCCGGCAACTGCTATCCACCGACCTCTACATCCACGCCTCGGATATGGAGATTGAGGCTATCAGCTGCATCGAGGCGTTTGCCACGGGGCTGGTGCCAGTCATTGCCGACTCCGCTGAGAGCGCTACGCCGCAGTTCGCACTCGACGAACGAAGCCTGTTCCGTGCAGGCGACCCTAAGGATCTCGCACAAAAGATCGACTACTGGATCGAACACCCCGACGAGAAACTCAAGATGGAGAAACGCTACGCCTCCGCGGCAAAGAAATACACCCTCCGGCGCTCCGTCATGCTCTTCGAACGCATGCTCGAGCAGGAGATAACCGACAATCAGGTAGCCAATGCAAAGCAAGTTCATTCTAAACATATTTCTCAGCCTGCTTCTGGCAAGCGGCACACTACACGCAGCCACCGGCGAACCGCTTAACCTCACTCATACCGTCTGGTTCAGCCATTCGGAGCGCATCTTCCGGCATGTAGATATCTATGTGCCGGACACATTGTCAAATGATAAAATGACAAATGACCAAATGGCAAATGACGGTTACCCCGTCCTCTATCTCATCCACGGCATCAACGGCTACGAGGGAGCATGGCAGGAGCGCGGCAGCGCTATCGACACGCTCAATGCGATGATCGCCGACGGACGATGCCGGCCGATGATCCTCGTGATGCCCGATTGCAGCAAGTGGCCTCGGCGGGAACGACCGCTCAAGCACTACGACCTCTGGAAATGCCTGTTCCACTACCCGCGCCTTAGCCGCGAACATCAGATCGAGCACGCATTGAGCGATCTCATCGACATGGTCGATAGCACCTACTGCGTCTCTACCTGCGCCGTTGCCGGACTCAGCGACGGCGGACGGATGGCGGCGAATATCGCCAACCTGCGTAGCGACCGCATCAGCACCGTCGGACTATTCTCACCCGTGCTCTACAACGACCAACTACCCGCACCCGACAGCATTCTTTCAACATTAAACATTCAACATTCAACAAAGTATTACATCTATATCGGCTCAACCGACATCTTCCGCCCCAACGGCAAACGTTTCCACCGACGCATGACGCGCGCCGGCAACCAGCCCGAACTTATCCGCCTCAAGGGCGGTCACAATTGGAACATCTGGCGCCAATGCCTGAGCAACTTCCTGGAAAAACTCTAACCCGCTAATCCGCTAACCCGCTATTTGACACCTTTATCCTGCAATCAGTCGAAAAAAAAGTGTATTGCCACAAAAATTTCGAATGAATGTGGAAAACAGAAGAGATTTTTACCTTCAAGAACTGCTGCAAAGCCGTCATAACGGCATGATAAAAGTGATTACCGGATTGCGACGTTCGGCAAATCCTATTTGCTGTTCAACCTTTATGCGGATGCACTTGTCAAGGATGGCGTTCCTGATAATCACGTCATCAAAATCAACTTGGAAGACAGACGTAATAACGAACTGCGGAATCCGGACAAACTCCTGCATCATATTGATTCGCTGTTAGTAGATGACCAAATGTATTACATCTTATTGGATGAGGTGCAAATGGTTAGCGAGTTTGAAGACGTGCTCAATAGTTATTTGTCCGTTAATAATGCGGATGTCTATGTGACAGGCTCCAATGCAAAATTCCTTTCCAAAGATATTATTACTGAATTTCGTGGTCGAGGATGGGGTATTCATGTTCATCCCTTGAACTTCGCGGAATACTTGTCTGTTTATCGTCGGAGGAATGCTGCCTACCTACAGAAATGATGATGGTATATTGATACTTAATATCTTTGACTTTTTACAGAATAAGGTTAACATTTAACACCTGACCGCCGAAGCAGATAAATTACAGCAAATACTGTCACAATCGAAATAGTTTATAACAGGTTTGGTTCTCCTACAAGATATTAACAAAATCGCACGATTTTTAAGAATCTGTTATCACTTCTTTGGAAAATGCACCTCTCGTTAATGTTTTTTTCCTCTTGTTACGTATATATATATAGGGCAACAATATGCCCAATGTTGAACCATTAAAAAAGTAACAAGATGAAAGGACAAATTACGATCTATTATGACCTGCCCAATTTGGCACTCTATTTAGAGAGAGTCGGAAACAAAGTTAAGGAAGAGCATGTGCAAGACATTATCGACGAAATGCTCAAGCAAGCGGTTGCTCTTCACACGAACGAGGAAGCGGATACTATATCGGGTACGCTAATGGAGATGTTCGTCAGTTCCGTAGATAAGACGCACACCTTTGAAAATCTTCCCACAGATGCGATGCGCGTGTACTTCGGAGAGGACGAAACGGAACTCGCAAAGTTAGGGGAAAAAACATTGCAGCGCACTATCAAGTATCTTCAGCGCTCTGCCTGTGTAGATGCATCATCTAAGAAAGAGGCTGCTGAGATTCATCGGGAGAATATAGAGAATCTGTTGCTGCTCCGAAAGAACAAGGATAAAATAGAGGAACTGATTGCTGGTGCTTTTGGGAGGATATATGAGCGGATGAATCATGCAGATAAGTTGTGTTCTGCTCCGTTGTTAAAAGAGGACAAACTCGTCTTTCTTGATTTCGATGGAGTCCTGAATAGTAGTGAGTTTGCAGCGCATCAGTATCGGAATAACGAATCGGCACAGGATCGTATGGGGCTTGATCTGTTCGACCCGAAGGCCGTAGAGTGCATGAATCGCATAGTAGATGCAACTGGAGCCAAGATTGTGGTTACTTCTTCTTGGAGATATCTAGGATTGGCAAAGTTGCAGAAACTATGGAAAGAGCGTGGATTGCATGGGGTGATAGTCGGAATGACTTCATTGCATGTTGTTGATGAACTCATTCTTGAGAAAGGAATTGAATGGTTGGAGCGAGAAACATATGGATCTCCACGCAGTGTGGAAATTGCGCACTGGTTAAAATCATATAACATTAATAATAACTTTGTTATCTTAGATGACCTTCCAATGCCTCAAGACTTAAAAGCACGCGCAACACAAGTTAATCCCCAATTCGGTCTCACAGACCAGCACGTAAAGCAAGTAATAACAATTTTTAACACGAAATAACATGAGACGATTAAATGATAATTATCGTATATCAGATGATCGTTTACACTTTTAGTCCTCCTTAAAGAGGGTAATTGATTGATATTTAGTGATACTTATACCCCCATGGGGGTCGGGCTT
>CAJOFU010000060.1:0-8401 GCA_905233935.1 Paludibacteraceae bacterium
GTGCACAGACGTGTCACAAATAATGCTATAACTGATGGTTATGCCCCGCATACCATGCGGGATAATTGACAAAATAGAATAATTGGCAAAAATAGATTAACAAAAACATAGACTGACAAAAATATAGATTGAGACAAAGCAATGATATATCGTGAGAATGATAAGATGAGTGAGCTGCTGACGCGGGACAGGAAGGCGATGCAGATAGTGAACCGGTTCGGGATACCGCTGGGCGTGGGCGACAAGACGATTGATGCTATATGCAAGCAACACGGGATACACACGCCGACGTTCCTTGCGATAGTGAACCACGAGACCTACAGCACAGAGATTGACCTGCCGACGTTGCAGACATATCTAAAGAATGCACACACGTACTTCCTGGAGTTTCTGTTGCCGCGCCTCAGGCGGCAACTGATAGAAGCGATCAATCCGACCGACCAGAGCGACCAAGTGGCGATGCTGATACTGCGATACTTCGACGAGTACGTGCAAGAGATACGCATCCACATCCAACATGAGGACGAAGGGCAACTGGAGGAACATGCGACCGATGACCAGCATATAGCCAAGAAACTGCAAGAGTTGGTGAGCCTGATCATCAAGTACTACCCTGCCCACTCGAGTTATCCGTTTGCCAACGAGTTGCTGACGACGGTGTTGCTCGGGATATACCAAACAGAGGAAGAGCTACAGACACACTGCGCGATAGAGGATGAGATACTGAGGCCGGCGATGGTACAGACAAAAGACAAAAGACAAAAGACAAAAGACGAGAGCCGAACAAGCGGGCAAGAGGAACTGAGTGAGCGGGAGAAAGAAGTGGTGACGCTGGTGGTGCAGGGATTGATAAACAAAGAGATAGCGGATAAGTTGCACCTGTCGTTGCACACGGTGATTGCGCACAGGAAAAATATAGCAAGGAAATTGAATATACATTCGACGGCGGGGTTGACGATATACGCTATAGTCAACAAACTTATTGAGGTTTGATTTTTAGGTCAACAATTAAAGACTATTAAAAACTATTACAATGACTACTTTTTAAGTCAACAATTAAAGACTATTAAAGACAAATTATAATGCTACGCAGGGTGCAGCAATATATACGGAAAGAGGAGTTGCTCGGGGAAGGGGCGAAGGTGTTGGTGTGCGTGAGCGGCGGAGCAGATAGCGTGGCACTGTTGGATGTGCTGCAACGTGGAGGATATGATTGCGTGGTTGCACATTGTAACTTCCACCTAAGAGGCGAAGAGAGCGAACGGGATGAGGCTTTTGTAAGGGAGTTAGCAGAGAGACAGGGAGTGAAGTTGCGGGTGCAATCGTTTGAGACAGAGAAGGTGGCAGCGGAGAGGCATCAGAGCATCGAGATGGCGGCGCGGGAACTACGGTACAGGTGGTTTGAAGAGGTTGCACGGGAAGAGGGATGCACAGCGATTGCCGTGGCGCATCACCAGAATGACCAAGCGGAAACGGTGGTGATGAACCTGTTGCGCGGTGCGGGACTGAGAGGATTAGCCGGGATGCGGGCAAAGAGCGTTAATCCCGTGACAGGCGGCGAACCGATGATTATACGGCCGCTTCTGTGCACGACGCACGAGTATATAGTGCATTATCTAAAGGATATACGGAAGATCGCTTGGGTGGAAGACTCGACGAACAGCGACACGAGCATCAAGCGCAACGGGATACGTGCGTGGTTGAACGAACGGAGCAAGGGAGAGATAGAGAACATCTGTGCCACGGCGGCGTATATGCAGGGTTACGCGGATGAACAAGACGGAGTCCGTTCTCGGGCACGGGAGTTGGTGGAGTTGTACGAACAGCTGAAAGCCTACCAGCCGAAAGAAGTGGAGGCGATATACGAGGCGATGCAACGAGGGGAAAGCGGGAAGCGGTTTGAACTCAACGGTGCAACAGTTATAATCAAAAAACACACATGCAACATTTTGGAATCATAGGGAAGCCATTAGGGCACTCGATGTCGAAGGAATACTTCGAGAAGCGGTTTGCGGCGGAATGCGTGCAAGCAGACTACACTATTCATGAACTGTATGCGGTGGAGGATGTTGTGCCATTGCTTGACAGGCTGGACGGGCTGAACGTTACCTCTCCGTACAAAGAGGCGATCATGCCGTATCTGGACAAGATAGACGAGACGGCACGGGAGATCGGCGGCGTGAACGTAGTGTATAAACGATGCGGATATAACACCGACTGGATCGGGGCGTACCAAACAATGCAAAACGCAAAATGCAAAATGAATCAAAATGCAAAATGCAAAATGCAAAATGATTGGACGGCGGCACTGGTATTGGGAACGGGCGGAGCGGCACGGGCGGTGAAGTTCGCGCTGGAGAAGTTGGGAATGAACGTTCAGGTAGTGAGCCGCAGCAAAGGCAAGGGCGACTTGACCTACGAAGAGTTGACGGAAGAGGTGATGAAAAAGTGCAAGGTGATAGCAAACTGCACGCCGTTGGGCATGAAGCCACACGAGGACGAGAAGCCCGATATACCGTACGAGTGGATCACGAAAGATCATGTGCTGTTTGACTGCATCTATAATCCGGAGAAGACGAAGTTTCTGGAGGAAGGCGAGAAACGGGGAGCAGAAATTGTGAACGGAGCGGAGATGTTTATTGCGCAAGCGGAGGAAGCATGGAGCATATTTAATTTGTTCACAGATTAATCAGATTAAACAGATTGCAATGAATTAATTGAAAGCAAATAAACAAAATATGAAAAGATTGAATTATTGGATGATGGCGGCGATGCTGTGCGTGCCGATGGTAAGGATGCAGGCGTTGACGTTGCCGGAAGATGAACCGGTAGTGGTGTATTATATGCCGCAGACACAACTTTTGTTTACCGTAGAATACGACGAGGTGGTGACCGAGGTGGGACCGTTCTATCAATACTCGGCGCGCTATCTGGGCACGAAAGATGTGCAGACGAAGGCAGAGAAGCAGTTTGTGCTGAATAAGGTGACATTTATGCCGATGGCAGCTGCGGATACAACGCGAAGCTACGTGTTGCAAGACAAGAGCGGCAAAGCACAGATGGTGAGTCTGTCGCCTTGGGGGACGCTGGAAGGATACAATGTAGCAATCAGCAGTCAGCAATCAAAAGCACCCCACTGCGCAAACTTGTGGGGGCCCCGCGCAATCAGCAGTCAGCACCAACCATGCAAGAGTGGTTGCGAATGCCTGGTGGGAACGGAGACGACGAACCTGATGCCGCTATTGGAAGAGCAGTTGATGGCATCGTCCACGGCGAAGATGGCGGAAGGTGCGGCAAAGCAGATCTACCGGATTCGTGAGATGCGGCTGAACCTGCTGGCAGGTGATGTGGAGAAGTATCCGTCAGACGGCGAGGCACTGAAACGGGTATTGGCGGAGATGGATAAACGTGAGCAAGAACTGACGGCACTATTCATCGGACGAAGGATAGTGACGCACCATGTGCACCATGTGACGTATATACCTGCGGCAAACGGCAAGAAGGCAGACGGAATACTGTTCCGGTTCAGCAAATACTATGGTATTGTGGCAAACGATGACTTGAGCGGCGAGCCGGTGAAGATACAGATCAGCAAGTCGGCACACCAACTGTTTACACCGGAGAAGTCGAACAAACAATCTGCTCCAACGCTGTACTACAACCTGCCGGGCAACGGCGAGATGAAGGTGCAATACGGTGAGCAGGTGCTGGTGGATCATCCTGTAGAAGTGGCGCAATGGGGAGTAAGCGTGCCGCTGAACAGCGCGCTGCTGAATGCTTCGACCAAAATCACCTTCAACCCAATAACTGGAAATATCATTTCAATTGACAAATGAACGATTGACAATTGACGATTGATTGACAGATTGATAAATAATTGACAATTGATGAGAAGAGTATTAATTTTAACAGTAGCAATAGTTTGCAGTCTGTTGTGCGGGGCACAGGAGATTAACTGCAAGGTGACGGTGAACAGCGACAAGATCGAGGGTTCGAACAAACAAGTGTTTGAGACGCTGCGGACATCGGTCGAGGAGTATATCAATTCCACCAAGTGGACGAACATGACGTTCGCCGATATGGAGCGGATTGAGTGCAGCATGATGATTGTTGTCGCCAGCGTGGATGAAAACAACGAGTACACCTGCGAAATGACCTTGCAGAGTCGTCGTCCGGTGTACGGTACGTCCTACTCCACTCCGGTGCTGAACATCCGTGACAAGTATTTCAACTTCCAGTATCAGGAGTTCGACCGTTTGGATTTTCAGCAATCGACGTTCACGACGAACCTGACGGCAATGCTGGCTTACTACTGTTATCTGGTGATCGGTTTTGATCTTGCTACCTACTCACGAATGGGCGGTCAAGGATGTTTTGATGCGTGCGAGGCGATTGTGCAGACCTGTCAGGGTGCATCGATGAGCGAACGCGAACAACAGGCGTGGCTGGCGTATGACCGCAGCAGCGGCAACAAGAACCGTTATGCTATCATATCGAACCTGAATGATGCAGCGTTCAAGCCGTTCAGGGAGTATATTTACGAGTACCACCGTCTGGGACTCGATCAGATGTCGGCGAATGTGGCAAACGGCAGAGCACGCATTGCCGAGGGAATGGAAGTGTTGCAGAAAGCCAACACGGCACGTCCGGCGACGTATATCGTAACGATATTTTTGGACGCCAAAGCTGACGAGTTGGCAGATATCTTCCACGGCGGCACGGACAATGAGAAAAAACTGGTCTATGAGACGCTGATGCGGATTGATCCGACACGTCAAAACACCTACGACCGAATTAACGAGAAATAATGCTACAACATTTAACAATACATAACTACGCGCTGATTGCGGATGTGGAGCTCGAGCTGCGAGATGGATTCACTGTGCTGACAGGCGAGACGGGTGCGGGCAAGAGCATCTTGCTCGGAGCGTTGGCGTTGGTTATGGGTGCGAAAGCCGACACACGGACGATTACCGAAGGCGAGGAGAAGTGCGTGATTGAGGCGACGTTTGTGGATAAGGGCGAGGAGATTATTATCCGACGTGAACTGAACCGAAACGGTCGTTCGCGGTCGTTTGTGAACGACGAGGTAGTCAGCATGGCGGAACTCAAGGCGCTCAGTGCCCGACTCATCGATATCCACAGCCAACACCAGAACCTGATGCTGGCGGATAGCGGATTCCAGATTGATGTGGTGGATGCCATTGCGCAAAACGCCAAAGAGCGCGACAGTTATACCACAGCCTACGAAGCGTACCTGCAAGCCGCAGCAGCGTTGGAAGAGTTGCAGACACAAGCCAACAAGGCGCAGCGAGATGCGGATTATATACAGTTTCAGTTGAGGCAACTGAGCGAGGCGAACCTGCACGAAGGCGAACAAGAGGAACTGGAGCAAGAGGAATATACCCTATCCCACGCCGAGGAGATTCGTGCGCAACTGGCAGAGGCGATAGAGGTACTGAGTGGCGACAACCGTTCGGTGCTGCAAGCCTTGAAGACAATCCGTGTGGGCGATGTGTCGCAAGAGTTACAGGAGCGGATTGAGAGCAGCTATATCGAACTCAAGGACATTGCCGAGGAAGCAGAGAATCGCCTGAGCAACGTGACCGCTGACCCGATACGGCTGGAAGAGGTACAGGAACGGCTGATGCTGATACAGACATTGATGCGGAAGTTCAACTGCCGCACGGTGGAGGAGTTGTTAGCAGAACAGGCGAGATTGGAGAAACAATCGCAGATCCTCGAACATTTCGACGAGGAGATAGAGCGGCTGACGAAAGAGAAACAGGCGGCGTTTGCAAAGATGGCGAAAGCGGCAGAGGTGCTCAGCAAGTCGCGCGAGAAAGTCTGCAAACCGATAGCCGAACGGCTGGTAGCCGACCTGAGTCAGTTGGGCATTACGCACGCCAACATGCAGGTGGCTGTTTCGCCGGCAGAGGAATATACGGCAACCGGTCACGATGTGGTGGAGTTTCTGTTTGCCGCCAACCTCGGGCAATCGCTACAACGCGTGGCGGATGTAGCGTCAGGCGGTGAGGTGGCACGAATCATGTTGTCGATCAAGGCTTTGACGGCAGACACTTCGGCGTTGCCGACGATCATCTTCGACGAGATTGATACAGGCGTAAGCGGCAGCGTGGCAACACGAATGGGCGATATACTGCGCCGGATGGGACAGAGCCGACAGGTGACCTGCCGCAGATAGCAGCTTTCGGCGAGCAACATATCAAGGTATATAAGCAAGACACGAAGACCCGCACAGAGACACATATCAGCGCGCTGGATGACGAACAACGGGTAACGGAGATTGCCACAATGCTCAGCGGCAATACGCCGACGACATCGGCGATACAGAATGCAAACGAACTAATTCAGGCAGCATGCAACCATTAGCAGAAAGATTACGTCCGAGGACTTTGGATGATTACATAGGCCAGCAGCACTTGGTTGGTCAAGGTGCTGTGCTCAGGCAGATGATTGAGAGCGGCAACCTCTCGTCGTTCATTCTGTGGGGACCTCCGGGCGTGGGCAAGACGACGCTTGCGAGGATCATTGCGCATCAGCTGGAGCGACCGTTCTATACCTTGTCGGCGGTAACGGCGGGTGTGAAAGAGGTACGCGAGGTATTGGATAAAGCCCGACAGATACGTCGCACCCAACAGGGGCTGTTTGCCGGAGTAACGGATCAACGCTCACCAATCCTCTTTATCGACGAGATCCACCGGTTCAGCAAGTCGCAGCAAGACAGTTTGCTCGGAGCGGTAGAGGAAGGTTTGGTGACACTGATAGGTGCCACGACCGAGAACCCGAGTTTTGAGGTGATTACGCCATTGCTGAGCCGCTGCCAGGTATATGTGCTCAAGCCGCTTGGGAAAGAGGATCTGCTGACATTGCTGCATCGGGCACTCCAGGAAGACGAGGTAATCAAGCAGCAACAGATAGAGGTTAAGGAGACGGAGAGTATATTGCGTTACGCGGGCGGCGATGCGCGGAAGATGCTGAACATCATCGAACTGGTGAGCAACTCCGGCACAACGGTCATTGACAACACGACCATCACCCAACTGCTGCAACAGAATCCCGTGGCGTACGACAAGGACGGCGAACTGCACTACGATATTATCTCCGCATTCATCAAGTCCATCCGCGGTAGCGATCCGGATGGGGCTATCTATTGGCTGGCGAGGATGATTGCGGGAGGCGAAGACCCGAAGTTCATAGCACGGCGGCTGGTTATTTCGGCAAGCGAGGATATAGGTCTCGCCAACCCGAACGCGATGCTTGTGGCGAATGCTTGTTTTGATACGCTGACAAAGATCGGTTGGCCGGAAGGAAGGATTCCGCTGGCGGAAGCAACAATCTATCTGGCTACCTCGCAGAAGTCCAACTCGGCGTATCTGGCGATAGACGAGGCGCTACGAGAAGTGCAGCAGAGCGGCAACCTGCCTGTGCCGTTGTACCTGCGCAACGCCCCGACGCAACTCATGGAAGAGTTAGGTTACAGCGAGGGCTACAAGTACGCGCACGACTTCCCGAACCATTTCGTCAAGCAGCAGTTTATGCCGGACGCGTTGCAAGGAAGGAAGTTCTGGCAGGCACAAGGTAGTCCGGCGGAACAACGAATGGCGGAGTGGATGAAACACCTGTGGGAAGATAGTTGAGAGTTGATGGTTGAGAGTTGAGAGAAGTTCAGAGTTAGAAGTTATGAGTTAACTCTAAACTTATAACTTTTAAACTTCACTAAACATTAAACTCTAAACACTAAACAAAATTACATGGCTGCTATATATATACATATTCCGTTTTGTTACTCGCGATGCTCGTATTGCGCGTTTTTCTCGACGACGCTGTTGGAGATGCGGAGCCTGTACGTGGATGCTGTGGTGAAGGAGTACGAACTGCGGCGAGGGTATCTGCCGGAGTGCGAACCGATACGAACGATATATCTCGGTGGAGGCACGCCATCGCAGTTGGGCAACAAAGACCTGGAGCGGCTATTACGCGCGTTGCCGGTCGGGCAAGCCGAGGAAGTGACGATAGAAGCCAACCCGTCGGACATGACCGAAGCCAAACTCAAGGCTTGGCGAGCAATGGGCATCAACCGACTGAGCATCGGTGTGCAATCGTTTGATGAGGTGCGGCTGGCATTTCTCAACCGCCGTCACGGGAGCAAGCAGGCAAAGAAAGTGATTCGTCTGGCGCAAGACTTAGGCTACGACAATATCAGCATTGACCTGATGTACGCCCTACCCAATCAGACGATGGAGCTGTGGCAGGCGGATGTGGAGACGGCACTCACGTTCGACGTGCAACATATATCCACGTATTGCCTGAGTTACGAGCCGGGCACGCCGCTGGATAATTGGAGAAAGAAAGGTTTGTTCCGCGAGGCGGACGAGGA
>CAJOFU010000060.1:8437-10060 GCA_905233935.1 Paludibacteraceae bacterium
GGGGGACGAACATTATGAGGTGAGCAACTTCGCCAAGCCCGGGTACGAGAGCAAGCACAACAGCAGTTATTGGGATGAAACGCCGTATCTCGGTTTGGGAGCAGGCGCACACTCCTACGATGGCGTGTCGCGGCAATGGAACGTGGCGAACCTCAAGAAGTACATAAGCGAGATCCTAAAAGGCAAAGTGCCATTCAAGCGCGAGAAACTGACGGAAACAGAGCGTTACAACGAGCGCGTGATGCTCGGCTTGCGCACCTCGAAAGGCATCACGGCAACCGATGAACTGCTACACAAAGCGCAGCCGTACCTGGAAACAGGCAAACTGCGTGTAACGGAAGGAAAGATTATTGCCACACAGGATGGCATCAATATATTGAATACAATCATCACCGACTTAATGAGAGACTAACAATGAATAAGAAAACAAAATTTCTGCTCTGGTTCTGGGGCTTGTTTGCAGCAGGTGTGCTGGCTCTGTACCTTATTTTTGTAGGCATCGTCAACGGCTGGGTGGGTTACCTGCCGCCACTCGATGAGTTGCAGAACCCGAAGAACACCTACGCCTCGGAGATCTTCACCGAGGATATGGTCAGCATCGGTCGTTACTACGTCAAGGAGAACCGCGTAGGCGTGCAATACTCCGACCTGAGTCCGTACGTGATTGACGCACTTATCTCCACCGAGGATGCACGTTTCTACGACCACACGGGCGTGGACTTCAAGGCATTGTTCCGTGCCGTGATGAAGTTCGGTCGTGCCGGTGGCGGTTCGACGCTGACGCAGCAGTTAGCCAAGCAGATCTGGTCGCCACGGGCGAACAATATCCTGGAGCGTGCCTTGCAGAAACCTATCGAATGGGTGATTGCCACGCAACTGGAGCGTCTGTACTCGAAGGACGAGATATTGCTCATGTATCTGAACCAGTTTGACTTCCTCTATAACGCGGTAGGTATTCAGTCGGCATCGTACGTGTACTTCTACACCACTCCGTCCGATCTGAAGATTGAGCAAGCAGCAATGCTGGTGGGCATGTTAAAGAACCCGTCGCTGTACAACCCTATCCGCCATCCGCAGCGTGCACTCAGCCGCCGCAACACCGTGCTCTCGCAGATGGTCAAATACGAGAAGATCACCCGTCAGGAATACGACTCGCTTTCCACTATTCCTGTAGAGGTCAAGTACCACTCGGTGGATCACAAGCAGGGCTTGGCACCGTATTTCCGCGAGTACCTGCGTCTTGTGCTGACCGCGAAAGAGCCGAAGGAGAGCAACTACTCCGAGTGGAACCAGTTGCAGTATCAGATCGACCTCAAGGAGTGGGAGACGAACCCGCTATACGGTTTCTGCCAAAAGAACACCAAACCCGACGGCACGCATTACGACCTCTACCAGGACGGCTTGCGTATCTACACGACCCTCGACTCACGAATGCAGCAATATGCCGAAGAGGCGGTGAGTGAACACATGCACGATCTGCAGGGACGGTTCTTTAACGAAAAGAAAGGCAAGTCCTACGCACCGTTCTCCAAAGATCTGACCAAGGAGGAGATTGACGGCATCATGTCGCGCTCCATGCGTCAGACCGACCGTTACCGCGGATTGAAACGCCAAGGCAAGAGC
>CAJOFU010000061.1:0-1134 GCA_905233935.1 Paludibacteraceae bacterium
TCAGCCGGATCATCGGTTGTGCAAACGAGTTCCACATGATAGTGCTTCATGAGGCCCTGCGGGCAGAACTTCGGATCAGTAGCAATCAGTTCGTTGCACTTGTCGTAAATCGCACGCGCCGTCTCAGGATTCAGTCGCTCCTCAATTCCAAAGGCGGTCTTCAGTTCCAGATGCGTCCAGTGGTAAAGCGGGTTGCGGAACGTGTAAGGCACGGTCTCCGCCCATTTCTCGAACTTCTCCCAGTCCGTTGTGTCCTTACCTGTGCAATAACGCTCATCCACACCGTTCGAGCGCATGGCACGCCACTTGTAGTGGTCACCCATGAGCCAGATTTGGGCGATGGATTCGAAACGTTTGTTCTCCGCCACCATCTGCGGGATAAGATGGCAATGATAGTCGATGATTGGCATCTTAGCTGCATGGTGGTGGTACAACTCCTGCGCAGTAGCTGTCTGCAACAGGAAATCTTGATCCATAAATGGTTTCATATCATTACTATTTTAAGTTATCCGTTATCTGTCTGCCTAAGGCGTCGTAGGTTTTGTCGCCACGCACGATGAGCAATTGTCCGTTACGCAGCACCTTATCAGTCAAACTTGGCTGATTGCCTCCTTGCATATTCTCCACCGCTGTGCTTCGGCGCATGCAGGTCAAGGTAATTATGATACATGCCTGCTTGCCTTCGAGCCGAAACGCCAATTCATCAGTCACGGGATGCGCTGCGTGGTCAATGACGTGTGTCACCCATTGTGCTTTATCGTTTTTGGTTCGCGGAAAGAAATAGTCATCAGCCGTATAGGTCGCGTTGTTCCACATCTGCATATAGGCATCTGCATCATCCCAGTTACAATACCCGTACAGTTTAGCTTCGGTTACCTGTAGGTCAGAGGGAATATGAATCGTATAGGTCACACCGGCCGTATAACGGATGCTATACGCCTTAGCGGTCGAATACCCCACGCCGTCGTCGTTGGTGATGCTGAACGCGTTGTTGAACGTATAGGTCTGCTCGCCGTTTTTTGACACACAACTCTCGGTTGACAGAATATATGTGCCATCATCGTGTATTCCGCACTTGACTTTCCAAGCCGGGTACTCGGTCTCTATCACGCGCTGGCACCACGAACCGATATA
>CAJOFU010000061.1:1169-7012 GCA_905233935.1 Paludibacteraceae bacterium
GAGGTGTAGCAAGGGCAGCCCTTTGCGTCAAGCACTATAGGGGTATCCTCGTAGTTGTACAGGAAGCGGTAGTACATGTGCGGAATCGTGTCCTTGTAAATGGCATAGACCGGTTCGTATGCCTTAGTGGGATCGTAGTTGGCTCGTGCCAACTCTTCCTCGGTATAGGTGTACTTGACGCCGTTGTAGGTATAGCTGCGCGTTTTGCCGCGTTTCTTGAGTTTAGCGAACAGCTTGTTATATACCTCCGTACCGGTATTACCGCCTATCTGGATGAACCGTCCCCACAGGTGCGTACCTTTCTGCTCCACAATCCGCCGATCTTTCTCTTGGTTGTCATTGGTGTAATCTTCCACGGCATGGTCGGCAATCTTATGCTCGTCGAGCCACGTGACAGCAGCTGTAATGCGTGTTTTAAGTTCATCCGAAGGGTTGTCGAGGGACATAAGGAATGATAGCAGGTTAGCTGATTCATACCCGCTGACGGACGGTAACTCTTGCGGACGCCCTTCGGTAGGCAGGTACGGTGCTACCGTGTCATGTTGGGCGCACCATGCGGCGTACGTGCCGTCGATGATGATTTGGCAGTCAAGGATGCATTGCACTCCGCGGTCGAATGCTGCCTTACAAGCCTCACGCGTAGCGGCATCCGTGATGTTAGCAAAGTCGCCCGTGTTGTTATATATATCCCTGAGCAACTTCAATACATTGACCACCAGATCGTCGTTGAAGGTGACGTAGTCCTGATAACCGTTATCGTTACTCAGCGGCCAGTACTGACTCCATCCGCCGCAGCCCTTCTGTGCATTGCGAATCATCTGTAGTCCGCGTAGGAACGCTTGGCGGCAGTTATCGTTGCCGGTAGCTTTCCACACGCGCGCCAGGTAACGCATCTCTTGGGTGGTGGCTACGTTGTCCAGACAGGAATGAGTGCCTTTTTCATTGAGCAGTCGTTGGTACTCCGACGACGAGAGTTTATGCAACTGGTCGTTCTTCATCCAACCGCCGTTGTTCTTCTGCACGGCTATCACGATGTCGGCAATATCCAGTGCCTCCTCAGAGCCGTACCACTCAGCAGGCATACCTCCGGTGCATACTTTATTCCATGTAAGATCCGTTACGCCTGCCCTCATCCATTGGCTGCAGGCGATGAGCAATGCTATGATTAAAATTCGTTTCATTTGTTCATATATTAGATTTAATATCGGACAGCTTTTCCGAAACCTCCGCGACTGTTAGCCTGACGGATGGTTTTGCCTTTGTAGTGAGCATTCAGTTCAGAACCTTTCACGACTGCCACAAATGCGCCGTTTTCTTCCACCAGATACGCTGCATCGACATCAATCGCGGCAGGGTTTGCCGTTACTTGAGCTGCTATAGCGGCAGCGTCCCAGTTGTCGGCACCCAGCACCACATTCTCGTAGGTATATACGCATACGCCGTCCAGATAGATAGGGTCGGAGTCGGCAGCATAGCCGAGTCCGTCCAGGTTATGCGCCACAAAAATTGTGCCGTCCACCCTTTGGGTGTTGTACTCATGGAAACGCACTTTCAATCCTGCGTTCATGTGGGTGTAACCTTGTTTGGAAGGTGCGATTCGGCAGGTGGTATTGAGCCATGTGCCTGCGGGAGAGTTCTTCCATCCGCGCCCGAGGTGCCAGCGGCCGGCTTGCCCGGTTACGCCGTCAATCATACAACGGTTGAACACATAGCCGTATTGCGTAGCCGATTCGGTAGCTGGGGCGATGATCACATCGTCGTTCTTGCGATCGTTGTTGTAGAGCAGTACATTCTCAAACCAGATGTCCCCGCCGCCGCATATATAATCCACAGTGCCTTCAATCCGCCCGTCACCGAACCATCCGCGTTGGGTGGCTGAGCCGTTGGAGTAATACGTGTCTTGATTCCCCTGCAAACTGACGTGCTTGAATATACTCTTGTCGCCCTGCACTTGCACGGCTATCCCTACCCCGTGAGCAATGCTGGTCGGGTACGACACATCGCAGCGGATACTTAAGTCTTGCATGTAGATGTTATCCGCCTTGAGCACCAATGTCTCAGCATTGTTCATGCCCGAGGTGAGCGGGTGGTTCTGAATCAGCACGCCGTCCATCGATTGCCCGATCAGACTGATCTGCGCGTTGATAGGGGTGAGCGTCATGTGTCCCAAGTCGTACGTGCCATTAAGCAGGAAGATCTTGTCGCCGTCCTGTGCCATCTCCAGTAGCAGCATCAGTGCCGCCCCGTCGTTGGCGCTAACCACATAGTATCCAGCCTCGTTTCGCGCAGGTATTGTTGCTACGTTATAAACCTTCACGCCACGGATATGTTCGCCCTTGCGCGGAGTGAACGTGAGCGTGGTGGCTGCACCTTCATGACGGTAATTAGCCGGCTCGCCATCGGTAAGGATGTTCACTACGGCATTGCCAGCCACTTGCACAGACAACTTGCCGTCGGTGATGGTAGCGCTAATGCCAAACCAGCCGCTGTAGATGGTAGCGCTATTGCGGTAGTAGGTGTAGACCTGGCAACCCTCGGGGATCTCGGTGATCACGGTCGGGGTCTCGGGCTCGGGCTCGGCCTCAAACTCACCGATGGTGATGTCATCCACGTTCAGACGGAACATGTCGGTCACATTGTGGTGAACGATAGCGATGCTACCCTCCAGACCCTCATACTCGCTCAGGTCAAATGCGTAAGCCTTCATCGTGCCGGTAACGGTGATGTCCTGACCGATCTGAACCCACTCCGAGTTGGCGCTGGTGTAGATGTAAACACCGAATACCTCAGATGCATAGCTGGCATCCTGACCGCAAGCATAGAAACCAAGCTTGCCGTGCAGGGGCAACCAGGGCGATACCAGCCAGTTGTCGGGGTACAAGGCCGTGTAGGTGGGGTTGTCATAGCTTGCCGACGAAACAAGGCCGGTACCGCTGTGAGTCTTCATAGAAGCATCGTTGATGTACTCCCAGTTGTAGCCGTCACCGTCCTCATCGAGAACTACCCAGTCATTCATCTGAGCCTCATCCTCAAAGTCCCATACATAGGTGTCACCATCCTTCAAGGCGTGGTTACTTTTCGTGATGAATGACTCAAAAGCATTGAGCTGGATGCTGGGCATAACCTTTGCATCGCCCTTCTTGAACATCATTGACTGACGATCCATGGCCTTCAGCTCCTTGACGTTTACCTTAACGTCCTTGGCAATCTTGTTGTTAACACCTGCCGATGCACCAAAAGCAACAACAGCTGCGATCAAAAGTACAAAAAATTTCTTCATAAAAGATAGAAAAATTAGTTGGTTAATAAAAACGTATAATAAACTCAATATAGTTTCTAACGGGTTGATGTCTAGTTGGTTCGTCACGTGGAAAGACCCGTCGGCATGTGCCTGAAGGCCATTTCCAACCGCAAAGATAAACATTTTTTTTATTTTACAATCACTTTCTCCCAATTTTTTTTACTTTTTTCCCGCAATCTCTACCAAATTATCATATCAGGCATCAGGACTCATCAGCCGGCTGACAATTCCATTTCAACCGCCATATGCGATGCTCGATTCTCTCCACTCCCTCCACTCAATTTATCCAAGAAAAATAAAATGTGAATGGGAAATAATCACTACCTTTGCACTCTACATCACTAATTATTCCATCAATATGAACATCAAACTGCATACACCTAGCACCCTCAAGGCTGGCAGTGGACTGACGTCGGCCAAACAGTTCTTCCTGTCGCTGCTGGCAACCAGCATATCGATTGTACTCACCTTTGGCACGGCTGCCATCATTGATCACCACAAGAAAGCGGCAGCCAAGAAGGAGATGGTGATGATCATCATCAGCGATATGGACAAGACTTTAGAGTTGATCGAAAAAGCTGATACTGCGCTACGCCAGACCATGCGTATCCAGCAGGATATTGCAATGCGTCCCGAAAGCTTTGACAGTCTGCGCTTTGTGATCTCCTTGAGTGATTTGATGGAAATGGAATTTCCTGAAACCACCGAGAGAATCTTCTCTACCAGTATCGAGACATTCAATACCATTGGCGACGTCAACTTCGTCAATGAAGTCACATCGTTCTATATGGCCCGTCACAAATACAAGGAAGTGTTGTCGGATGAGCTTTTTGAAGAATTAAAAATATATCCTATCGCACAATCGCTGAAGTATATGTTCAGCATATCATTTCCTTATTATGCCTTTTATAACCGGGAGTTATTGAAGCAGATGGCTCAGCATCGCAATGAGTGTATGAGGATAATGAAAGTGAGCCAAAAAGATTTGAGCGAATTTGGCAAGCAGCAGACGAGAAAAAATGCTGACCAGGGTTTGGATCCCGCTGATGTAGAAATGGCAGCAGAATTTAGTAAAGCCGAAACCTTGATAGACCAGGCAAGGGAGAAATACAAGGACTGAAGACCTGTGAAAAACCGAAGCTGAGGTTTTTATGTCAATGATTGACCAAAATGAATCCTACCCGTTGGCGGAATTAAGCGAGCGCATACTTAATCCTGCCGATGGGTCTGTTATTGATAAAGTTTAAGTATTGTGAAACAGTAAATGCGCTCACTTTACTGATGATTCTGGTGAAAAAGCCGACGTGCAGCTTTGCGTAGTTGCGCATGATGTTGAACTGGTCAGTGAATTGGGAGAAGTCGGTCTCGACCCTTTTCCTGATTCTACCGAAAGGTTTGTAAAACGTTTTCCAATTCTTTTGGTTGAGGCGGTAAGGCACTTCAAGCTGAATGCGCGCAGACTCAAAGAGGTTCAACTGGACTTCGGCACTCAAATACCCTTTATCTCCGATAACTGTACATTTGAAGAAGTCCTGCCCGAGATCATTCAGATAATGAATGTCATGCACGCTGGCTTTGGTCAGGTCGTAGGAATGAATCACCCCCGAAACACCGCATACAGCATGGAGTTTGTAACCGTAATAATACATCGACTGGGCGGCGCAATAACCAAAGTCCGGTGCTTTTTCCGGCTCTTTCATGCCCATGCGGTTGCGTTTGCCTCTCGAGAGTTGGCAGACCTTGACCGGCTTGGAGTCTATAGCAAAGATGTCTTCACTGCCATCAATGCGTTCCACAATCCTCTTGCGGATTCTCTCGCACAAATCTGCGGTGTATTTGCGCCTGTCATTATATTGGCGGCGAGAGATCAAGTTCGGCATCTCATCACGGTAGTCTTCCAGCAATGCGAACAGATAGTTTTCGCTATCAATGCTCATGTTTTCAGCAGTCAGATTGAGGGCTATCACTTCCAGATCGCTAAACTTCGGGACCACACCTGGTCGAGGCAAATTGCCGAGTTCATTCACGAGATTTGTCGAAAAACTCTTGCATACATCAAGAATTTTGACGAAATTTGCGTACAAGTTGTGCATAGGGTGATATGAATTTAATGTTTTTTAGTTACTAAATTACTGCAAATCAGCGTCATAAGCAACTTTTTAGCGTCTTTTATTATCTTTTTAATCCCGACAACGGGTTGTATAAATGAAAACTAAACAACTGAACATCAAAGAGGAAACGGCTCGTTGCCTATTGTGTGAGAATGCGCCTTGCAGCCACGCCTGTGGCAAGGGTGATGTAGCCCGAGCAATTCGCGCCGTGCGTTTCGGCAACGAGGGCATTGCCCGCCAGTGGCTCGACGAATGCGATGAAAGCGACCTGGAAAGAGCCGAGCAGGCATGCATTCATTTTGACCGTCCCATCCGCATTCGGGAAATTGCGGAACAGTTGCCCGAGGTAACCGGTGCTGACCTTCCAAGTCTTGCTATCGACTTCTGTGGCATGCGCTGCGAGAACCCGTTCTTCTTGGCCTCTTCCTCCA
>CAJOFU010000062.1 GCA_905233935.1 Paludibacteraceae bacterium
GCCCTACAGCACCATCTATCACTTCATCTATAACGCTCTCTATCAGTCTCTTCGAGCCGAGTACCTCGCCGCCCGTTCTGTCCTCATTGCCCGTGCCTCCCGCCTCGCTCACTCCATCCACCCCTGTAGTAAGGTTAGGCGTCCTGTGCGCGCGATTTCCATGAGCGCGTCTCTCCCCGCGTCTCATCTCATTTCGTCCATTGCGCCTGCATGTCATGCAGGCATCGCGCTCGTCAGGCGCGCCAATAATTCAGTAGGTATTTCGTGCATTTCGTGCGCATCATTGCGCACGGGATCAGCTGGTCGTATTGTTTCCGCCCGCTCCCGTCCCCTCATCCGTCTCCCGATTGCCGCATAGCCGCTACAATATAATCACCTCCGTAATGATGTATCGACCATATATGGGCGATTAATAAAGTATCAGCGACTCTCGCCGCTGATACCATTCATCCGTCCGTGTGTATGATCGCTCCGTCCGTTTTGAGTGAATTGTATTCACTCCCTTACTTCACCTCTTGCCCTTGCACTGTGTAGGTATTATCCCCGCAGTGAATTATGGCACACGGATTGCATTTGGTCAAATATGTATGTAGCTTGCTTGACATCAAGTCCTACCCGTTCAGCTAGACGAAGGACATCAGTGCGTTCGGGAAGCGGATTGTCGTTAACGGAACTTGTGTGGTAGTCACCGGCAGAACCGCAAGGCAGCAGGTCATAAGCCGGTGCAAAACGCCAGCCCTTATCATAGACAAAGGAGAAATTCTTGGCGTGGTCATCGCGGTTGCCGATCAGCACGTTGAAGCACATCAACCGGTAAATCTTCCATAACTCTTCTATTGAGTGCGATAGTCGCGCTGAGATGTTAAACAGGTGCAGGTAATCGATACTCGGTATCTGGTAATCGGCTTGCAGCAGACCTGACGCGCTGACTACATGTAACTTGCGACCATTCACTCTGTCAAAACGCTTTACGCCGAACCACTGGTCTTCGAAGAGTTTTGTTTCCGGCATATCTATGCCGCATTGCTTGGCTAATAGTGAATAGCGATACTCTTCGCGGCCGACAGATTTCTTGTCGCCTTTCGCTCGGAACTTGATGAGCCATTCGTCGTCGCCTTGCTTCATGAAGATTTTCGGGCGGGCACCTCCCGGTGAACCGCCGCGTTGTACCAGTTCCGCGATATGTTTGCCGATGTAGTTGTCATCCTCGAGGATGGCAAACGACTCGACGGCAATCTGCGCCAGATCCAGATACTCTTGTGTGTTCTGAATACTCTTGTCGGGACGATACTCCAACGCCCCGCGCCCGTTACTTCCGACTAAGCAGAGTTGTTGCAACGGATTAAGCGACAAGCTGTTGATTCCTTGCTGCGCCAAATGGCGGTGAAGGATCAGTTGTCCCCAACCATCCGGCAGACTATCGGTAAACACACCGAAATGTCCGTCAAAAGGCTTATAGGGCGCAATCTTCAATCCCGGCGTAAGCGGCAACTCGAAAGGCGAAATGCTGAATCCGTCTTTCAGCCACTCTGCAGTATATTCGAACGCACAGGTCTGTGGACGTTGCGGCGTAAGTGCCAAACGCCCGACTTGGCGACCGTGCATCCATACTTCTATTTGTTGAACATCAATCATGGCGAACACGTTTAGCGGGTTTGGCTTGTTTGAGCATATCGTCCATTGTCGCCCAGGACTGTGATGCAAACAGCGCATCGAAATCACGCATGCAATCCAAAGCAAAAGCGATTTGCAGCAGACCGGAAAACGCGATTTGCCCTTGCTGCTCAAAGCGACGGTATGTGGACAGCGACAAACCGGCTTTTTGTGCTAATTCTGCTTGCGTAAGCCTCATAGATGTTCTACGTTGCTTGGCGCGCTCAGCGACAGCCTGCGCTACCGATGCCGGTGTGTCAAATAATTCAATCATAACACGACTTTTTTATTTTCGATGCAAAGTTACAAAAAATATTTGATATTTGCAAATTTAAGTGCTAAAATATGAGTATTTAGTATGTTTTTGCATGTTAAGTGCTCAAATGTGAGTAGTTAGTGCTTTGTGGGGTAATCCAAAGTGGCTATGCAGGAAAAACTTGGGACAATCTTTGATTAACTGAAGCTGTTGGTGGGTATAGATGAACAAAAGGCGGGCAATACAATTGCCCTGAAATAGACGAAGAAAGAAGATGTGGCATCGTCGAAATGCCACATCTTCTTATAAGTGCACGGTTGTATTTGCGTGCTAAAAGCGGGTTATTTCATCTCTTGCCCTTGCACGGTGTAGGCCTTATCGCCGCGGAGAATGAAGAGTTGACCGTTGCGGATGATCTTAACAGGTTTTGAGTCAAGGCTTGCATTATCCAGAGCCGTAGCGATGCCACTTTCGGTGGTTGTGAACGAGCCTTCTTTGGTGTCGATAACCTCGCCTTGCGAGTCTTTGGCTTCCATCGTGAAGCTGTAACTGCTGCCGCTATCCAGACCTGTTACAGTGAATGTGAATCCGGCAACCTGTGCTGCATGTTGTCCACGTCCCGGGGCAGCGAATGCGATGCTTGTTAACTGACCGTTGGCGTTGAAGATCAGAGTACAGATCACGTTGCCGTTCTTGTCTTTGATGGTCAACTCATAGGTTGCGGCATTCTCCACAACCGGCCATGATACATCCGCTGTGTTGCTAGTCGGCTCAACGTTCACTTCGTCATCGGCAACGGTGGTCGTTGTCGCGCCAAACGGACGAACTTCGTACAATCCCCACGCATCATGCATCAAGTAATTGTTTAAATAGTCTGCCGGCACATAAACGATAGTATTATAGTCTAATCCGTAAAGCGCATTGCTATTGACCGTAGGCGGACGCTGGCTATAGCACGTGATTGTTTCGATAGACGGGCAGTTAAAGAATGCTTTTTCTTCTAGCACTTTGACTGATGAGCCGATGATGATGTTCGCTAATTGTGGGAACTCAGCAAAAGCTTCGCTGCCGATAAGAGAAACCTCATTACCGATTGTCAGGGATTCAATGAATGTGCCGTAGGTGTAATTATCCGACAAAGAGCCTTTGCCTATGACGTTCAATGCCATAGCAGACGGATCAAATGTCCATGTGAGTACATTATCTTTTCCGCAATTGCCTGTTAACTGGTAATCAAACAAGGCGATGAGCTCAATATCTTTTGTTACTTCAATGGTGCGTGGATTGTCGTTGTTACCGTCGCTCCATTTCGTAAACTGATAGCCTCTTACCGGAATAGCACTAACTATAGCATTTGTGAGGTATTCATATTCACCGGTTCTCGTGATATAGCCTTGCTCCTTATTGCTATTGTCGCTAATAGTGTATTTGTTCGGGGCAAAGAAGGCTGTAAGTTCTGTGTTTTCTGTCAACGTCAAAACACGCGGGTTCTCGGTATTGCCGTCTGACCACTCTATAAAGTGGTAGCCGTAATTCGCATCAGCAGTCATCGCCAGTTGCGTTAGGTAATCAAATTCACCATTAGCAGCAACCACCTTTCCGTACATTTCGTCACAAGAAGCACTGAAGGTGTATTTGTTCGGGGCAAATAATGCCATGAATGCCATATCTTGAGTTACAGTCACCTTGCGCGAACTTTCCTTTTCTCCATCGCTCCATTGCGTGAAGTGGTAACCATAGTTAGACGTAGCGACAAGCGTTGCTTCTGCTAGGTACTCATATTGCCCTGCGCCATCTATGTATCCTTGCTCCTTATTGCTATTGTCGCTAATAGTATATGTATTCGGTGCAAAGATAGCAGTTAGATTCATGTTTCTTGTCAGAATACTTGTCAGAATAATAGTACGTGGATTGTCCGTATTGCCATCTGACCACTCAGCGAAGTGATAGCCGTAATTGCCTTCCGCAGAAATCGTCAGTTCTGTACCCCAAGGATACGCGCCATTAGTTCCATGAACCTTACCATACTTCTCATCACAAGAGACGGTGAAAGTAAATTTATACTCTTCATCCGAGGATTTTTCGCAACGTGCCCAACGGATGCCATCCTCACGAAGATCCAGAGTGATGTTTGCATCCTCATGAGTCAGGAGGTTGTCACCATCCTCTCCCGGGAGACGAACCCATTCGCCATCAAGCAGTACCTGAACGTAAGCCTCGTCCTTCCAACCCGGCTGAACAGCGATTTCGCCGGTTTCGTCCATCTTACCGCTTACAATCTGGTAAGGTGCCCCCTCAGCACACTTGACGTTTAGAGAGTAGGTTGGAACCTGATACTCCATGGTCAGGTCAACATCCAACTGCATCTGCTGGAAAGTCCAACCGTTCATGCCACCTACGAGGAACGGAACAACATAGCCGTCGCAACCGTCGCTGATAACAGTGAAGGTGTAGTTGTGGTAAATAGCAGTACACGGCTTCTGTTTCCATGCGTCAACGGTAAATACGTTCGGAGCGTCAGCACCATAGTTGATCAGGTCAATCTCACCTACATAGTCACTTTGCACAACTTGTACACCACCGCGAATTGCAGTAGCTGCACCGACTTGGTAGGCCCAGTTGAACTCACCGTTGCCCCCCAGCATAACCGGTTTAGCCTGCATACCCTTTTCAGCATCGGGCTCTGCCTCGGGCTCGAAAGAACATACATACCAGCCGTCATAACCTTCTACAGCCTCGCAAGCAATGCATTCAGCAGTAGTATTTTTCCATCCGTTGAACGAACCGGTCAGTACGACGTCGTTGCAAGCCATGTCTGCAGGTACGAAGAAGCAAACACATACGTTACCCTGATCATAGTAATCTGCCAGGACTACGTCTGACGGAACAACATCCTTAGATGCGAATGCGCAAACACTAATCAGCGCAGTTGCAAGGATTGAATAAAATTTCTTCATAATTAAAAAATTTTAGTTAGTTAATAAATTTGGTTAATAAATGTTTTTATGTTCACTATATCAATAGTTCGTTAAAATTTTAATAACAGTTTTATATTGAGGCAGTTAAGTGATGCCGGACTATTAGGTTCAACAGTTGCGTTGGCTCTGACGAAAAAGCCTTCAAAAAAAGTGTTCTTTGATGTAAAAAATTTTGCCTAAAAACTTGCACAAGCGGTTGATTTTTAGTAACTTTGTAGTGTCAAAATACAATACTATAATCAATCCGCTCGAACAAGTCAGAAACTTGTGTAACACTGCCCTTCGCAGTCAGAAATCAATCAAGGCATCTTTCAGGTCATTTTTCCTCGATGTCATGGTTGGAGTTTTAACCATCAGCGGAAGAATAAATTTTCTTCAGCTGGCACGTTATTGTAAGTCGTGCGAGCAGCGATTCCGACAAAACTTCCGAAAGAAGTTTGATTGGATTGCGTTCAATCAGTCTTTCGTCCTAAAGCAACCGGGGCATAAGTATGCTATCGCTATTGATCCGAGCTATGTTTCCAAAAGTGGAAAGAAGACACCCGGACTCGGATACTTTTGGTCAGGCTGTGCCCAATCGATGAAACGAGGCTTAGAGATACTCGGCATTGCACTCGTTGATGCCGACACTCATGAAGCTTATGCCATCCGAGCCGTACAAACACTCATCCAACGTATTCGGCGAGGACGCAGACCTAAGTGTGTAGCTCATATCGAAAGAGATTCGCTAGTAAGTCACTACCTGAAGGCACTTTATGACTTTAGAGATCAACTGCTTCAACTGAGTAACATCATCGTCGCCGATGCATTCTTCTCTAAGGTAACCTTTGT
>CAJOFU010000063.1 GCA_905233935.1 Paludibacteraceae bacterium
AGTTCGTAGCCGTAGGTGCGCATGGCAGTCTGCTGACGGTAACTGCACCCGGCACTGACTGCGCCCGCCTCGGTGCAAGCGGCAAAAAGTTCGGCGGTTTTCTTGCCGATGATGTCGAAGTACTGCTCTTCGCTAATCCACATCGAGCCTCCGGCGTGCAGCTGAATAAGTTCGCCGGACGATAAGGCGCGCGACATCTCGGAAACGATAGCAAGGATCTGTGTGTTACGTATCTCGCCGACCAAGCCGATCATCTTCGCCAACATCCAATCCCCTACGAGCACGGCTATCTTGTTTGTCCAGCGTTCCTGCACCGACTGCACGCCGTGGCGCGTAGGTGAGCCGTCCACCACATCGTCGTGCACGAGCGTGGCGTTATGGAGCATTTCCAATGCCACGGCGACCTTAAGCGTCTTGTCGCTCACGCTACGGCAGAGCTTGGCAGACAGCAATACGAGGGTAGGGCGCAGCTGCTTGCCGTGCTTGGCGGAGATGTAACGGAGCACCTGGTCGAGCAACACGTTCTCGGAACGCATCGCCTGCTCGAACAGAGTCTCGTACTGATGAAACTCCTCCGCTATCGGTTGCCGTATTTGAGTGGTTATATCCATTGCAGTCAGTTAAATCTGCTTAATCTGTGAATAGCAAAATCCACCGCGCACAAAATGCGACTGCAAAGATACGAAAAATTTCAGAGATTTGCAAATGAATTAGCACAAAAATACGCAAAAATGCACATTGACCTTATATTTTGGGGTAGAAATGTATATTTTTTGTGTTTTTTTTGAAAAATATTTGCATAATTCAGAAAAAAGTTGTACTTTTGCATCCGCTTTTGCAGAAAAGCTATTGCTCAATGGTGTAATGGTAGCACTACAGATTCTGGTTCTGTCTGTCTGGGTTCGAGTCCTGGTTGAGCAACAATGGTGACTGACAGAATATGGCAGTCACTTTTTTTATGAACAGAGAAAAAGAGATTTATCGTGTGACCTTGGCGGGCACAGTGGTGAATGTGCTGCTGACGGTGTTTAAGTTCGTGGCGGGTGTGTTAGGCGCATCCGCGGCGATGATTGCCGATGCCTTACACTCGCTCAGTGACCTGCTGACGGACTTTGTCGTACTGCTGTTCGTCAAACTCAGCAGTCGTCCGGCGGACAGCGACCACCCGTATGGTCATGGCAAGTACGAGACGCTGGCTACAGCGATGGTTGCTATAGCGTTGCTGGCAGCCGGCGGAGTGCTGCTCGCGGAAGGCGTACAGAAGATCGTTGCCGGCTTGTGATGCCGGGGAAGATCGCGCTGTGGGCTGCGCTGGTGAGTATAGCCGCCAAGGAAGCGGTCTATTGGGTGACGATCGCCGTTGCCAAACGTGTCGATTCGTCGGCTTTGCGCGCCAATGCCTGGCATCACAGAACCGATGCGCTGTCGTCAGTCGCCACGGCTTTGGGCATAGGCTGTGCGCTGCTGTTCGGTGGCAAGTGGGCTATACTTGACCCGATAGCCGCGGTGTTAGTGAGTGTGTTTATCCTTATTGCTGCGGCTAAACTGCTCTACGAATCCGTGCAAGACTTGCTTGAGAAAAGCCTGCCGAAGGAAGTCGAGCAGGAGATTCGCGAGATCGTTGAGGCAGATCACGACATGAGCGAACTGCATAACCTGCGCACGCGCCGCGTGGGAACAAACTATGCGATAGAAATGCACCTGCGTATGCGCGGGAGCACATCGCTCTACGAAGCGCACCGTCACAGCATGCTGCTTGAGCAACGTCTGCGCGAACGCTTCGGACAAGACACTCTGATCTCCGTTCATCTTGAACCCTACAAAGTAAACGGGGTCTATCAGGCAGATTAAAAGAATGGAGCATGCGCGCGCATGCTCCATTCTTTTATTTGAAGATTTGAAAATTTGAAGATTTCTGTCTTCAAAGATAACTTCATTTTATTTGCTTGCACCGGTGAGGGTGTAGGCGCCGTTGTCGGTGAGGATGAGGAGTGCACCGTCACGTAGGATGACACGCGGCTTGGACTCGGCTGTCGTGTTGCTGATGCCTGTGGGCGGATACACATCCTGACGGATGATATACAACGTAACGGCGTTGTAGTCGTAGCTGACGATGGCGCAGAGTTGGCAGAGCTTGTTCTCGACGGGGTTGCCGATATTGAACTTGTTCGTCCACGCATATTCGTTGCCGTTGTAGGTCAGTGTGTTCTTGCCTGTGACGAGCACTTGCTCCAACACCACGTAGCGGCATACATCGGCGGAGTCGATGACTGCACCGGCTTCTTCGGGCTGCACCTCAACGCTACCCTCGATGTCGAACTGCTCTGTCAGGTTGATCTCCGGCACACCGTAGTAGTTGACGAACCGCCCGGTAACACCCGACAGCACATCGCCCGAGGGGTTGAGTTTGTTGCCGTAACGCTTGTCACCGTCACCGCGGTCGAAGAGCAGCATTGAGCCTGTTTCGTCGCGGACGTAGATATAGGTGTCGTACTTCTTTGTGACGGTCACATCGCCCAGATACACCGTCGTATAATCCTCTTGATGCACTGCTTCGCTGATGGTCATCGGGTTGATGCGGTTGAGCAGGATGGCTACGCGCGTCTCTGTATCGCCGGAGCGCAACACGAGGGTGTCGGTGAAGTGACCTGATTCGGCTATGGCGTAGGAAATAGTCAACTCGTCGCCGTCGCGGTCTAACATAGTCGAAAGACCGCTTCCGCTCAAAGACGAAAGACAAAAGACTTCACCTTTGACGAGTGTGGCACTTATATCCTCGCTTAGCCGGTTGGCATTGACCTGTATGGTGCGTGAACCTTGCTGCTGAATCGTTGTGCCGAAGTTAACGAACGGCGCGACGATTGCCGGCACATCGCCGATGGCTTCCACGCGGCGGTAAAGACAGACGGGCGTCTGCGAGCGGTTTTGATAACAGGAGAAGAGGATGTTTGAGGCGTTGTACTGCAAGATCTTCCCCAGACTTCTGCCGAGGTTGGTAATGATAGCCTCCCCGCCGTCGCTGATCTCAATGTCCCAATAGCCGTAGTTGCCGTATGCATCGCTCACGACGTCCGTCCAGACCTCGAGTTTGTTCTTCGTCTGCCCGCCGGATGCAACGAGGTACGCCTCTTCGTAGCGCAGTTCGTCCTGGAATATATACGCTGTTTGCCCGTCAAGCTGGCTGATACGCAGGGTATAGACCGCGCGGTCATCGGCATCGACCTGCGAGCGGTCGGCAGAGTAACGCGCCTTGATGGCGTGGATGTTGTTCACACTCTCCCACTCGTCGTAGTAGCCCATTACGTAGTTCACGCCGTCCTGACGTACACCGACTATCACTTGGTCGGAGTCTTCGAGTTGGGTGATATCCGTCACGAGCTGGTAGGTATCCATGGTGAACGTCGAACTGCCGCCCGAGGACGAGCGGATGGTGATCGTGTTGATATAGATACCGTTCTCCGTGCAGTCCACCCAGAACTTGATCTTGCCTGTTTCGGGCGTAGTGAGTTGGATGACAGAGTCGCGGTTGAGCGTCCCCGAGCCGCTTGTGGCGGGTTTGGTGACGGTGATGGTGTACGGCGTGTTGTCGCCTACCTGCACGTTGATCGTACCGCGCCCTTTGCTGGCGTTCTGGCAGAAGTTCACGGTCACTTGACGCACCTCTTCGAATGGTATGACCGATGTCGCTCCCGCACCGCTTGAACCGGTTTTTACACCTACACCGGCGCTGTTGAGCGAGCCGTCGGCGTACGTGCGTCCGGCGTTGTAGTCGCTGGCTTCCTTGTCACATACCCAGCCGTCAGTCACTCCGTCACACACCGTGGCGTCCACACGACTTGCCCACTTGACGGACGTAAACGTATAGGTCGTCACACCTGCGAATAGCGTGCAGGGGACGACCCATACAAGACACAATAAAACGAAGCGTTTCATTTGCTCATTGCTCTTTTTCTTTGCGTTTCTCGAGGCGGGATTCGAGGGCTTCGAGTGCCTCGGAGATAGCCTGCTCGAAGGTGTCGCAGGTCTTTGAAGCAAACAAATCGCCTATGCGCACGTCAGCCTGCTTGTTCAGGATAGTAGCCGGCTTAACGACTGACAGACGGATGTTGAGTTCGTCGTCCTCGCGCAGATGACGACCAAAACGTGCGGTTTTCTTGCTGATAAAATCATCGAGTTGCTTGGCAATCTCGAAGTTTAAGGGTTGAACGGAAAGTTTCATGATATACGAAATTTTAGTGTTGATAAATTCGGGAAATATGTACAAAAAAGACTACAAAAATTATGCCAAAATGTCAGTTTTCGGTGGTTTGGAACGATTATTGCACGATAATTAGTAGAAAGACCGCTTCGCTGAAGGAGTAAAGGAGTGAAACGAACGGTCTATAAATCCGAATAATTAAAAACAACGACAGATATGAGTAAAGGTAACATTGGGGTAACGTCAGACAACATATTCCCCGTCATCAAGAAATTTTTGTATTCCGACCACGAGATTTTTCTTCGTGAGCTGATCAGTAACGCCGTGGATGCCACGCAGAAACTCAAGACGCTGAGTACTGCCGGTGCGTTCAAAGGCGAATTGGTCGACGTGCGCGTGCGTGTACGTATAGATAAGGATAAGAAGACCCTAACCGTCAGCGATCACGGTATAGGCATGACTGCCGAGGAGGTCGATAAGTACATCAACCAGATCGCATTCTCCGGCGCAGAGGAGTTCGTCAATCAGTACAAGGACAAAGCCGAAGCGATCATCGGACATTTCGGTTTGGGCTTCTACTCGGCGTTCATGGTGGCGGACAAAGTGGAGATCTTCTCGCAGAGTTATGACGAGAACGCCAAAGCCGTGCATTGGTCGTGCGAGGGTAACCCCGAGTACCAGATGGAGGAAACGATTAAAGCCGAGCGCGGCACGGACGTTGTGCTGCACATCAACGACGAGTTCAGTCAGTACCTCGAGGACGCAACGATTGAAGGCTTGCTGAAGAAATACTGCAAGTTCCTGCCCGTGGAGATCGCCTTCGGCATGAAGAAAGAGTGGAAAGACGGCAAGCAGGTTGAAACCGGCGAGGAGAACATCGTCAACAACACGACGCCCGCTTGGACAAAGAAACCTGCCGACCTGAAGGACGAAGACTACAAGGCGTTCTACCGCGAACTCTACCCTATGCAGTTCGATGAGCCGTTGTTCCACATCCATCTGAACGTCGATTATCCTTTCCATCTGACGGGTATATTGTACTTCCCGAAGATCAAGAACAACCTCGACGTACACCGCAACAAGATCCAGCTCTATTGCAACCAGGTGTTTGTGACGGACGAGGTGTCGAACATCGTGCCTGAGTACCTGACACTGCTGCACGGCGTGATTGACAGCCCGGATATTCCGCTGAATGTCAGCCGCAGTTACCTGCAGAGCGACAACAATGTGAAGAAGATCTCTTCGCACATCACGAAGAAGGTGGCTGACAAATTGGCAGAACTCTACAAGAACGATCGCGCAGACTTTGAGAAGAAATGGGACGACATCAAGCTGTTCATCCAGTTTGGCATGCTCAGTGACGAGAAGTTCTACGACCGCGCTATCGGCTTCGCGCTGATGAAGAACGTTGACAAGCAATACTTTACGCTGGATGAGTACAAAGCGAAAGTCAAAGACGCGCAGACTGACAAGAACGGCGATCTGATTCTGCTTTACGCCCAGGATGCCGATGCATGCTATACGTATATCCAGCGTGCAAAAGAAAAAGGCTACGACGTGCTGCTCATGGACGGCGAATTGGATGTACATGCTATGAGCCAGTTTGAGCAGAAAGCCATGGGTGACGGCGAGGAAGAGAAACACGCTCTGCGCTTCGTTCGCGTGGATAGCGATGTGATTGAGAATCTGATTGTCAAAGAGGACAAAGCCGCTGTCAACCTCACTACCGAGGAAGAAGACGCATTGCGTTACTCCTTCGAAGGACTGCTGCCGAAGAACGACAAGACGAACTACGTTGTCAGCCTCGAGAATGTCAGCGCAGACGCTCTGCCTGTGTTCCTGACGCAGAACGAGTGGATGCGACGCATGAAAGAGATGTCTGCTCACCAGCAAGGCATGAGCTTCTACGGTCAGATGCCCGACTCCTACAACCTCGTGGTGAACATCGCTCACCCGAAGGTACAAGCCTTGCTTGCCGAAATCAAACAGGCAACGGGCAACAGTCTGGACGAGCTCAACCAACAGGTCGAAGTGCTCCGCAAAGAGCAAGAGGCTCAGAAAGATAAGAAAGACGAGCCGAAGGAAGGTGAGGAGAAACGCGACTTGACGAAGGAGATTGCCGCACTGCGCGAGCAGATCAAGCAGCACTACGAGGGCAAAGCCAAAGAGAACGACAAAGTCAGCCAATTGCTTGATATAGCGTTCCTTGCCTCGGGTTTGCTGAAGGGCGAGGCGCTTGCGAAGTTCGTCAACCGAAGCGTTGAGCTGCTCTAATCGAAGATAGCCGAACCGATGCGCACCATCGTGCTGCCCTCGCTCAAGGCTATCGGATAATCATCAGACATACCCATTGACAACAGTCCGTTGTCGAGGGAGCATCGATCCAAGAACCGGAGATACTGTTCATGCAAAGCGTGAAAACAACGACGTATCTCCGGTTCGTCGTCTGTGTTGGTAGCCATGCCCATGATGCCACGGATGCGAATGTGCGGATATTTGGTTAGCGGATTAGTGTTTAGGGGATTAGGGGTGAGGAGTTTGTTGAACTCGTCGATACTCATGCCGCTCTTTGTTTCTTCCGCTGCGACGTGGAGTTCGAGCAGGATATCCTGAACGATACCCTGTTTGCCGGCTTCGGTATCGATGGCGCGGAGCAGGTGTTCGGAGTCAACCGACTGAAT
>CAJOFU010000064.1 GCA_905233935.1 Paludibacteraceae bacterium
CGCACTCAAGCAAATCATCCTTGACGAGGAGATTGTTTGCCCGATTAGCGGTACACGCAACTGGACTGACGTTCGTCAGTTCAACCTGATGTTCCAAACGGAGATGGGTTCGACTGCTGATGGTGCAATGAAGATTTACCTGCGTCCGGAAACGGCACAAGGCATATTCGTGAACTTCCTCAATGTGCAGAAGACCGGCCGCATGAAGATTCCTTTCGGCATCGCACAGATCGGCAAAGCCTTCCGCAACGAGATCGTAGCCCGTCAGTTCGTATTCCGTATGCGTGAGTTCGAGCAGATGGAGATGCAGTTCTTTGTTCGCCCGGGTGAAGAGCTGAAGTGGTTTGAGCACTGGAAAGCTTTCCGTCTCAAATGGCACAAAGCCCTTGGCCTCGGTGACGACAAGTACCGTTACCACGATCACGAGAAACTCGCTCACTATGCCAATGCCGCTACCGACATTGAGTTCCTTATGCCGTTCGGATTCAAGGAAGTGGAAGGTATTCACAGCCGTACGAACTTCGACCTTTCGCAACACGCCAAGTACTCCGGCAAGAAGATCGAGTACTTCGATCCCGAACTCAACCAGAGCTACACGCCGTTCGTCATCGAGACCTCTATTGGCGTGGATCGCATGTTCCTCAGCGTCATGTGCGGTTCGTATAGAGAGGAGCAACTCGAGGGTGGGGACACCCGTGTTGTACTCGGTCTGCCACCGGTACTTGCGCCTGTTAAGGCGTGCGTGATGCCGCTCGTCAAGAAAGATGGTCTGCCCGAGAAAGCTCGCGAGATCCTCAACGCTCTCAAGTTCGACTTCCGCGTGCAATACGACGAGAAAGACTCCATCGGCAAACGTTATCGCCGTCAGGATGCTATCGGCACGCCGTTCTGCATCACCGTCGATCATGACACCTTAAACGACGGCTGCGTCACCATGCGTTACCGTGACACCATGGCACAGGACCGCGTTCGTATCGAAGACCTCCACGAGATCATCCGCCGCGCTGTGGATCCCAAGGAACTCTATCGCAAGATCGTCGGCGACAGACTCGAAGACACCGAAGAGTAGAGTACTATACAAAGGATGGTGTGTCAATCTCCGTTGGCACACTATCCTTTTAATTTTATTTATTCGTATCTTTGCAGCCGATTCCGTATCACATTATCTCCACCCGAATCTGAATACTCAGGTCTAAGACGATAAAAAGTAGCCCGACGGACTATTTTTTATTCAAAAATTCAAAAATTCAAAAATTCTTATCTCACATTTGTTCGAACGATTATTACAAAGATTTGAAGATTTTTTACCCAAAAATTTGCAAATGTCATATTTTTTCCGTATCTTTGCGTCCGTTTTGTGAAAACAATCCATTTTGATTGTTCCGATACATGAAAAGATGAACGAATTTTTGGAAAAAGAAGAGCAGGTACTTAAGATGCTCAAGACCGTCTATGACCCCGAGATACCTGTCAATATCTACGACCTCGGATTGATCTACCGCATCGACATCAGCGATGACGGCGTTTGCGCTATTGATATGACCCTGACAGCACCCAGTTGCCCGGCGTCGGACTTCCTTATCGAGGATATACGGCAGAAGGTCGGCACGGTCGAGGGGATAAACCGCGTGGATGTGAAACTCGTCTTCGAGCCTGAATGGACGAAAGATATGATGAGCGAGGAAGCCAAACTCGAATTAGGGTTTCTTTAAGTCAACAACTACAAAGAACCGAATTGGTTCACGAATTAAGCGAAACAATCGTTCGAACGCAGTGAGATAAGAATTAAACGAATTACAATGGTTTACTTCCTCAGCGATGCACATATTGGAAGTCGGGCAATGGATGATGCGGGGCATCAGGAGCGGTTCGTCAGTCTCCTTAACGATTTAGGTAAGGATGCGACGGCGATATACCTGTTGGGGGATATATTCGACTTCTGGAGCGAGTATTTCTGGCGCGATGTTTCCAAACGGGAATATGAGCCGTTGTTGGATTGTCTGAAGGCAATGACGGATAGGGGAATCCCGGTGCATTACTTTATCGGGAATCACGATATATGGACGTACGGCGAGTTGGCGAAACGAACGGGAGTGATTGTTCACCGTAATCCTGAGGTGATGACTATCGCGGGAAAGAAGTGTCTGCTTGCTCACGGCGACGGGCTTGTGCCAAGCAATTATCTGGAACAGTTCCCGAAAGAGGTGCAGAAAAAGATCCGATCGTTTATGCGGCTGAGGCGATTGTTCCATAACCCGGTTGCGCAGTTTTTGTTCAGGCTTGTGCCGCCGGCTTGGGGGAACAAGTTGGGATACGAGTGGGCGAAGCGGTCGCGGCTGAAAGAGTTGGCGCACCCGTGTGGATATAAGGGCGAGAACAAGGAAGAGTTGGTGCTGTTTGCGAAGGAGATGGAGAGCAGCCAAGAGCCGAGAGCCAAGAGCCAAGAGCCGAAGACAGACTACTACATATTTGGTCACAGACACATAGAACTTGATCTCGAACTGGCAACGGGTGCGCGTGTCATTATCCTCGGGGATTGCTTTAGGCAGTGGACTTATGCGGCAATGGATGAACAAGGAAAATTAGAATTATTATGCATACAAGAGCAGAACAGTTAGCGGCGTTTGACAGGCTGCTGACGATAATGGATGAACTCAGGGAGAAGTGCCCGTGGGATCACAAGCAGACCTTTGACAGCCTGCGGGAGAATACAATTGAGGAGACGTTTGAGTTAGCGAACGCCATATCGCGCCACGACATGACCGAGATCAGCAAAGAACTTGGCGATGTGCTGCTGCATGTGGTTTTCTATGCGAAGATGGGCAGCGAGACCGGCGACTTTGATATAGCTGATGTCTGCAACCGGCTGTGTGACAAACTCATCTTCCGGCATCCACATGTTTATGGCGCTGAGGCTGCGGCTAACGCCGAAGAGGTAAGCAAGTTGTGGGAGCAGGTCAAACTCAAAGAGAAAGGCGGGAACAAAACCGTCCTTGGTGGAATCCCCGAGTCGCTACCCTCACTCGTTAAAGCCTACCGTATTCAGGACAAAGTCGCCAACGTCGGCTTTGACTGGGAGAAAAAAGAGGATGTGTGGGAGAAGGTGCATGAGGAACTCGACGAACTGCAAGCCGAACTCGCCAAGCCCGGTGAGGGCAACAAAGAGCAAGAGTTTGGCGACCTGCTGTTTGCGATGATCAATGCGGCACGGCTGTACAAGATTCGTCCGGACAATGCCTTGGAGCAGACGAACATCAAGTTTATGCGGCGGTTCAATTACGTGGAGGCGAAAGCGAAAGAGCAGGGGAGAGAACTCAAGGACATGACGTTGGGCGAGATGGATGCGTTGTGGAATGAGGCAAAACAAAACGAGCCCCGATAAGGACTCGTTGTGCGGCATAAAAGACTCGAACTTTCACTCCGTGAGGAACCAGATCCTAAGTCTGGCGCGTCTACCAATTCCGCCAATGCCGCTCGCGTTCGGCAAATTGCGCTAACGTAAGCGACAACAAAGGTACGACTTTTTTACGAATTATGCAAGAAAATACGCAAATTTTTTATCATACATTACCGAATAAACTGAAAATTGTTCACTCTCGTACGCAATCAGCGGTTGCTTATGTGGGTGTGATGATCGGTGCAGGTACGCGCGACGAAAGACCCGAAGAGAACGGAATGGCGCATTATATCGAACATTGCGTCTTCAAAGGCACGGTCTTCCACTCTGCCCGTCAGATCATCTCGCAGATCGAAGGAGTAGGGGGTGAGATCAATGCCTACACGACGAAAGAGGAAACGACTTTCTACGCCGCGACGTTGAACGAACATGTTCCGCAAACGCTGAAACTGATCTCCGAGATGGTGCTTTGTCCGACGTTCCCGAAGAGCGAGACGGACAAGGAGCGGATGGTCATCTACGACGAGATAGAGAGCTACAACGACTCGCCGAGCGAACTGATCTACGACGACTTCGAGAACATGCTGTTTGCCGGTCACTCGCTTGCGCAACCTATATTAGGAACAAAGCGCACTCTCAGGCATATCTCCTCCTCACCCGACCGACCGAGGGCGTGGATGGCGCAACACTATAGACCGGAGCGGATGGTCGTGTTCTGCCAAGGCGACATCCCTGCATCGCGGTTTGTGCGAATGGTGGAGAAACTGTTTGGCGATTACAGTAACAATTTGCCGGCAGACAGGCAGTTGTCGTTTGCGCAAGAGCAAGACCAACAGCCGCAATCTGCCTCGTTCACCAAGCACACACATCAGACTCATGTCATGCTCGGTGCACGGGCGTACCCGATATGCCACGAGAAACAGTTGCCGTTGTACCTGCTGAACAACATCCTCGGCGGTGGAAGCCTGAACTCCCGTCTGAACATCGCCCTGCGTGAGGCGCGCGGACTTGTCTATGCCATCGAATCCACCTATACGCCGCTCTCCGACACGGGCTATTGGTCAACCTACTTCGCTTGCGAACCCGAGCAGTTGGAGCAATGTATGGCTGTTATCCGCAATGAACTCAACCGCCTCATCACCACGCCGCTCACGCCGCGCGAACTGCGTGCCGCACTCCGCCAATTGCGCGGACAAATGGCTATCTCCGCCCAAAACGCAGAGAACAACGCCCTGAGCATGGCGAAGTCCGTTCTCTATCGCGGCTTTGCGCCTACCTGGCAGCAGACCTTTGAACAGATCGCTTGCATCACACCTGACGAATTGCAAACAGTTGCAAGCGAAGTACTCAATCCCGACAACTTGGTCGTATTGAAATACGAGTGATTTGCTCGCGTTTTGCAGACAAATGTCGCATTTTTGTAACAAAAAGGTGATAAAATAGGATATTATTCTCGCAATTTGCACTTTTTTGTATCGAAATCTTGCATATTGCAAAAAAAATTAGTAACTTTGCACGCTTTTTTGCCGCGCACGAGCGCAAACCTTAAAACTTTCATGCCTACGCACGAATTGGCGTTGCGTTGTGCATATATGTATTTATAGTTTGCGTGCGCACGTGTAAATGAGAAAATAATTAACGTGGGAACGCATGTCGTTCCCGTAACAACAAACAAATAGCTAATGAAACGATTTTACGTACTATTAGTCAGCCTGTGCTTGCTGCCAGTGGCATTGCTTGCGCAGATGAATGTAACGGGTACGGTGCTTGACGAGAATGGCGATCCGGCAATCGGTGCAGCTGTTCAGGTTTCCGGCACAACCACGGGTACAGTCACAGACTTCGATGGTCAATTCGAGATCACCCTTCCGGCGGACAAGAAGATGCTGACCATCTCGTACTTGGGTTACAAGACCGTGTCTATCCCTGCCCGTCCCAAGATGGAAGTCCGTTTGGAGACCGAGAGCCAACAGATCCAAGAGGTCGTTGTGCAAGGTATGGTGAAACAAGACAAACGTCTGTTCACCGGTGCGGCTACCAAGCTGGATGCCGACGAAACGATGCTCTCCGGTGTGGCTGATATCAGCCGCTCGCTGGAAGGTAAGGCTGCCGGTGTCAGCGTGCAAAACGTCAGCGGTACATTCGGTACAGCGCCTAAGATCCGCGTCCGTGGTGCAACGTCAATCTATG
>CAJOFU010000065.1 GCA_905233935.1 Paludibacteraceae bacterium
TTGACGCTTACAACCACCTGGGTAACAAACTCTCCTCGCTCGTTGCTGCTAACGCCGGTGCTGACCACGAGACCGTTCACGGTATCTCGATGCAGGTTGCTGCTATGGCTCCTATCGCCCTCGACGCTGATCATGTAGCTGAGGAAGTGAAGGCCAAAGAGCTGGCTGTTGCTATTGAGAAGACCAAACAGGACGAGATCAACAAAGCCGTTGAGCAAGAGCTCCGCAAGGCTGGTCTGAACCCTGCACACTGCGACAGCGATGACCATATTGCATCGAACACCGCTAAGGGCTGGTTGACCGAAGAGCAGGCTGAGATCGCTCGCGGTATCCGCGCTAACGTACCCGCACAGGCTGAGGCTAACCTCAATATGAAAAAGATTGAGATGATCGCCCAAGGCCGTCTGGGTAAGTTCCTCAAGGAGAGCACGCTCGTTGAGCAGGCTTACATCATGAGCGAGACCAAGGAACTGGTGAAGGACGTACTCAAGAAGCAGAACGTCACCATCAAGGACTTCCGCCGCATCACGCTCAACCAGGAGTAAGCAAGCCTGACAGCCAACCTGTCAAGGCAAAAATGAAAAATTTGCACATTTGTGAGCGAAAAACTTGCAGATGTGCAAATTTTTTTGTACCTTTGCAGCCGCTATGCGTAATCATCGCTACATATTGCTTTTCACCTTGCTCAGCGTAGCCTTGTTAGGCTTGCTGCTGGCGGATGTTTGTTTGGGCAGTACGCTCTTCTCGCCGCGTGTGTTGTGGGAGCAGAGCGAGGCGAACAGCATCTATCACCATATCTTCCTCAATATCCGTCTGCCTAAGGCGTTGACGGCTATACTGGCAGGTAGCGCGCTGAGTGTGAGTGGCATACTGATGCAGACCTTGTTCCGCAACCCGCTGTCGGGTCCGTATATCTTGGGCGTCAGTTCAGGCGCAAGCCTTGGCGTGGCGTTTGTGGTGATGTGTACCTCGCTGTTCGGCATGGTCAGTGCCGGTGCAGGGACAGTTGCCACGGCGGCTATCATCGGCTCGACGCTCGTACTGCTGCTCGTGATGAGCGTGGCGGGGAAGGTCAAAGACAATGTCAGCCTGCTTATTGTCGGTATGATGGTCGGCGCGATAGCCGGGGCACTGGTGAACATCATGCAGAACATTGCCAACCCCGATGCACTCAAGCTGTTCATCGTGTGGACGTTAGGATCGCTCTCGGCTGTGGGCTGGCAGGAGTTACAGGTGATGAGTGTGGTGCTGCTCGTAGGTGCTGTGATGGTTACGCTGCTGCTTAAGCCGCTCAATGGCTTGCTGCTTGGCGAGAACTACGCGCGCGCGCTCGGAATCAATATATCGCGTACGCGCCTGGGTATAGTGTTGGCTACCTCGTTGTTGGCGGGTGGTGTGACGGCTTGGTGCGGACCGATAGCGTTCATCGGCGTGGCTGTGCCGCACTTGGCGCGAGGTATCATGCACACGTCCAACCACAGGCTGACAGTACCGACTTGCGCATTGATAGGCGCTAATCTGCTACTGTTGTGCGACTGCCTGGTGTCGCTTGCTTCGTATAGCCTGAGCCTGTCGCTGCCGATATCCACCCTCTCGTCGCTTGTGGCAGCGCCAATCATTATCTATGTGATACTTAAATTAAAGAATTGATAATATGCGTAATTTTCTACTGACACTCATGCTGTGCCTCATGGCTTCGCTGACCGTACAGGCAGGTGAGTACGGCTATCTGGTTTTTACCAATACAGCCGGAGTGAAAACGTCGATGAAAGTCGATAACCTGTCGTTCTCGGTCAACGGCTCGCAGTTGCAGGTGACGAATGTGGACGGCTCGGTGAACTTCGCCTTGGCTGACCTGCAGTCGATGCACTTCTCGGTGAACGATGAGGCAGATACAGCCCTTGATAACGTGCTCGATGCCGACCGAGCGGTGCAGGTATTCACCCTCACCGGCACAAGTCTCGGTACGTTCGACAACCTCGTGCAAGCCACGCAGCAGGTCGGCAAAGGTACGTACGTTATTTCTAACGGCGGCAACGCACAAACGGTTGTGATACAATGAGAAGGCTGATCGGAATAGTGATTAGCGGATTAGCGGTTAGCGGTCTGCTTTCAGCCCAGACGCTGAATGTGCAAGTGGGCGATGTGACCTATCAGTTCCCTGCAGCCGAGGCGGGTGAGATGTCGTATTCCAACGGCTCAACACTGACCGTCATGGGGAAGGCGTTCACGCTTGCTGACATTAGCCGGATGTATGTCGATGAAACCGAGGTGACGGACAGCAAGGTCAGCGTTGTGTATGACGGTTCGTCGGCACGAATCGCTGTGGCGGGAAATGTGGCGAAGTTTTTGACCGTCACGCAGAGCGGCGCGCATGTGAGCATCGCCCAGAGCGACGATCTGGCTGAGGAGGTGACCTACACGCTTTCAGGCAGCACGTCGGACGGAGAGTTCTATACCTCGGGTGCGTTCAAGGCTACCGTCGAGTTCAACGGTCTGAATCTGACGAACGTCACGCCGGTGTATTCCGGTGCGGCTGTGCATGTGCAGAACAGCAAGCGTATCAACATCAAGGTGATCACCGGCACGACTAACACGCTTCGCGATGCGGCTACAGGCTCGCAGAAAGGTGCGCTGTACGTCAAGGGGCACATCGAGTTCAAGCAATACGGCACGCTCAAAGTATATGGCAACCTCAAGCACGGCATCAAGGCGGGCGAGTATATCCAAGTCAAGAACGCCACGATCAATGTTCTTGCAGCCAAGAACGACGGTATCAACTGCTCGCAGTATTTCCTCATGGAGAGCGGCACAATCAATATCAGCGGAGTAGGGGACGACGGTATCCAGTGCGATGTGGATGTGGCGTCTACCGGTCAGACCACCGATCATGAGGACGAGGACAGCGGTAATATCTATATCGAAGGCGGCACGATCAATATCACCGTCACGGCATCAAAGGCGAAGAAACTCAAAGCCGAAGGCGAGGTCTATATCACCGGCGGCACAGTTAATGCAGCTGAACGCACTCATCGCAATCCGTAATTAGTACTGATGCGATATTTTTAACCAAAAAAACTTAAAAAAATAGATTTATTGATTTTATTATCGAATAATGATACCTTATTCATAAGCCGATGAATACTGTTGTGCGGTTGGCTTGCGATAGGGTTAACGACTAACGAATAACCAACGAACGACTAACGAATAACTAACGCTCGCTTGCTCTAAAGCTCGGTACGATTCGCGATATAATCGCTCATCTTACCTTGCATGTCAGTAACTTGTAGTTCTGTTTGGACTTTGCCTGCGTTTTCTCCTGTAAGTTGGATAGTGATTATTTGATCAGTCTTGGCGGGATTAGGGTACGCACCAAGGCGTATAGGTGCATCCATCTGCTGAACTGAAACTTGTTTGTCGGAGCGATCTATCTTGTATATCAATTCTCCGTATTCAGCTCCGTTCTTTCCTTGTTCTTTCCTCGCTCTTTCCTCGGTCTTGCATCGGGTGCTCATCGGATACTCATCGGGTGCTCATCGGATGCTGACTATACTATCACTATATTCATCAACTACACAGTAGCCTCAAATGGGCGATCAAAAAAAGCATCAGCGACCTTTGCCGCTGATACCTTTCATTTGTCCGTGTGAATCCTCACTCCGTCCGTTTTGAGTGAATTGAATTCACTCCATTATATTTATTTTCTTTGTATTTCAGGCGGGTAGTATCCGCCGCCCTTTATCTCACTTCCAGCCCCTGCACGCTGTAACTCTTCCCCTCGCGGATAAAATCAATTGCTCAAATTAGCAAGCATTTTGTGCATTTAGTTCTACAATCTACCAAAGCGCACACCCAATTTGAAATATGCAAAGTGGTCACAATCAGTTTTATCGCCCCATAATTCGTAGCCAACACCGAAAACAAACCGTTTTACTTCTCCACCTATACCGATACGGAATATTGCTCCAATGTGCCCGTCAAATTGAGTTTCGCCAGTAATGTGATAATATTTCCCGTATGTATCATATCCGGCAATATCCATTTCTGCCAGAGCCGGGAAGTACACCCCGACAGCCAACTCGGTACTAGGACGAAAGATTTCCGAATTTATAGGAATCCAGAAACGGGAATTGATATACACAGGAACATTTATCGCCAGTATTCTCATAGATGTTCCATAGTTATCTTTCAAATTTCCTCCAGTTACATTTATTCCTGTTCCTCCACCCAGAAACAACCAATTGCAAACTTTTGCGCCGAATACAGCATTCAGATTAGCACCTCCTAATGTAATTCCGAGTGGTGTTGGCGTGCCATTTATTGCTTTTGTAACTTCTCCGCCCACGATGCCGGACACTTCTATATATCCGGTGAATCCTGGTTTGTTTTCCACATTTTCTGTTTCTTTGTTCTGTTTAGCCGGAAGCGTTAGATTTTGTAAATCTGAAACAGATACAGTCTGATCATCTTCTGATATACCCTCCGATGAATCAATCTCATAAATTTTAATAATTAGGTCAGAATGCCAATGTTGAAATAATGCTCTATATTTCTTCCCAGAGTCTGAAACAATAGCTACTTTTAGGAATCTTCCGTCAACGCCTTGCAGTTCTACTAAGTTGTAAGGAGAATTGTAAATATTAGCAAAATATTGTTTAGAGAATGTTGAATGTTTTTTTGCTTCTTTATATGGAATCAAAGTACCTGTTTCTCCTAACATTTCCCACTTTCCGGACAAATGGCATAATCCATAAACTGTAAGATTGATAGCGTCCGATGTCATGTTTTCTACAACCAAGTGTTCATCAGTACGTGGAGCATTCGAATTTAATGTAAAGCATTGTATATTTTCTGCTTGAAGTTTTGTGGAAGATTCAGTTGTTTCTTTGATTGCAAACTGTGTTGCTGGTTTGTCTATTTCTTTCTCTTCCTTCTCAAACATTTGCACTTCTCCGTTCTCATAAACGATAAGTTTGATTTCACTTGCCGGCATAACAAAGAGTGGTCCATTTGGATTACTCTTCTTACGGTATTTGATATAATCCGTTCCCACCTCTTCGATTTTTGACTCAAGTCGTTTGGAGTCTGTGGTAACAATGATGTCCTGTGCTGTTGCAATCGTGCCAATCAGCAACATAAAGATAGTAATTTTAATCTTCATAATGACTTTTCCTAAAATTAGTAGACAGTTTTTGATTAATTTTTCCTAAATATATAGACATTCGTCCTAAGAAAATAGACATTGTCCTAAAATAGTAGACA
>CAJOFU010000066.1 GCA_905233935.1 Paludibacteraceae bacterium
AGCCGGCTCCGACTAAATACACCGTAGCTCTGAAAGAAGGCACGGCTAATGCCGACAAAGTAATTTTGAGCGCAACTTCTGTTTTAGCAGGCAAGACCAACCGTTACTCCGGTTGAGGGCTACGAAATCACGGATTTCTCGGCTTACTATGTGGTTGTAGAAGATCAGGTGGGTAGTAGGTACGAAATCGACGCAACGTTTACTTTTAAGACCGGTGCATATAGCTTCACGATGCCGGCTGCTAATGTAACCATCGAGGCTACAATTGCCGAGAAGGCAGCTCCGGACCCTGAAAATCCGAAAGCTGTGGACAGCGGAACGAAAGGTGGATTCTCGTACACGTTCTATGACACTGGTTTGCTCGAGATTAGTGGTAGCGGTGCGCTGCCGGGAAGAGCGTTTACTAACTGGGACGATGGTTTTGGCGCCTCGGTTAAGAACATCCGCTTTGCAAGTATATGGTCTTGACGATATGTGGTTCGGATGTTATACAGAGAATTCACAATTAGAGACAATTGAGATTAATAGTGTAGTTCCTATAATGTTTTCCGGATCTTCCGGTGAGGGTATTTTCTATAGGCAAGACGGCGCTGTCACCCTTACCATTACTGCACCGGGTATAGTAGACGTAGAAGGCGAGATTATAGGCAATTATGGAAGTCCGGTGAATATGATCCTCAATTTGCCGGCTACAACGGTGTTTGAGAAAAAGTGGTTTAGCGGCCTTAGAAATAATTTTGCGGTCACTATCCCGACCGGTGCTACAGGTCATATCCCTGCCGGCTATGTATTTAAGGACTCATATAATCAAGAAGAGTATGATCACTTGGTGGCAGATGGCTACGAAGACATGTTCTGGCATATGCATTCGGATCTTGTAGAAGGTGTAGATTATACCCTCGGCGTAGAATCCTCCTTTGTGATTACCGCAGAGAACGCAAGTCAGATTTTCGGACAAGCAACGGTTTCTTTCAAAGCTCCGACAGAGGCAAGCAATTCTGAATGGGTGCTCTGGCGGAAAAGTGATCTCAAAGAGTTCCCGGATATGTCTTCCGGTGACCAGAAGGTTTGCAAAGATGTTACGGTCAAGGTCAATAACGGCGTTTATAATACGGATTCCGGTTTTGGCATACACTTTAAGAGTTCAGCTGAAGACGGAGTACAGTTCGTTGCTCCTGAAGGCAAAGTATTTAAGCGCATTGTTATTTTGAATGAATACGGCACATTCTCGGATCCTAACTGGTCGTACGACGGCAACTACAAAAAGTGGTCGGGTTCTGCCAACACCGTTGGTTTCGAAGGAGATATCTGTGGCATATCGCTGATAGAGTTTGAGTTGGGTGAACTTGGCGGCGACGATCCCGAACCGGTCGCAGAGTACGCTGAGATTATCTTTACAGAGGTGGTCGCTGCTGACAATCTTGCCGAGAATGCAACATTCGGAATCTTGGGAACAGAATTCTCTGCCACCATCTCCGACTCCGGTAACAAGATGTCGATTGATGCGAACAAATGCCGCTTTGGTGGCAATGAGGATTACAAAATGTATGAATACCGTCTGAAATCCGGTGGCGCGTCCTCATCCGAGAAGAACTTTATTACACTGAACATCCCTGCGGCAGGTAAAATCCGTATTGCTGCTCGTTCTTCGAACTCTGACGCTACTGACCGTGCTCTCGTAATCGAACAAGGTGGAACAGAGTTGTACAATGCTGTCGTTATGGATGCGCAGGCTATAGAGGTTACCGAGGGTGAAACCACCATAAAGGTGTTCCCGTATGTGGAGGTGTCTGTTACAGCAGGTTCTGTACGCGTAAGCTATACAGCTGGCATGAACTTCTATGGCTTTGGCTTCATGGAAGTCTCCACGCCGACAGATGTTGAGTCAGTCGAAAGTCAAAAGTCGAACGTCGAAAGCGTGAAAGTGATTCGCGACGGTCAACTCCTGATCATCCGTGATGGCATGATATACAACGTAATGGGTACGGTTGTTAGATAGTTTGAGATAGTTTGATGTTGTTTGACATTGTTTGAGATTGTTTGAGATTGTTTGAACGACATCAAACCTTCAAACCCTCAAACCTTCAAACGTAAAAAGTGCTCTACGGGGCACTTTTTTTGTGAAAAGATTTGCATATATCAAATATATTTTGTAGTGTTGACCGACTGCAAAATTAGCATGCAGATGTGTAAAAAACACCTTTAATGGTGAAAAAACACCACCTTTTCGCTCAAAAACTTGCAAATTTCATAAAAAAGTTGTAATTTTGTGACCGAAATGGTGGCTTCGCAGCCACTTTATAAGTAACATTTATGAATTTTGTGAATCAATGAGGTACCTAACGTTAGAAAAAGCCATTGAGGCATGGAGACAAATTCAACCATTGTCTGAGGATGATAATGCAAAGTTAAGTCGCAGGTTTACCATCGACTTCAACTACAACAGCAACCATATTGAAGGCAATACGCTCACATATGGTCAGACGGAGATATTGTTGCTGTTCGGCAAAGTGATAGGCGAAGCCAATGTAAAGGATGTGCAAGACATGACGGCAAGTAATGTGACTTTGCGCATGATGACCGAGGAGGCGTTGGTAAAAGAGACTCCGCTGACGCAAAACTTCATCCGCACACTGCATCAGACGCTCTTGCGTGAAGATTATACGGTATATCGCAACTTGCCGGGAGGTGTTCAGACAAGTTACACCATTCATGCCGGACAATACAAAACGCGTCCTAACTCGGTGATTACTCGTTATGGCGACCGCTTTGAGTACGCGTCTGTTGAAGAGACCCCTGCACTGATGACAGATCTCGTGGATTGGTATAATCAGGCAGAGCAAGAAGGCAAACTCTCACCTGTAGAATTGGCTGCATTGTTTCACTACCGTTACATCCGTATCCACCCGTTTGAGGATGGCAACGGACGTATCGCACGTCTGCTTGTCAACTATATCTTGACCAAACATGATTACCCGATGATTGTTGTTCGCAGCCGTTTGAAGAGTGATTATTTGGAAGCTTTGCATGCTGCCGACCAGATTGTTGGAGCCGTCCCAAGCAAAGGAGCTCATGCTTCGCTAACGGAAATACGCCCCTTCTTGCAATATTTCAAGAGTCTTGTTGCACATGAGGTATATACGGATGTCTGCTTCTTGACGGAGCACGACAGCAAACTCTGGTGGTACGACGGAGAGCGAGTGGAGTTCCGGTCAGAAAATTATACCAAGCTGTTGATGCTGATGGCTTCGGAACCTGTCCTGACTTTGGACGACATGCAACATAAAATGGGTATTAACATGTCGGCTGTCAAGAAACTCGTCAATCAATTAGTGGATAAACATTATATAGAACGAGGCTCTGCCGACGGATCATGGCGGGTTTTCATCACGCCATCCGTATAAAAATGGCACGGACATGGATTGACAGGTATCGCCCCAAGCAAGTGGGGGAAAAAATCAAACAATTCGTAAATTTCTTGCCTGTTTTCTGAACTTTGCGTAAATTTTTGCACGTGCGCCTTGCGTACGTGCGATTTTTTTTGTAATTTTGTAGAGCAAAATTGTGTGACTACAATCGGACAAACAAATCAACCATATTCATTAACCGAGCCGCAAGGCTCATAAAACAATTTATCATGATAAAAAAAATCTTTACATTTCTCCTCGCCCTCGCAGCAAGCGTGGGGTTAAGTTGGGCCCAACTTCAGGTGAGCGAATTTGAAGTTCCTGGTTCATGGAATGGTGATTATACCCAACTAACGGCTTCTGATTTCCCTGGTTTTGTGGCTGCCTCCGCTGCAGAAGCACAAGCATGGAGCGGCGCTCCGGCAAGCGGCTCGTCCTGTTTGATTTATGCATTTGAAGATGATGAAGCGAAAGTATGTTACTTTGAGGACGGAGTCTTCACTGAATTGGGTACCAGATCTGATCGTGACGATATTTATTACCGCTTCGACGAGGGCTATCAAATCTACTACACCGGTACGGCTCCTGTATACACCTTGCTGAGTACTATCACGTTGCAATTGGAAAATAGTCAAATCGTGGAGAATCACACGAATCCGAATGTGGCTTCAATCGGCAAATCGTGCAATGTGACTTACGCTCAATATGCCGATTATATTGCATGGAAAACTGATCCGTGGAGTTCCGGCGAAATGCTTTTAGTGATGCCTAAAGCAGGCTATACCTTTACCAAAGTAGTATTTACGCGCGATAATAATCCTTCCAATAAAGTTACTGTTACCAGTGCGCCGTTTACTGCATCTGTGACGAATAGTGACAATATCTCCCAAATTGAGGTCTATGGTGAAGCAGAAACTCCTGCCGAGCCGATTGCTGTCGCTTCTTGGACAAGCAACGAATGCGATGTGGTGCTGACGAACGATGGTAAACTGACGGTCAGCAAGAATGAATATAATGGCGAAATGGAGGATATGAATAGCTATCAGTCCTCAAAATGGAGATGTTTTAGCGACCTGATCACCTCTGTTGAGATCCAAGAAGGTGTGACCCGCATAGGCGATTATGCGTTCTATAACATGCAAAATATCAGCTCTGTATCGTTCCCCAATAGTTTGACTTCAATTGGTGACGGTGCGTTCATGGATTGTTCCATCACAGGAAATCTTGTACTCCCGGAGAATTTAGAGAGCATAGGTGAAAAATGCTTCTCAATGGTCCCCAAGAGTTTATCTACTATTTCTGTTCCTGCTTCTGTGACCAGCATAGGTAAGTGCGCTTTTGAGAATAAAGGAGCGTCTAACAAGACAAGCACGAATGTCTTAACGGCTATTAATGTAGCTGCCGCTAACCCCAACTATTGCAGTGTAGATGGCATCTTGTACAGCAAGGATATGACCACTCTGATTGCTTATCCGGCAGGCAAAACGAATACCGAATATGAGATCCCCGCTACTGTGACGGAAATCAAGTATAACGCGCTTTACAGTTGTGTTAATATAACGGATCTCACCATCCCGGCAGGTACTTCGGTTATCGAAGAAAATGGCGGTTCGAATATTGTAGCTTTCTCCGGTTGCTACGGTCTGGAGAATATTCATAACAATGCAACGACTCCGCAATCCATCTACAGAGTGCTCAGTTATTGGGAGGGGCAAGGTCAAGACCAAATCAACTTATATGTTCCGTCGGGCCTCGGAGCTACCTATGAGGCTGCTACCGGTTGGCAAGAACTGAATATCATCGATTCTTCGACTCCGACTCCGACCGATGAACAAGTCGTAACCAACGAGGATCCGCAGAACCCGAGTTATCACTACTCGACCTTCTTCCACAGCACGCAGAACTACAAGCTCACCAACGATGGTACGCAAGCCTTCATCGCTGACCTGAGCAATAACGATCTCGTGCTGACAGAGATCGCCAAGGGTACGCAAGTCATTCCGGCTAACACCGCTGTCATCCTCCGTAAGACCGGTTCGGCTGATCCTGTTGTCCTCACCCCGACGGAAGAGAACGGCGTAAGCTTCAGCGCTCATAACAGTCTCGAAGGTGTAGATGCGGTTACAACACTTGCAAGCCTGAGCATCGACGCAGACGAGTGCTACGTACTGAGCGGAACAAATACGTATGGCGTAGGATTCTACAAGATT
>CAJOFU010000067.1 GCA_905233935.1 Paludibacteraceae bacterium
GTGGCATACGATGCACAATCGAGGGTCAATCCGTTCGCACATGTCAACTATACTGACGATAATCCTCGTCTGGGAGTGCTCCTATGTATCAATGGCACGGGTATCCTCAACTCATGGATGCATCATCAGGTAGCCCCTGATCTCTCATACACACAGATGAATGACGAAGCGGCAAAAGCGCCTATAGGTGCAGCCGGTTTGAGTGTAATGCCATTCGGCAACGGTGCAGAACGAATGCTGTGCAACGAAGAACGCGGTTGTTCTATCCATGGCTTGAGTTTCACCCAGCACACTCGTGCTCATCTGCTTCGCGCTGCACAAGAAGGCATCGTGTTCAGTTTTATGTATGGCATCGAGATCATGGAGCAAATGGGACTGCGCGTATCGACTATCCATGCCGGAAACGCAAATATGTTCCTTTCGCCCGTCTTCCGCGAGACACTCGCCGGAGTAAGCGGTGCTACAATTCTGCTTCATGACACCGACGGAGCAACAGGCGCTGCCAAAGGGGCAGGCATTGGAGCCGGTATATATAAGTCGCCAGAAGAGGCGTTTGCAACACTCCGTACGCTTGCTAACGTCACACCTGAGCACCAAGACGAGTGCCGCGCTGCATACGAGCGCTGGAAGGCATTCATTTAATCAGTATTATAATCTTAATTTCCTATATTATGAAAGAGTATTTTCCGCAAATCGGCAAGATTGCCTATGAAGGACCGGATTCCAGGAATCCGATGGCATTTCACTACTATGACGCTGAGCGTGTAGTAGCAGGTAAGAAAATGAAAGATTGGATGCGCTTCGCCATGGCGTGGTGGCACACGCTCTGCGCTGAAGGAGCTGACCAGTTTGGAGGCGGCACAAAGCGTTTCCCATGGAATGAAGGTCCGGACGCGTTGACGATCGCAAAGCAGAAAGCTGACGCAGGCTTTGAGATCATGCAAAAACTGGGTATCCCGTATTTCTGCTTCCACGATGTTGACCTCATCAGTGAGGGCTGTAGCGTTGAGGAGTACGAGGCTAATCTAAACGCTATCACTGACTATATCAAGCTCAAGATGGAGCAGACTGGCATCAAGCTCCTGTGGTCAACCGCCAATGTGTTCGGACATACGCGCTACATGAACGGCGCAAGCACCAATCCCGACTTTGATGTTGTGGCACGCGCTATTGTTCAGATCAAGAACGCAATGGATGCCGGTATCAAACTCGGTGCTGAGAACTACGTCTTCTGGGGCGGACGCGAGGGATACATGAGCCTGCTCAATACCGACCAGAAACGTGAGAAAGAACACTTGGCTACGATGCTACGCATGGCACGCGACTATGCGCGCAGCAAAGGATTCAAAGGCACATTCCTGATTGAACCCAAACCGATGGAACCGACCAAGCACCAGTATGATGTGGATACCGAAACGGTTATCGGCTTCCTCAAGGCTCATGGACTTGACAAGGACTTCAAGGTCAACATCGAGGTTAACCATGCTACGCTCGCCGGACATACATTCGAACACGAACTGGCAGTAGCGGTTGACAACGGCATGCTTGGCTCAATCGACGCCAACCGCGGCGATTACCAGCGACAACTTCGAACTTACTCAGGCGTGGATGCAGATCGTGCGCAACGGAGGGTTTGGTACTGGTGGCACGAACTTCGACGCCAAGACTCGTCGTAACTCTACCGACCTGGAGGATATATTCATCGCCCATATCGCCGGTATGGATGCCTGCGCACGCGCTTTGCTCAATGCGTTGGAGATCATGAATAATTCGCCGATACCCGCTATGCTCAAGGATCGTTACGCATCCTTTGACAGCGGTATAGGTAAAGATTTTGAGGATGGCAAACTTACGTTCGAGCAAGTCTACGAGTACGGCAAGTCTATTGGCGAACCGAAACAGATTAGTGGCAAGCAAGAACTGTATGAAGCTATCGTAGCAATGTATGCGAAGTAATCGGAACATAATCAATCTGTTAGGAATAGTAATCATTGCTATTATCGGAGGACTGTTGTTCGGCTACGATACAGCAGTCATCTCCGGTGCAGAGAAGGGACTGGAGAAGTTCTTCTCACGAGCTACGGATTTTGTCTATTCCGACTCATGGCATGGTTTCACAGCCAGCAGTGCTCTCATCGGTTGTATCTTGGGCGCGCTCCTTTCCGGACCGCTGTCGCAAAGGTTCGGCCGAAAGCGTTCGCTCTTTATAGCAGGCTTACTGTTCTTTATCTCGGCATGGGGATCGTATATGCCGGAGTCCGGCATACTACCCAAGGGAGAGCCCTCGCTGACACTGCTGGTTGTGTTTAATATCTACCGTATCATAGGCGGCATAGGTGTCGGACTGGCTTCGGCTATCTGCCCGATGTATATAGCGGAGATTGCACCTGCTGATCGGCGCGGTGCACTTGTCAGTTGGAATCAGTTCGCCATCATCTTCGGCCAGTTGGTTGTCTATTTCGTCAACTACCTGATTGTCCGTGCGCATGTCGATGATCCTGCAGTGATTGAGTGGACTGAACAGGTAGGCTGGAGAGTGATGTTCGTCAGCGAGTGTGTTCCTGCTGCGGCTTTCTCGTTACTCATTTTGCTTGTGCCCGAGTCTCCCCGTTACCTTGTGCTTGACGGACGCGACGAAGAGGCGTACCATGTCTTGTGCAAACTGCACCGTCCTGAACGGGCTGTAGAGATTATTCAGCAGATTCACGATACCGCTACCGAGCGGCGCGAGCCGTTGCTTACGTTCGGATGGCTTGTTATCTTTGTCGGGGTCATGCTGTCGGTCTTCCAGCAGTTTGTGGGCATCAACGCTGTGTTGTATTTCGCACCGCGTATATTTGAATCAATGGGCGTCAGAAGCCCAATGGTGATCACCGTACTGATGGGCGTGGTCAACATATCGTTTACGCTGCTCGCCATCTTCACCGTCGAGCGCCTCGGACGCAAACCTCTGCTTATCGCAGGTTCACTATTGATGGCACTTGGCGCAATGGGAGTAGCACTCACCAATGTCGTTGCTCTGCCGCCATGGGTGGCTGTGACGAGTATTTTGGTTTACAGCGCATCGTTCATGTTCAGTTGGGGACCAATCTGTTGGGTCTATATGGCCGAATTGTTCCCAAACACCATCCGTAGCCAGGCTATGGCTATTGCCGTGGCCTTCCAGTGGATAAGCAACTTCGTTGTCAGCTCAACGTTCGTGCCGCTATATAACACTAGTCATGCGTTCGTTTATGCAATGTATGGCGTTATATGTCTGTTGGCTGCATTGTTCGTATGGAAACTTGTGCCGGAAACGAAAGGGAAAACACTCGAACAGATCACCACTATGTGGCGTGACAAGAAAGCTATAGCCTAAATCTTAATTCGTTTATCACGATAGTCAAAAACCCCGTTGCATGTGAATGCAGCGGGGTTTAGGGTATATGCTAATATACCCTTATTATGACTGACCAACTTACCCAAACTGAGCTCATGGTTATCGACTATGAGTTCAAGCGTACTATGCGCGAATTATCCAAAATCATTCCCTCTGTTGATCCTATCGATTACCGTCGATTAACCTATTTGCTCATCGAGACGCGACGTGCAGCGTACAAAGAGGCACGCGTCAAACGAACACTCGGTAACCTGCTCAACGATTTCGGCATCAGCGACGATACCTACTACGATTGGCGACTAAGATGGTATTGCTTCCTGCCTGAACATATAAAAAATCTTGTTAAATAATTCTCTGAAAATCAGAGTTTTTTCTTGTTTCTTTGTCGTACCTTTGTGCCATAATTTCTAAAACCCTACAATTATGGCAAGACAAAGATTACGATGGGATCTTATCCCAAAAGATGACAACAACATCGTCCGCGTCGCAGATATCGGACTCACTCTCCGTCCCTGCGTACGCGGCATCGACAAACAAGGTAACGTCGTGCGCACACTCTATTGCACCAGCAGCGGACAGTTCTTTGTCCACGAAAGTGGTTGGCATCAGCAGCGACCAAACCACACACCTAACAAGCCCAGCCTTAAGGACAGACGAAGCCATTCAGCGTACCCTATCATGCGGCATTTTGGTGGTAAGTTGTGCCATCACCTTATTGCCGTATCATGGCACGGACCGCGCCCTGACGGCTATGAGTGTGATCACATCAACGGCAATGTCCTCGACTGCCGCGTCTCCAACCTCCAATGGGTCACACCTGCTGTTAACCACTGCAGGGCATGTGTCCTGCGTCGCTTGCGCAAGGAGGGAATAGATCCCGCGACACGTACAACGGAAGAACTTCTCACATTGTTTAATCGTAATAACGTTGCCGGTGACGTTTATGCCGGAGAATAATATGCAAGCAATCAATTTACGCGCAGCCATCAGCGCTGCCAACGACATCACCATTACCCCGACAGACGCACTCGTCGAAACATCCATCCTCAAGCAGCTCATCGAGTCATGCAAGGCGAGGGTAGAGCAACTCGAACCCGCCGCCAAATCCCTCGCCGAACACCAACTCGCCGAGATGGGCGTCACGTCTGGCAAGTTCATGTACCACGGCCACCACTACACCTTGGATTGTGTACCCGTCTTCGACCTCATCGGCAACCCCAACAAGTACAACACCCCCGAGGCTGCCACCTACCGGCACAAAGCCCGCGAAAAGGATGAACTGAAGAACCAATCCGCCGTCCTTACCAAGCAGATGAAAACCATCTACGACGCGTACCCCGTCGAGCACCCGAACATCCAACCGGATGGGATGAAGCAGACACTGAAGTGCTTGGATTAACGAAAAGAAAAAAGAACCAAAAAAGAAAAAATAATTACTCCCGTACACCTAACACTAAACAGATAGTAATAGGGTTCGGTGTAAGGTGTTCGGGAGTTTTAATGATTTTAAATTATGGATTTTATAGAATTATATAAGCAGTTCAGCAACGAGTTCTGGAGCCATTTCCAGAGTTCGGAGCTGGCGCAGGGTAGGAAATCCGCCACGTTCCAACTGTGGCTCCAACGCAGCCAAGCGGCACGATTTGCTATGAGCACCTTCCTCACCGAGCACGGAGCGCCCAAGGACAATCCGTACTTCTGGGTCATGCACTTCCCAGAACCTCAGCCGCACAACCTCAACGGCGCGCGCTCGATGCCCGACGAACCGCTCGTCCGGGCTATCTACAACGGTATCGGCGGCATCTATACCCGCCGTGAAGCCGAGTTGTATAACATGCAAATCAAAGGAGAGTTTAATCTGTGAGTGGGTGATCATTGGGAGATGATCGCGCGATGGTAAGGTTAAGCGCCGTTGATAGCACCTACTCGGCGACACCCCCCGGCCCCCTATAAGGGTGGAGAAGGTCGCTACGTAGGTCTATCAACGGCGGGAGAAGCACAGAACACTCAGAAGTCAGCCAAAACCGGCTGGCGGATAAAGTAATGAAATGAAAAACAATACAAAAACGAAAAATTATGACAGGACAAGAATTTGGAGAGAAGTACCTCCAGTATGAGAAAGATATAAAAAACGTGCTTGAGAGCATGGAGATCTATGACGAAGATCTGCTGCATGACACGTACATCGCGCTATACGAATACGCGGAAAAGAAAAACCGGATTAGGAACTTTGTGAACACATTCGTGGACTTCTATATGAAACGCTATCTGCGTCGCGAGGAGTACGAAAGCAACTATGAAACGTATGACGATGAGCAGATGTACCGCATGGATATCGAAGACGAGAGCGATCTGGAGTACCGCGAAGAAATATGCAAGCGTGTGGATCGGCTGATCCGGCAGTTCAGTACACATCGTCAGAAAGGTGAACGGAACCATGAGCGCGCCGTGAAAGTGCTGAGACTGTATCGTGAGGGCTTGACGGAACGCGAGATTTCGCACAAGGTAAAAATTTCGCAATCCGCAGTGCATCAATCACTTGAGCGTACCGTGGAGCGCATTAAAGCTTATCAAGAAATGGCTATTATATAGAGGGGCAATCGCGTTCGGCAACTCAGCGAGAGGAAAAACGCGGCATTAAAAATACCGCGCACATAACACCTTAATGGAAAGTGAACAATGGCAAAAGTGGAGTTTGACATAGGCATCGATTCGGTTCGGGGGATACTGATGGGTGACGACCCGTACTATATCCGCCGATACCCGGACAAGAACGGCGCGGTGATGCACATCGTGCAAGCCCGACCGAACCGATCCGGTCACAGACCTACCGCTGCCGAACGACAGAACCGCATCGATTTCGCGGAGCGTTACGGCGCCCAACGCCACGCGGAGTTCATGCAACGGAAGTGGAAAGACCAACCGGAACTTCCCTTCGACTAACAAACCTAAACCTTAACTAATTATGGCAAAAATCACATTACATGGCATGTTTGCCCGTATCAGGGGCAAGTTCAACCGCTCGGAGACCTTGTACTTCAAAGGCTGTCCGTGCAAGAAAGAGCAACTCGGCGTGGATCTGCTGAACCCGTCGAAAGCCAACGGTGCGAAGCACATCCTGTCGCAGAACGCTCTGAAGA
>CAJOFU010000068.1 GCA_905233935.1 Paludibacteraceae bacterium
CAAACCGTGGATTGAGCCTCCACCGTGCCACGACGTTTGATCACTCCGCTCTCGAAGAGCATAGCCTCCATCAGAGTGGTCTTACCTGATCCACTACCTCCCATCAAGGCAATGTTCTTGATCTCATTTGCATGATAAACTTTAGCCATAGTCTTTTGGTATTTATTTAATTGTTAATTTTTTTCTGAATTCTGATTTCTGAATTCTATTTTTGTATATACTCCTCGCACTTCTGCCTGTTCATCCGTTCGGCGTATAGTTCCCAGCGGGTGTCGTAGTCCGGTTGCAGCATAAACAGGCTGTCTGCCTTGTTGTACTCATCCAGTGCTTTGCGCTTATCGCCGCCCATCATCTTCGGGGTGTAGAAGTGGATGTTTCCCTGTGCTACCCAAGCCATGGGCTCGTTGGGGTCGGCATCCAGAGCGGCTTGAGCGTACTTGTATATAGCTTTGCCGTGCGCGAACACATTCATCGTTAGTCGCATGCTGAATGTGTGATATGCCGACATATATACGTTGTACAGTGCTGCCGACAAGATAGGCTTTGCTTGCTCAATATGTTCGCCGAACCGCTGTATATACGCTTTGGCTTGGGCTTTGTCGATGCTCAGCATTGCTGCCGCAAACCCGTATTCGTATCTGAGAAGCCGTAACTGTTCGTCTGCCGTCAGTTGCTGCACTTCGGTAGCGTCGATGTACGCTTTCCAGACCGACATGTCCTCACTAAGGTAGGCTTCCAGCAACTGCTGTTCGCTGTGCTGCGCCGTGACAGGCGCAGCAGCGAGTAGCATCAGCGTCAGGGCAAGGAGGATCTGCTTTATTTGCATCCCTGCTCGAGTTTGAGCGTGTGGGTCGGTTGGTCGCACACCTCTGTCGGGCCGTAATACTGAATCGGACCCGGGTAGATGTAGCTGGTGTTGGCGTCTGCCCACTCGGCACGATGTGCGGCGAGGTACTTGAACGGAGCACCGTTCAGGTCAACCAGCGCTTTTTGGATAACGGGTTTCATCTTACCGTTACGTTTCTCCATGTTCATCATCATCGTGATAGGCACACCACCTGCGATCCACTCGGCAGCGGGCTTCGTCAGGTTACGCACGAGCGACATGTAACCGGTCTTGCCGGCTGCGATGAGCAGCGTAGCTGTTACGCCGATCGAGTAGCAGTAGTCGGCATCGAAGTTCGAAGGTATAGCGCAGCGGCCTTCGTAGCCGAAGAAGTGGTTCAGAGCGGAGAACTTGCCTTTGTACGTGCCGGCAGCCTTGAGCTGAGCCAGACGTTTGCCAACCATCTCGATCAGGAGTTTCTCGGTCTCGATCTGGCTTACCATCACGTTGCCGTGAGGATCGCGGTCGAGGGTCAACTGGCGTGCAATACCCTTCGGCAGCGAACGGTAGAGTTCGCAACTGGCAGGTGAAAGCATTGACTTAACATACTCACGCTTGGCGTCGTCGCCCTCGAGCGATGCAAACTCTTCGTTCTGAGCCAGCAGGTCGTTGAGTTCCTGGATCAGTGCACGCATAGCGGGGATGAACTCAATCAGTCCTTCGGGGATCAGGATCGTACCGAAGTTCAGACCGTGGTTAGCACGGTCAACGATTACTTCTACGATCTGCTCCACGATGTCGTTGAGCGTCATGTTCTTGGCTTCAACCTCCTCGCTGATGAGGCAGATGTTCGGCTGGCTTTGCAGTGCGCACTCCAGAGCAATATGGCTGGCGCTACGTCCCATCAGACGGATGAAATGCCAGTATTTCTTTGCTGAGTTGGCGTCACGCTGGATGTTACCGATCAACTCCGAGTAAACCTTGCAAGCGGTATCGAAACCGAAGCTGGTCTCGATCATCTCGTTCTTCAGGTCGCCGTCGATGGTCTTCGGGCAGCCTATAACTTGGATGCCGCATTGTTTCTGCAGATAGTATTCAGCCAGCACGCAAGCGTTGGTGTTCGAGTCGTCACCGCCGATGATCACTACAGCCTTGATGCCGAGTTTCTTGCATATCTCGATACCGTTGTCGAACTGCCAGGTCTCTTCCAGTTTCGTACGACCCGAGCCGATGATGTCAAAACCACCGGTGTTGCGGTACTCGTCGATGATGTCTTTGGTCAACTCTTGGTATTTGCCTTCAATCAGACCGGAAGGACCGCCAAGGAAACCGTAGAGTTTGTTCTCGGGGTTGAGGCGTTTGAGTCCGTCAAACAGACCGCTGATCACATTGTGACCGCCGGGAGCTTGACCGCCGGACAGAATAACGCCGACGTTGATGGCAGGCTGTGCTTTCGGAGCCTCGCTGCTCGGTTCCATAGTGATAACGGGCAGACCGTAGGTGTTCGGGAACAGTTTCTTTATTTCCTCTTGATCGGCTACACTTTGTGTTGCTTTGCCTTCTGCAAGGCGTACATTACCGGACAGAGCTACCGGCATCTTCGGTTGGTAATTGCCACGGGCAATCTGTAATGGAGATTTTTGCATGGTTGTATGATTTTAATTTATTTTGTTATCCTTGTAATTCGTTTAATTCGATTAATTCTTATCTCACTCCGTTCGAACGATTATTTCGTGAACCCAAAAGTATCCATCGCCATCTGTTAAATCTGATTAATCTGTGAACCTTTTAGTCCTTCTTGCGCATAATTAGCGTTGCAAAGATAAGCAAAATTTTCGATATTTGCAAATTTGTATGATTTTTTTTACGATTTTTGTCAAAAAATTTGCAAATTTCAATAAAATGTCGTATCTTTGCACCGTTTTTGATGCCGCGATGGTGGAATCGGTAGACACGAAGGACTTTGAAAAGATCGTTTTTTACGAGTTCAAACAGAACAATGTATGAGTAAACGCAAATGGACTGACGAAGATTTCGTACAAGCTGTTAAGGAGTCGTTTTCGTACGCACAGGTGATAAGCAAATTACGCCTACGCGTTGCGGGTAGCAACTACGACATGGTTAAGCGGAAGATTCGCGAACTCGGGCTCGATGTATCTCACATGACGGGTAAAGCGTGGAATCAAGGCGTACAATTTCGTCCGCTACGAGAAAAGCAACCGTTGCAGGAGATATTAGTAGAACATTCGACATTCGTCAATGCTAATCACCTACGCGAGCGACTGCTTAGCGAAGGTGTAAAGGCAAGGCGATGCGAATGTTGCGGCAATTCAGAGTGGCTGGGACAACCTATTGCTCTTGAGTTGCATCATGTCAACGGCATACGGGACGACCAAAGATTGGATAATCTTAGGATATTATGCCCGAATTGCCACGCCATGACTAAAAATTATCGAGGTAAAAACAAGGTAAAGAGTGCCCAGGTGGAAACACTTGGAGTAGAAGCGGGCTAATTCGGTGAATGTTGCAGCCTTATAAATGCAAAGAACGCCGAGCTAAGTGGAGCTTAATGATGCTCCTAAATGTGTAGAGACTATATACCCGCAGCCTACGTCCGCAAGGATACGGTTAAGACATAGTCCAAGCAAACCACGGTTTGTATGAAAATCCTTTGGCCCGAAACGGCTGTGTGGGTTCAAGTCCCACTCGCGGTACCGAGAGTAAATGTGAAAAGAGATGAGTGTCCTCAAATTTATTTGAAAGGGCGCTCATTTCTTTTTGCATTTCTATTGCAGGCACTGCAATGGGACTTACGAAGAAAGTCCCTTCTCTCGTCTTCTTTACCAGAGTGCTGCAATGGGACTCCCATCAGGAAGTCCCTCACGGTGCTGAGACCGTAATGTTGTCCTTGCAGCCGGCTTAAAAGCAGCGTGGCAAAGAGTATGTACTACAGTTTATTACCTGTCACATCATATTTCTCGCCGCCACGGATGATGATCACATGGTCGTTCTCAAACAAAACCGCCAAATGAAAGCCAAAAACGCAACGAATATACATATAACACGATTTTTATACCTCTCTCCTCATACCTCGATAGATTTCCGTGAACATCCAGCCGTAGAAGTGCTTGTAGTTCGTGCTGTCAGGCGGGAATGTGGCGCGATACTCCGCGTACTTCTGTTGCCAGATCTCTGCTTGCTCTTTGTCTTCCTCGCCATATTCCTCCGGATGATAGCACACCCGCTCAATGTCGTGCGCCATCCGCTGTGCGGCTTTGATCATCTCACGGTTGCGCGTTGCACCTTCTGACCATGCGCCGTCATGCATGTGCATGCGGTAGAATTCGTGCCATATACTGCCGTCGGGAGCGATGCTTTTCTCGCCTTGCCAGCGCAAGCGGCTGATCCAGCGCGCACGCTGCGCCTGACCGTCTTTTACTGAATCCAGTGCTCCGCGCACGGTTTGGATTCCATCTACATAAAGTACTTGTGCCATTGTGTAAAGGGTTAAAAATGGTTCACTACGTGAACGTTAAAGAGTTAAAATGGTTTTTGAGTGCCTCAAAACGTTAAATAGTTAAAATGGTTAGGTTATTGATGTGCGGTTGTTTTGTTCTTGTAGTGATGACTAACGAACAACCAAGGAATAACTAACGAACAACTAACGGTTGGATGCATTTTTGTTCACGAATTAAACGAATTAAACGAATTACAATGGATATTTTTTAAGTCAACAATTAAAAACTATTCAAGACAATTACGATGAACTTTATTTAGTCAAAAATTACCCAAAAT
>CAJOFU010000069.1 GCA_905233935.1 Paludibacteraceae bacterium
GGTGTATTGGTAACCTTGCGCCTGATTGACTACGCCGTTGTTGCCGATAGTGCCGAGCCATTTAACGAGGTAGAGGGCTGCACCGGTTACGATGAACTGACCGATGTACGCTGCAATGAAGCGGTAGGTGTTCAGTCCGGCGCGCTCGCTCGAATCGTCCGTCATGACGGCGGAAAGCGAACTATAGGGGAGATTGACAAAGGCGTAAGCGGTACGCAGCAACAGACAGGTGATGAGCGCATAGGCGAACTTGCCGTTCAGTCCGAACTCCGGCGTGGTGAATGCCATCACGGCAAGGATGGCGTAGGGCACCGAACCGAAGAGCAGGTACGGGCGGAACTTACCCCAGCGCGAGTCGGTACGGTCGGAGATAATGCCGACAATGGGATCCATGATGGCGTCCCAGATAGAGCCGACGAACATGATTACGCCTGCGAGTGCGGGCGAGAGGCCGTAGATGTCGGTGTAGAAGATCAGTAACCAAAAGCCTACGAGATCCCACACGAAATGCGATGCTGTATCGCCGAGACTGTAGCCGAGTTTTTCTTTAACGGAGAGTTTCATATTATTCTGGAGGTTCTGGATGTTCTGAAAGTTCTAGTTTTTGTGATAGATTCTTATGTAGTCCACATACATCTTCACCGGAGTGCCGTCGGCGGGGAGGGCAGTTACGGGGTCAAGGAGCGAGGCGTCTATCACATCGGAGTACTTCTCGGGGTTAGGCATATCGGGGAAGAATCCGCCGACCGAGAGGTTCAGCACGAGATAGAACGGGTGGTTGAAGTAATGCCCGGGCTCATTGATATGCTTGCCCCGCAACGAGAGTGCGAAGTACGGTTTGGCGTCGGGGTATTGATCGAGATCGAGGTACATGGCGATGGAGTCCTCTGTCCAATCAAGAGTGAACAAGTGGAAGTCGCCTTGCAACGGATAGTCCCAGGTGTGGAACTTACCTGAGTTGGGATACGCACCGTTGTTCCAGGTCTCACCCCAGTGGCACGCGCCGTTGAAGTAGCGATCCTGCGTACCGGCTACGATGCCGTTCTTGTGTCCCATCTCACAGATATCTATCTCTCCGCACTTAGGCCATATTACTCTGCCCTGCTTTGCCAACACGGCTGCCAGATCATCAATGGAATCATCGTCGCCCAGATCAGTAGCCAGATTGTTGCCGAGCATCCAGAATGCCGGCCACAAACCATCGGCGGTGTGCGGGAAACAGATGCGTGCCTCCACACGACCGTAGCATACCGTGACCTTATCCTGCGTATTCAGTCGAGCCGACGTACACGGACGGTAGCCACGCTCTTCGTCCAAGGTGGTGTAATAATAATCCTCACGCTGTGCGTTCAGTACAAGGCAGGACTCGCCGCTGACCGGGTGTTTCTCTATCGTTACGTTCTTCGGAGCATAGTACTGCAACTCGGCGTTCCCGCCTCCACGGGCATTGTCGTCAACATTCCAATACTTGGTATTAAGTTCCGGAGCATCAAAATTGTCCTCCCACACCAACTGCCAGTCCTGCTTTTGTTGGCAGGATGAGCAAAGCATCGCAAACACTGCGATAATTGATAACTGATAATTGACAAATGACTTTTTCATTATGTTTTGTATTATTACTCTATTTCCTTACGCTGATATACGCGTACCCAATCTACTTTCATCTGCACGGGGTGGTCAAACATAGCATCGTTTACACTTCCTCCCATCGAACCGCCTATGGCCAAATTGAGCAACAGAAAATTCTCCTTATTAAACGGCCAATAGTACTCGTCATCTATGTTCTCCAGCGTCTCTGATTGCGTAGCATGCACCTGCCCGTCAAACATGAATCGAATCATGTCGCGACCGTACTCCTCTTCTTGCATCCACTCGATTCCGTACGTATGGAACTCGTTCTCCACCCCGTCGTGGTATTGTCGTGTTGACCAGCAGTTGCCACCGCTCTTGTAGGGATAGTGCAACGCGTGTGATACCAGTCGCGGGTCATTACCTATATGTTCCACAATATCCGTTTCGCCACATGACGGCCATCCTACTCGGCTATAATCATTACCCATCATCCAAAATGCCGGCCATGTGCCTCCTCCGGATGGAAAGAGTATGCGCGCCTCAATCTTGCCGTACAGGAATGTACGCTTACCCATCGTATTGATTCGAGCCGAGGTGTAACGACGTCCTGCATAGTTCTCCTTGCGTGCCTCTATAATCAAGCAACCATCTTCTACACGCAGGTTATCAGCACGATCAGTGTAGTATTGCAACTCATTGTTGCCTCCGCCGTTGCCATTAATCTCCACATTCCATGACGTGCGTTCGAGTTCCGAACCATTGAACTCATCAGCCCATACCAACTCATATTCTCCCCACTTATGCCTAACGGCCAAATAACACGACGCACTTTCGGCACCGTTACTCACCGTGATCGTTGTATGCCCCGGATGCAAAGCGTGCAGCCAACCTTCATTGTCCACTATTGCTACTGCCGAATCGGTCGAAGTCCACGTGAGAGGCACATCGTACATGGATATTACTTCCATCGGTTGCGTCGTGCCTTTGTCCACTTGCATGTATGCCTTTGGCAACGCCAATGTTATGCCTCTTGCACTGACCGCGTATACCTGACATACCGCCTGCGCCTTACCTGCCGTAGCGGTTATGAGCGTCTTACCGATACCGGTAGCGGTCACCAATCCATCATCAACACGTGCTACGGATACATCTTCCGACTGCCATATCACATCTGTTGTAGCTGCTGCAGTCAGCATTTGTGACTCCCCTACAGCCAGTTGCAGAACATTGGTCGACAGGCGAATTGAATCTTCCACCGCAGTATTTCTGCAACCGACAAGTACGCAGGTTGCCAGACATACTATATAACCGTACAAGCTATTAGCCACAAAGTGATACACTTACTTTTTGTAGCAGAAGATTGCACATATCTCCAATTCGCGGCCGCCACCTTCGACAACCAGCGCCGGAGTATATACCACATTGCTTTGGCTGCCAACTATGGTCTGCGACCAATCCAGGCCATCGGCAAACCACTCTGCCATCGACCATTCAGCTACATCCCATTCGCCGTGGCTCTGCGAAATCATACCACTGTTTACAGCATGTTCGCCACCTGTTGTACTGAACAGTCGGACGCTCACGCTTGTACCGGCCAACCTGCGCGGAGTGCGATAGATGATGATGAAATCATAATCTTCTGTCACTCCTGTAAAATCGCATTCTCCCCACTGACGAATGCCACCACATATATTTCCCCAAGCCAGCGAACCGGATTTCCAGTACATCCACTCAACATCCGTATCACCAAACGCCGAAGCTCCCTTGCATGTGCCGAAGTTGGCGTCAGTAACATCGCCGTTCCAGATATCCATCGTACAGGTCACACCTTCTCCAGGATTGCCCGGCGATGCATAATCGCCATTGATGCGATAGTCATGCACTGTACCTTTGATGCGACTCAAGGCCTTATCATCCATCAAGAATATATAGTAGTCCGATCCCTCCAGATACTGCTCAAATGAGGTCGTCGTACCACCTTGTCCACTCTGACCGCCAGCATTACCTACCGTAACAACACATGTCGCAACTTTCGATCCTGCAGCCGCAGCTACAACTGCCACACCATCGGCTATGCCGGTCACTTGTCCGTTCACGACCACTGCTACAGCCGGATTCGAGCTACTCCATTCTACAGTAGCGGCATTCTTAGGTTCAACGGTTGCCACCAGAGTTACTGAAGCCCCAACGGCTAACTGCAATGTCTCACGATCAAGACTAACAGCCTCCACACTTACAGCCGGGGTTGGTACGTTCGGCTCTGTGCAGGCAAACAGCCCAAAAACTGCAAAAGCAATAATTACATATTTTTTCATGGTATAAAACATTTATTGCACACGAGTACCCAATACGTCGTAGGCAACGCCATCACGCATTAGATATATCACACCGTCACGCAGCACTTTCTGATAGCTGACTGCTGACTGCTGATAGTTGACTGCCGACTGCTGCTCGGGTTCAATATTCTCTGACGGCACATTGCTCTGGAACGACTCGCCGGCATCGCCGCGCTGGTAGATACGTATCCAGTCTATGTACATCGAGCGCGGACCGTCAGCCAGAGCCGTAATCTTGTTCACGTCAAATATACCCGGGAAGTTGCCGCCCACAGCAAGGTTGGCAATGATAAAGTTCGGCTTGCCGAAAACTATACTGCGGTCATAATTGGGGTCATCGTTGGGCTCGAGGTCGGCATGGAAATAAGCCTCCATCTCAGGATGCTCGTCTTTGTCCATATACATGTCGATGGATGTCGGTGTCCAGAACATGGTCAGAATGTGGAAGTCATCTTCCACCGAATACGGCCATGTGACGGATTTCGCATCACTCCACACGGCGTCCCACTTTGCACCGACATGCATCGCACCGTTGAAGTAACGGTCTTGCGTACCTTTGTTGAACGCATTCTGATGCCCGAGTTCGATAATGTCCGTCTCGCCGCAACGAGGCCAACCCACCTGGTCGAAGTTGTTGCCCATCTGCCAGAATGCCGGCCACAGGCC
>CAJOFU010000070.1 GCA_905233935.1 Paludibacteraceae bacterium
AAAGAGGAGCTCCATGAGTTGGAGACAGTAGAGCGCCCACGTATCATTGCCGCGATAGCAGAGGCACGTGAGAAAGGCGATTTGAGTGAGAATGCCGAGTATGATGCCGCGAAGGAGGCACAAGGTGCATTGGAAACCAAGATTGCACATATGAAGGCCAAACTGGCTGACGCACGTGTGCTGGATGCGTCCGATATCAAAACGGACGAGGTGCAGATTCTGACGAAAGTGCGCGTTCGCCTGCCGAATGGTATGGAGAAGACTTATCAGTTGGTAACGGAAGGTGAAGCGAATGCGTTGGAAGGTAAGATCTCAGTCACCACGCCGATCGCAAAAGGCTTGATGGGTAAAAAAGTAGGTGAGATTGCCGATGTGCAAGTGCCTGCAGGTTTGATGAAATTTGAAGTTTTGGAGATTTCGTTATGACCCTCTTTACGCGTATTATCAAAGGTGAGATCCCGAGTTACAAAGTAGCGGAGGATGATAAGAACTACGCCTTCCTGGATATCAATCCGTTGGTGAAAGGCCATACGCTCGTTGTGCCGAAGCTGACAGAACCGGAGGCAGATTATATCTTCGATCTGACGGACGAGCAGTTGCAGAACTTAATGATGTTCGCTGCGAAAGTGGCACGCGGAATCAAGGCGGCAACGGGTTGCAAACGCGTAGGTGTAGCCGTGTTGGGCATGGAGGTGAATCATGTGCATGTACATCTTGTTCCGCTGAACAGCGAGAAAGACATGCTCTTCTCCAATCCCAAACTTAGCCTGCCTGCCGAAGAGATGGCATTTATTGCCAACTCAATCGCAGAGGCTGTTGAGAAACTCTAAAAAAGAAAGTCCGCAATTCGCGGACTTTTCTTTTTTTACCAGATACTTACCCGATCTTCCGGGGCAATGTACATCGGGGATTCGGGAGTGACGTTCCAAGCCTCGTACCATGCGCCGATCTGCGGCAGGGCTCCGTTCACACGCCAGCGACCCAGCGAGTGGGGATCGGACTTCGTGCGCTGCAGAATCTCCTCCGGACGGATATTGCCAGCCCAAACATTTGCGTATGCCAGGAAGAAACGCTGTGCGGGTGTGAAGCCATCACGCTCCTGCAAACGCTCTGCTGCCGGTTTGGCCTCTTCGTTCAACGTGAACGCCAGATACGAAACCTGTAAACCTCCGTGGTCAGCGATGTTCTCACCGAGCGTGAAAGCACCGTTAGCGTGCACACCGGGCGCCACTTCGATACGGTTGAACGCCTCTTCCATCACTTTCGTGCGGGCATCGAAGGCCGCTTTGTCTTCTGCCGTCCACCAGTTGAGCATGTTACCATCCTTGTCGAACTGACATCCCTGGTCATCGAAGCCGTGGGTCATCTCATGACCGATAACCACACCGATAGCGCCGTAGTTGAACGCGTCGTCGGCACTCATGTCAAAGAACGGATATTGAAGGATACCGGCGGGGAAACAGATCTCGTTGGACGACGGGTTGTAGTATGCATTGACCGTTTGCGGGGTCATGTACCATTTGGCTTTGTCAACCGGTTTGCCGAGGAAGCTGAGGCTGTACTCCTGTTCGAACTTCGACGCGCGTTGGAGGTTGGCGTAGTACGAATCGGCGGTGTTGATATCGAGTGCGGAGTAGTCACGCCATTTATCGGGATAACCGATCTTGATGGTCATCGCGTTCAGTTTCTCAAGCGCTTTGTCCTTCGTCTCACGCGACATCCAAGCCAGGTTCTCAATACGGATGCCGAGTGCTTTTTGCAAATTGTGCACGAGCGCCAACATACGGGCTTTGTTTTCTTCGGGGAAGTATTTCTTGACGTACATCTGACCGACAGCTTCGCCGAGCGTACCGTTGACAATACCTACGGCGCGTTTCCACAGCGGACTCGGTTCTTCGCGACCCGACAGCACTTTGCCGTAGAAATCGAATGTGGTCATATAGATTTCTGTGGTTAGGTAGGACGAAGCTCCTTCGATCACCTGCCAAGCAAAGAGCGTCTTGAGGTCCTCAAGCGGTTCGTCTGCCAGCATTTTTCCTGCCTCTTTGAGGTGAGGGATCTGACCGATAGAGAGACTGTCCAACTCCACACCCAGCGCTTGGAAATATACGCGCCAATTCAGTTGCGGAACCAGCTTCTGCAGTTCGTCAATCGACATCTTGTTGTAGTTGGCCTGCGGGTCACGTAACTCGACATTCGAGTAAGCGGCCTTTGCCAGGCGGGTTTCCATGCGCAGTACGGTCTGTGCGCGTTCAGCCGCATTGTCAAAACCGAAGAGTCCGAACAATTTCTCTACGTACGCTACATACGCGTCGCGGATGCTGCGCGTGTGCTCGTCATTATCAATATAATACTCTTTTTCACCCAAGGAGAAACCTGCCTGATACTCATTCATAATGTTCATCGAGCTGTTCATGGCGTCGGCATCGACGTACATGGCCCATAACTGGAAATCCATCGCCGCGCCAAGCACTTGCGATAGTTCTTCGCGCGAGTTGATCTGTGCGATCTCATCGAGCGTTTTCTGCACAGGCGCGATACCTTCCTGATCGCGACGCGCGGTGTCCATTGCCAGATTGTACATGTCGCCGATCTTCTGGGCAACCGTACCCTGTTTGTGCTTTTTGGAAGCCAGTTCCTGAATCAAACCGTTTACCTGCTCCAGGTTCTGCAGTCCGAGTTTGTCGAACGAACCAAATCGACTGTATTCCGGCGTCAGAGGGTTGTTAGCCATCCAACCGCCACAAGCAAATTGATAAAAATCATTTTGTGCCACAACGGTGGTATCCAAGTTCTCGAGATGAATACCCGTGGTCTGTTGTTTTGTACATGCTGTTGTCATAAGCGTAATTGCTGCCAGCGAAATAATTAATTTTCTCATAAGTTTGTGTTATTAGTAACCAAATCGGCTGCAAAGGTACTGCTTTTTTGGCACATATGCAAGAAAAAACACCCTATTTTTATGAAAAATAGCGGAAAAGTTTGCATATTTAAAAAAAATGTTGTACCTTTGTGCCCAAATTGTGTAACAATACAACAAATTAAAATTATATGCATATGAAGAAAGGTTTATTTCTGAGCCTCATTGCTGCTGCAGTAGTGTTGGCATCGTGTAACAAAACGTTACCGAATCCGGAGCAAATCAATGTGAACCCGAGTCCACTGGAGAAGGTTGGAAACAAGGTTGACGCTGAGATCACCGGTACTTTCCCTGCTAAGAAATTTGCTAAGAACGGCGTGCTGGTTGTTACCCCGGTATTGAAATACGAGGGTGGCGAAGCTGTCGGTGAGCCCGTAACCTATGTAGGTGAGAAAGCAAAAGAGAACGGTACATCCGTTAATTACAAAGAGGGTGGTAAGTACTCTCAGAAAGCTTCGTTTGACTATGTTCCTGCAATGCACAAGAGCGAGTTGTATCTGCGCTTTGAGGCGAAGGTAGGTAAGAAAGTAATTGAGATTCCTGACCAGAAGATTGCTGACGGTGTCGTTTCTACCGCCGAGTTGGCAGAGGCACAGGACAACAAGCCGGCTGCTACACCGGATAAGTTCCAACGTGTTATCCAAGAGTTGACCGAGGCTGACATCAAGTTCTTGATTCAAAGTGCTAACCTTCGTGCCAGCGAGACCAAGTCGGAAGCTGTAAAGGCTCTGCAGGCTGCTATCAAGGATGCAGATCAGGCTGAGCGCAAAGAGATCAATAAGATTGAGGTTGCAGGTTATGCTTCTCCGGATGGTGGTTTGGACCTGAACGCTAAGTTGGCTGAGAATCGTCAGAAAGTAGCTCAGAACTTCTTGAAGAAGGGTCTGAAGAAAGACAAAGTGAATGCTGAGATCGAGTCGAACATCACCGCTGAGGACTGGGAAGGTTTCCAGAAGGCTATGGAGAACAGCAACATGCAAGACAAGGACCTTGTTCTGCGCGTGCTGTCGATGTATAGCGATCCGGAAGAGCGCGAGGCACAAATCAAGAACCTGAGCGCTGTTTACGGTACGATTGCCAAAGAGATCCTGCCGGCTCTCCGTCGCAGCCGTCTCATCCTGACTACCGACCTGATTGGTAAGAGCGATGACGAGATCCGCGAGTTGGCAAAGAACGACCCGGCTCAACTGAGCGTTGAGGAGTTGCTCTATGCTGTAACGCTGACCGAGGACAAAGCAGAGAAGATGGCTTTGTACAAGAAAGCTGCTGAACTCTATAACGACTACCGCGCATGGAACGGTATGGGTCAACTCTATTTTGAGGGTAACAACGTAGCTGAGGCTCGTCGTTGCTATGCAAAGGCTTTGGAGATTGAGCCGAATGATCCGGACGTTCAGTACAACGCAGGTATCGCTGCTATGGCTGACGGTGACTTGGATAAGGCAGAGGAGCATCTTGGCAAAGCTGCAGGAACCAAGGCGGACCTCGACGCTGCTCTCGGAACTCTCTACACCCAGAAGGGTGACTACGCTGCTGCTAAGAAAGCTTATGGCAACAAGGCTACCAACAACGCTGCTGTTCAGCAGATCCTGGATGAGGACTATG
>CAJOFU010000071.1:0-4294 GCA_905233935.1 Paludibacteraceae bacterium
AGAAAGCGATGAAGGTGCAGAATGGGTTGAAGTTGCTGCATTTGACGGTGACGAGATCGGTGCATTGGATACCGTAACATTCGTTCTTGACCTTGCTGCTGAAAAGAAAGTGAAAGCGATCTTGCTTGGCAAGTATAACGAAGGCCAAGGCGGAGGTGATGATCCGCAACCGGGTGAGAACGTGACGGTTTACTTCGTGAACAACGTCAACTGGGAGGCCGTGAATGCGTATGTTTGGGTTGGTGAAGGTGATGCTTACAAGCAATGGCCGGGTGAGGCTTTGACGAAAGAGACTGCGCAGGCAGGAGTTGCCAAGAGAGAGGCTGAACAACATCAGGGCTATGACATCTACTCGTACACCTTCCCGTCGAAGTATGTTAATATCATCTTCAACAACGGCTCAGTACAGACCGTTGACTTGACATGGAATACTGTCAAGCCGTACTTCTATCCGGACGGTGCAGAGGGCTCGAAAATCAAAGGTACATGGTACGCCAAGGAAGAGATTCCTTCAGGAGGTGAACCGATTGTGACACCGGAAGACGGCTACTACCTGTTGGGTACATTCAACAGTTGGACGCCGGCAGCAGAGTACCTGTTCAAGGCTAATCCTGATAAAGCCAACGAGTATTTCCTCAGCGTAACGCTTGCAGTTGATGACAAACTCAAGGTCGCCAAGGTAGAGGAAGGTGCAGCCAAGACTTGGTATCCGGACGGAATGGGCAATGACTATGTTGTTGATGCCGCCCATGCTGGTGCAAAGGTTATCTACTTCCAGACAACCTACAATGCGGAGTGGGAAGCCTTCGGTGGTTACTTCTACATTGCGTCTGACACGGGCACGGGCTTGGACAATAGTCAGGCAGGTGCGACCTATCAGAAGTTTATCGAGAACGGACAATTGTTCATCCTGCGCGACGGGCGCATCTATACTCCGGCAGGACAGTTTGTTCGCTAACAGCGAACCATCATATCACGAGAAGAGGGGCAAATCGCCTCTCTTTTCGTGTGTTGATATGCTATAGGATGCAACAATTTTGACCAAACACAAAATAATTTGTCAAAAAACTTGCAAATATCATTTTTTTTTCGTAACTTTGTGCGCTTTATTTGTGCAAGTGTGAAATCTGACCGATACATAGTGCGCTTTGTTGTGCTGTTTTCAGTACTATTGGCTACGCTCTCTGCGCGTGGTCAATATGTTGGTAGCGGTACATCGACATTCGCGTTTCTTGACTTGCCTGTTTCGGCGCGTCAGAATGCCTTGGGTGGTGAGAACATCTCCATCCGTGACGGCGAACTAAGTTCGGCATTCGCCAACCCAGCTTTGCTCGGCAGTCTGACGCACAACATTGTGCAGATCGGTTACGCCTACTATGGCAGTAACCATTTCGGCAGCGTAATGTACGGCTACAACTTCGGCGAATCGAAACGGTTAGCGGGTGAGCGGATTAGTTCGACAGCGGACGGCAGACCTGAACGCCCGAATTACTTTGCAGTAGGTGTACACTATCTTGACTACGGCACAATGCGTTATGCCGAGAGTTCTGGCGAACTGACCGGCGCAACGTTCGGTGCACGGGATATATTGCTTGAAGCGGCTTACGCACGCCAACTCGGGCAGATGTTCGTGGTAGGCGTGGCAGTCAAACCGGTGATGTCGTTCTATGAATCGTACAGCTCGTTTGCACTTGGCGCAGATGTCGGCGCACATTTCCAAATGAAGGACTCTACCTTGCAGATCGGTTTGGCGTTAAAGAACATCGGTTGGCAGCTCAAAGGCTTCCACTCCGACGAGTCAGGACAGCACTTGGAGATGTTGCCATTGAACCTTGAACTCGGCATCAACTACCGCGTGAAGCATGCACCGTTGCGTTTCTCGCTCACGATTCATAATATCCAGAACTGGGATCTTGGCTACAGCCGTCTGAACGAAACAGAACTGCCCGTCAAAGAGGTAGGCGTATTCGACATGATGATGCGTCACACGATTTGGGCGATAGATATCGTGCCGAAGAGTGAGAAGTTCTATTTTACCCTGAGTTACAACCACCGTCGGCGTATGGAGTTCAACCTGCAAGACCAGCGTTCGCTAGCAGGTTTTGCTGCCGGAGTGGGCTTGCGCATCAAGATGTTGCGCATCGGGTTTGCTATGAGCCAGATGTCGAAATCGAACTTCACGTACCAAGCCAGTATTTCGCTGGATGTGAACTCGCTGATGCGATAGACCGCTGACGCTGAAAGAATAAAGACCGCTTCGCTGAAAGATAAAAGACAAAAGACCATGAAACAGATCATTGTAGCCATTGACGGCTATTCGTCGTGTGGCAAATCCACTATTGCCAAGCAACTGGCGCAGTATGCCGGTTACCGCTATATTGATACAGGTGCTATGTACCGTGCTGTGGCGCTGTGTGCTATTAGAAATAAGATATCAGATATCAGAAATCAGATGTCAGAGATCACAGCCTTGCTGCCGCAGATTCATATAGATTTTGCTATTCAGCCTGACGGCACGCAACACGTCACGCTTAACGGCGAGGATGTTGAGAAGCAGATCCGTACGCTTGAGGTGGGCAACGCTGCTTCGCAGATAGCCGTTATACCCGAGGTGCGCCGGTTCCTTGTAGCCCAACAGCAACAGATGGGTAAGAATGGCGGTATAGTAATGGACGGAAGGGATATTGGTACTGTGGTATTCCCCTATGCAGAGTTGAAGTTGTTCCTCACCGCATCGCCTGAGGTGCGTGCCGAACGACGCTTCAAGGAACTCGTTGAGAAAGGCGAACAACCCGTCATGGCGGATGTTCTGGCTGACGTTAATGATCGTGACTATCGCGACACACACCGCGCCGAATCGCCGCTGCACCAAGCCGAAGATGCAATTGTCGTGGATAACTCCAACATGACGCGCGAAGAGCAAATGAGTCACATCTATCGCATATTTGACGAAAAGTGCAAGTAACAATTGACAAGCATAGCGGTTTTTGTGCAGGTGTGACGGGTGCTATCCGTCGTGCAGAGAACGAGTTGCAGCAAACAGGGCAATTGTACTGCTTGGGTGATATCGTGCATAACGGGCAGGAGGTCAAACGCTTGGAGGACTTAGGGCTGGAAACCATCGATTATGATGACCTGCGTACCATTCATCACGCACGAGTATTGTTGCGTGCGCACGGCGAGCCGCCATCGACATACTGGATTGCCGAACAGAACGGTAACACGATTATTGACGGCACGTGCCCGGTGGTTAAACGGCTTCAAGAACGTATAGCAGCCACCTATAATGCCCACAAACACGACGAGCCGCGTGTGCAGATTGTGATCTTTGGCAAACGCGGGCACGCTGAGGTTATCGGACTGCAAGGGCAAACGAATAACACCGCGATAGTCGTAGAGAAACCCGAAGAAGCAGACGCACTGGACTTCACTCGACCGATTTACCTCTTTTCGCAGACGACGAAGAGCGTGGAAGAGTTTCATAGGCTGGCAGATAAATTGAAATCAGAAATCAGAAATCAGAAATCAGATACTATATTAGAAGTAAATGATACTATCTGTCGGGCTGTGGCGAATAGAGTAGAGCAACTCAAGCAGTTTGCACGAGAGCAGGATATAGTGCTGTTTGTAGGCGGAACAAAGAGTTCGAATGCAGCGGTGCTGTTTAACCATTGCAAAGACGCTAATCCCAACACACTGTTTATCAGTTCGCCGGATGAAGTCATTGAAAAGCTTTCGACTTTCGGCTTTCGACTTTCGACTTGCAAGATCGGAATCTGCGGAGCGACATCCACACCGCTGTGGCTTATGGAGCAAGTGAGGGACAAACTAACTAAACTAACATAATTATGGAGTACAAGATTAACACCGTTGGTGTGCTCACCTCAGGTGGTGACTCGCCGGGAATGAACGCCGCTATCCGTGCGGTCGTACGTACATGTATCGTCAATGGCATCAAGGCCAAAGGTATCTATCGTGGTTATCAGGGACTGATTGATGACGAAGTCAAAGAACTGACCTCGCAAGACGTGTCAGGTATTATTCAGCGTGGCGGTACGATCCTGAAATCTGCCCGTTGTATGGAGTTCAAGACCCCTGAAGGACGAAAGAAAGCCTTTGAGACCTTGCAGAAGGAGCAGATAGATGCACTTGTTGTTATCGGTGGCGACGGTACGTTCACAGGCGCGCGCATGCTCGCACAAGAATATAATGTACCTGTCATCGGTCTGCCCGGCACGATTGATAACGACCTGTGGGGCACGGACTAGACCATCGGTTACGACACCAGCCTGAA
>CAJOFU010000071.1:4366-10126 GCA_905233935.1 Paludibacteraceae bacterium
GCAGGCTTCTTGACGCTGAGCGCAGCTATAGCATCGGGTGCAGAGGCGGCTATTATCCCCGAACGTGCAGCCATCCAGGAGCAGATCGAGGAAGCTATCGGTCAGGGACGCCGCAAGAGCAAGAACTCCAGTATTGTACTCGTTCAGGAGCACGCTGTTGAGGGAGGTGCCCAGACCGTTGCCAGAGAGCTGGAGAAAGTACATCCGGAGTACAACACCCGTGTGACGATTCTCGGTCACCTGCAACGTGGCGGCAGCCCGACGGCTTACGACCGCATCATCGCATCGCGTATGGGCATGGCAGCCGTGCAGGCATTGCTCGAAGAGCAGCGCAGTATCATGATCGGTATCAAGAACGACGAGATTGTATATGTGCCGCTGAGTAAAGCCATCCGCGAAAAGAAAGATGTGAAGGCGGATAAATGGGCTGCAATGCAGATTCTGTCTATCTGATTGTCACATAAAGAATACGATTTGCGGGTAGAGAGAAAAAAAATACGCAAAAATTTGCAAATATAAAAACTTTTTTATACCTTTGTACGCTTTTTCGCGCCATAGTGCGCACTAAAGCGTGAAAACATTATTTTAACCGCTGAATTGGGCAGTGCGCGAAGGCGCTCAATAGAGGTCTGTCGATTCAGCCAAAACAAACAAAACAAATGGAATACAACAATTACAAAACCGTATCGGTGAGCAAGGAAGCTGCTCGTGACCTGAAACGTTGGGTCGTTATCGATGCGAAAGACCAGATTCTTGGTCGTATGTGCACGAAGGTGGCTAACCTCCTGCGTGGCAAGTACAAACCCCAGTTCACGCCGAACGTGGATTGCGGTGACAACGTAATCATTATCAATGCCGACGAGGTACGTATGACCGGCAACAAGTGGACGGATCGTACCTACGTTCGTTACACGGGATTCCCCGGAGGTCAGCGCGAGTTCACTCCGCAAGACCTGAAGAACAAAGGCGTTGACAAACTCATCCGCAAAGTAGTAAAAGGCATGCTGCCGAAGAACCGTCTGGGCGACAAGCTCATCGGTAATCTGTATGTGTTCGCAGGTGCAGAGCACGACAAACAGGCTCAGCAACCCATCCAAATTGACATTAACACCCTTAAATAATCGAGACAATGGAAGTAATCAATGCATTAGGCCGTCGTAAGGCCGCTGTGGCACGCGTTTATGTAAAGGAAGGTGCCGGACAAATCACGATTAACGGTCGTGACCTGAATGTTTATTTCCCGAGCTCGATCCTCCAATATGTGGTTAAGCAACCGCTGGAGAAGCTGGGTGTAGCTGAAAAATATGACATCAAGGCTAACCTTGACGGTGGCGGATTCAAAGGTCAGGCAGAAGCTCTGCGTCTGGCTATCGCCCGCGCACTGGTTAAGATCAACCCTGAAGACAAGAGTGCACTGAAGGCAGAAGGCTTCATGACCCGCGACGCCCGTGAGGTTGAGCGTAAGAAACCCGGTCAGCCGAAGGCTCGTCGTCACTTCCAGTTCAGTAAACGTTAACATCCAAATCTTGGGGATTGGCAACAGCCACTACCCCAAGATTGCTGCATAACGCCTTTTCTCTGCGCTGTGCGGTAACGGACAAATAATTAACATTATTCAAACTAATCAAATTAAATGAGAACCAATTTTGACCAGTTGCTTGAGGCAGGTTGCCACTTCGGTCACCTCAAGCGCAAATGGAATCCCGCCATGGCTCCCTACATCTACATGGAGCGTAATGGTATTCACATCATCGACCTCAACAAGACAGCCCTGAAGATCGAAGAGGCTGCTGAGGCTCTGAAGAACATCGCACGTTCGGGTCGCAAGATCTTGTTCGTAAGCACGAAGAAGCAAGGACAGGAGATCATCGCTGCCAAGGCTCAGGAGATCGCTATGCCGTACATCACCGAGCGTTGGGCTGGTGGTATGCTCACCAACTTCCCCACTATCCGCAAGGCTGTGAAGAAGATGAGCCAGATCGACAAGATGATGACCGACGGCACGATGGACAACATGTCGAAGCGTGAGAAACTGCAGATCACCCGTCAGCGCGAGAAACTCGAGAAGAACCTCGGCTCTATCGTTGACCTGACCCGTCTGCCGAGCGCACTGTTCGTTGTTGACGTAATGAAAGAGCACATCGCCGTTGCTGAGGCTAACCGTCTGGGTATCCCCGTATTCGGTATCGTTGATACGAACTCTGATCCTAATCCTATCGACTACGTTATTCCTGCCAACGATGACGCACAGAAGTCCATCGAGGTTATCGTAAACGCTGTTTGCGAGGCTATCAAGGAAGGTCTGGAAGAGCGCAAGGTAGAGAAAGCTGACGAAGAGGCTGCACAGGCTCAGGCTACCGCTGAGGCTCCCGCTCCCCGTGAGCGCCGCACCCGCGTACGCAAAGCTGCCCCGAAAGAGGAAGCTGAGAAAGTAGCTGAGGCTAAAGCCGAAGCTTCCGCCGAAGAATCCGCCGCCGAATAATTTTTAATTTTGCATTTTTAATTTTTAATTAGAATTATGGCTGTAACATTAGCTGATATCAAAAAACTGCGTGACATCACCGGTGCCGGAATGATGGACGTAAAGAAAGCCCTTGAAGAGGCTAACGGCGACTTTGAGATTGCCAAGGATCTGCTGCGTAAGCGCGGTCAGGCTATCGCTGCCAAGCGTTCGGAGCGTGAGGCTTCTGAAGGTTGCGTTTTGGCAAAAGCCAAAGATGGTTTCGGCGCTATTGTAGGCGTGAAATGTGAGACCGACTTTGTGGCAAAGAATGCAGACTTCGTAGGCATGGTTAAGTTGCTGCTCGATGCTGCTGTAGACAACAAGATCAAGGACTTGGCATCGCTCAAGGCACTCAAGATCGGTGACTTCACCGCTCAAGACCTCGTAACCGAGCGTTCGGGTGTGACCGGTGAGAAGATGGAGCTGAGCGACTACACCTTCATCGAGGGTGAAGTTGTTGACGCTTACAACCACCTTGGTAACAAACTCTCTTCGCTCGTAGCTGCTAACGCCGGTGCTGACCACGAGACCGTTCACGGTATCTCGATGCAGGTAGCCGCTATGTCGCCGATTGCTCTGGATGCAGATCATGTATCGGAAGAAGTGAAGCAGAAAGAGTTGCAAGTGGCTATTGAGAAGACCAAGCAGGACGAGATCAACAAGGCTGTAGAGAATGCTATTCGCAAAGCAGGTATCAATCCCGCACACGTAGATAGCGATGACCACATCGAGTCGAACCAGGCTAAGGGTTGGATCACTGCTGAGCAGGCTCAACAGGCTCGCGATATCAAAGCACAAGTGGCTGCTGAGACCGAGGCTAACATGGATAAGTTGGCTAAGAAGATCGAGATGATCGCACAAGGTCGTCTGGGTAAGTTCTTGAAAGAGAACACCTTGGTAGAGCAGGCTTACATCATGTCAGAGTCGAAAGAATTGGTGAAAGACGTTCTCAAACAAAAAGGTGTTGAGATCGTTGACTTCCGCCGCATAACTCTCAACGAGGAGTAAGGAAAAAAAGGAACCGCACGGTTCCTTTTTTTATTTGTCTATACACACATCGCATTTGCCGCAGGGCAGCGCGTCGGTCTCGCCGAAATAGCCAAGCAGGAGTTGTTCGCGACAGAACTGTGTTTGTTCGGCATATTCGATCATGGCCTGAATCTTCTCAGCATAGGTTTGTCGTCGCAGGTCATAGACCGTGTCTGAGAGCCAGATCTCATCTGCCCGTTCGCGCGTCATAGTGAGTGCGCAGGCAACCGTACGCGGGAGATAGGTGATAATGCCGCGTTGTGCCAGTGAGACGAGTGTGTCGTGCTGTTGGTCGGTCAGTTTGGCATCGCCTTGCTCAATGATCTGCAGGTCGGTGAAGATACCGGTGTGCGATCGCATCAGTCGGTCGAGACAAAGGAGTTGGTCTTGGGATAAACGATATTCGCTCAGTTGGTCCGGCGATATATTGATGCGCACACGCGGGGCTGTTTCGCGTTCGTCCTCAAAATGAATCCATCCGGCGGTCGATAGCAGATGTAGGGCAGCGTAGGTCTGAATGACAGGAAGATGCATCACTTGGCATAGCTCGTCAAGATGCAATGCAAACGTGTGGTTGAGGCCGGAACCCAAACCAATCTGCAGAAAATCGCAGGTCTTATGATAGACCTGTTCGACAAACTCTTTGGGCGGATAGCTGTCTGCCACCCGTTTATGCAGTTTGGTTTTGTCTTCAGAAGGATTGAACAGCAGCACCGCATAAGCTGTTTTGCCATCCCGTCCTGCCCGTCCGGCTTCCTGATAATAGGATTCGAGATGGGAGGGCAGGTCATAGTGGATCACCAATCGCACGTCGGGTTTGTCTATGCCCATGCCGAAGGCGTTGGTGGCAACGATGATGCGTGGCGTTGGCTGCGTTCCTGAGTGCTTAGTCCCGCATGGTAGAAATTGGCGATTGGACCATTTGCCATCTGGTCATTTGCCATTTGATCGTTGATCCATTGAGCCAATTCCTGTGCTCGCTTACGATTGCGGACATAAACGATGGCTGAACCCGCTACGTGGGTGAGAATGTGTATGAGCTGTTGATCTTTCGTGTCTGTTCGCCGAACTATATATCTCAGATTTTCACGATGATACGACATTTTGAGTACATTCTCCTGTTCGAAGCCTAAACGCGACTGAATATCGGCAATGACTTGCGGTGTGGCAGTGGCCGTAAGGGCCAAAACGGGTATATGTTTGCCTTGCTCGGCCAGCAGTTGACGAATAGATCCCATACGCAGATAGGATGGACGGAAGTCGTAGCCCCATTGTGAGATACAATGTGCTTCATCCACGGCGATGAGTCCGATAGGCAGCTGAGCAAGTCGCTTACGGAAGTTCTCGCTCTCCAATCGCTCGGGGGAACAGTACATAAAATGGTAGTTGCCGAAAAGGCAGTTGTCGAGTGCGGCGGATTGCCGGGTACGGCTCATGCCGGTATATACCGCCACGGCCTGTATGTTTCTTTGCCGCAGGTTCTCCACCTGATCTTTCATCAGGGCGATGAGCGGTGTGATGACCAGACACAGTCGTCGCTCCTCGTCTTGTAAAGCCATCGTGAGGGTGGGTATCTGAAAACAGATACTTTTGCCTCCGCCGGTAGGCATAAGAGCCAGCGTGTCGCGCCCCGCCAAAACAGAATCGATGATTTCCGACTGCAATGGCCGAAAATCATCGTATCCGAAATATGTATGTAATGCCTCGCGGGGGGTCATGACTAGGGTCCTGGGAATCTAGGGCACTAGGCACCCAGTTTGGTCAATGCGGTACGCACTCGAGTTAAGGTCTCTTCTTTGCCGAGTACATCGGTGATGGCCCAGATATGCGGTCCGCGTGCTGCGCCTACAAGGCAGATACGGAAGGCATTCATGACGATGCCCACGCCATATTCCTTTTGAGCAATCCAGTTCATCACTACGCTGTCCAGCGCCTCGGCACTCCAGTCTGACTGTGCTTCGAGCAGTTCGAGCAATTCTATCATGTGACGTGGAGAGTCTTCTTTCCAACGTTTTTTGAGTGATTTCTCGTCATACTCAGTTGGAGCCACAAAGAAGAAGTTGGTTTGCTCCCATAGTTCCGGAACAAAGTTCACACGATCCTTCGTCAAACCGATGACCTTAGCGACCATCGCTTTGTCATTGACGATTTGACGATTGACGATTGACGATTGATTGTCCAATTGAGCAATTTTCTCATTCAGTACTGGCATGAACATCTCAGTCAGT
>CAJOFU010000072.1 GCA_905233935.1 Paludibacteraceae bacterium
CCAATATTGGCTGAGCGCGGCATACAAGTCATCTGGCAAACGGGCAAGACCTATATCGACAAGATCCTCGCCAATATTGGTGAGGACAAGATCGCGGCATATAAGCAGCAAGGCATCGTCGTTACGCCGTTCTTGAGCAATATGCCTGCTGCCTACGCCATAGCGGATATCGTCGTGTCGCGTGCCGGAGCATCGTCCATAAGTGAACTCTGTCTGCTCGGCAAAGCGTCTATACTCATTCCTTCACCGAACGTGGCGGAAGATCATCAGACGCACAATGCGATGGCTCTTGTGCGCAAGGATGCCGCTCTGCTCGTGAAGGATGTGGAGTGCGGCGACAAACTCCTGCCAACTATCCTCGACCTGCTCTCTGACCAGACGCGACAGGAAACGATGCGCAAGAACATCCTTACCCTCGCGCAGACCGATTCCGCAGCACGTATAGCCGATGAGGTGATACGTATAGCGAAAGAGAACAAAAAGTAATGGCAAACGCTAAGGTGTAGGCAACATATATACATTGAACTTATCAAACAAGAAGAGAGTGCGTAAGATTTGTTTTACGCACTCTCTTTCTTATTTCAAAAATCCCAATATTATTTGATGTTCGGTTCCTCTAAGCCGAGATGTTTGTTGCGATCTACTATCTTCAGGATAAATCCTATAGCAAACGCAGCTGCACCCAAACATGCTAACATAACAAGTGCCCATGTGTAGTCCAAGGCGAGGGCGTCAGTACCTTCTGGGTTTGTTTTGTCAAGAACTTTGCCGATAAGCATAGGGAAGAGCCATAAGCCAATGTTCTGTATCCAGAATATCAATGCGTAAGCTGAACCAATAATTTTCTCATCCACCAATTTGGGTACGCTGGGCCATAATGCTGCGGGTACAAGTGAGAACGAAGCACCTAATACAAGTATCGTGGCATAAGCTACAATCACACCACCGACCTCACTGCCTTTGCATATAGGAAGAATGAATGCAAAAATAAGGTGGCATACGATAAGCAGCAGTGAACCTATCATTAACATAGAAGCAGCTTTGCCTTTATGGTCAACGTAATTGCCGAGAATAGGAGTGATAGCAACGGCGAGCAATGGGAATACGGCAAATATAGTTTCTGCCGAACCGCGGTGGTAACCCATAAAGCAATATATAACTAATGCAATGATAGCAACAATCATCAGTCCCTGCTTGAGTGCTTTTTCTTTCATGAAGTTACTTGAGAATGATGCTGCGGCCACGACGAGCATGATGGCATATTGTATAATAGCCACTGTACTGCTTGCCCAAAATCCTTCACCGGGTGCGAGCGTGAGGTTACATTGCAGCATGTTCACAGCATATTTCTGGAACGGGAATATAGCACTGTAGTATAGCACACAGAGTAAAGCAACAAGCCAAAATCCTCCGCTTGATAAGATTTGCCCAATATCCGAAACTTTGAACGGGTCATCTTTCGCTTCGGCCTCACCTGTTTGAGCATCAAGTGTTCTATCCATGAAGAAGTACACAATGGTCATTATCAATGCAATGCACAGCAGCACTACTCCGAAAGCTACTGAACGGCTAACATCCACTACGCCGCCTAACTTGGCAAAGAACGGAGAGAAGATCATACATGTAGCAACCCCAAGACGTGCTAAAGCCATTTCTGACCCCATAGCTAAGGCAGTCTCACGTCCCTTGAACCATTTGACAATACCGCGTGATACAGTGATGCCTGCCATCTCGCAGCCGCAACCGAAAATCATGAAACCGACTGCTGCACATTTTGCAGAGGCTGGCATGCCTTGATAGAACGGTGATACTCCGAGTTCGTCGAATAGCGGAATATAATTCAAGTTGTTTGTGAACCATGTCTCAACGCTGCTACCAATAAATGCACTACTGATGGCATAGTATTTGATGAGTCCGCCAACCAGCATTACGCCTGCAGATAGAACTGCGGTAAAGCGCACACCCATTTTATCAAGAATAATGCCAGCAAAAATAAGAAAGAATACGAATACATTGAGGAATGTTTCAGCACCTTCCATTGTGCCAAAAGCAGTGCTATCCCATCCGCGTTCAGTCTGCATCAAGTCTTTAATAGGCGACAATATGTCCATGAAGATATAACTGCAGAACATTGCTAATGCGAGCAGAAGCAGTGCTGTCCATCGAGCCCATGCTTTGTCTCGTAATACTGTTTGAACTTTTTCCATATCTGATATCTGATTTCTGATTACTGAATACTGAATTCTGAATACTAATTGAAATCACAACGCCTCATCCTCCGGTTTGCGAGGGTGAGGTGTTGTGCGTTTTTTCTTTAGCCATTCGGCTTTACGCTTCTCATATTCCGCATAATGCGATTCGAGATAGCCGTCTGCCATAGCTTTTGACTTTCGACTTTTGATTTTCGACTACTTGATGCCCAATTTGGCTTTTACAAGCGGCATAACGTCGTCGGCTTCCGGGGAGATATACACAGCAGCCACCGAGTCGAAGATGTAAGTGTAGTTGTTGGCAGCACCCACCTCTTGGATGGCTTTTGACATGCGCTCGTTGATAGGCTTGAGGTATTCGCCACGTTTCTGCTCAACGTCTTGTTGTGCTGTCTGATAGGTTGTTTGCAGACGCTGCTGCATCGAGTACAACTCTTCCTCCTGAATCTGACGCATAGCATCGGGCATAGTGCTCTGCTTCTGCTGGTAGTCCTGGAGTTTCTTCTGATACTCTTCCTGCATGTTCATCAGCAGGTTCTCGTATTGCTTGTTCAAGCTGTCCATACGAGCCTGAACGTCTTTGAGTTCAGGCATCTGCATGAATAACTCCTGCGTGTTAACATAGCCGAACTTCTGTGCATTGGCGGTCAGCGTCAAAGCCAGAACCGCAATAATCATTACAATCTTTTTCATATTCGTTGTTTTAATAATTTTCGATACTTCGATATTTCGAGATTCCGAGGGGTTATTTTGCGCCGAGTTTTTGCAGCAACTGATCCGAGTAATCCAACTTCGACGACATATACAGCAACCCCGGATCGGACGAACGGTCCTTGATGATGTCTATATGCTTCTCGTTGGCGAGTTCCTGGATGGCTGCATAAATCTCATCCTGTATAGGCTTGAGCAGTGCTTCGCGTTTCTTGACCAGTTCGCCTGACTCGCCGAAGTATTTGCGCTTGAGTTCGATGGCTTCTTGTTCCTTCTGAAGTATCTCTTCCTCGCGGCGGTGACGCATGTCTTCGGACAGGAAGATCTGCTCGGTCTGGTAGTTCGTGGTCATCACGCGCACTTCTTGCTCCAGAGCGTCAATCTCTTTTTGCCAACGCTTGGCAATCATCGTCAGTTGCTCGTTTGCAGTCTCGTACTGTGGTAGATTCTTCAAAATGTATGCCATATCGACGTAAGCGACGGAATTATCTTTCGCCTGCATGCCGCCAATTGCGCATAACGCGCTAATCATCAATACAATAAATCTTTTCATATTTTTTTTACAATTCTTGACCTAAGACGAAGTGGAACTGGCTCTTGCCGTACTGGTCGCTGCCGTTGATATTGTCGAAGCCCCAGCCCCAGTCTATACCGAGCAATCCGAACATCGGCAGGAACACGCGCACACCCACACCGGCTGAACGTTTCAGGTTGAACGGGTTGTAGTCCTTGATGTCTGCGAAGCAGTTACCTGCCTCGAGGAATCCGAGTGCCCAGATCGTCGCGTTCTGCTCAAGCGAGATAGGGTAGCGGAGCTCCAAGGTGAATTTGTTATACACGTAGCCCATGTTTCGTCCCGTCTGCGGGTCGTACGGCGTGAGTGAACCGGATGAGTAACCACGCATCGAGATATAATCCGTGGCGTACGACGAGTACGACGACATGCCGTCACCGCCCATGTAGTACGACTCAAACGGCGACTTGGCGTACTTGTTGTAATGTCCGAGGTAACCGAACTCAAAGCGCGACATCAGCACGAGTTTGGAGTCACGTGTCAGCGGCGTGAAAATCTTGCCCTTGAACGTCCACTTGTGGTATTCGATCAGGTGATACCGCTCATCGGTAGTCATCTGTGAGTAGTCTTTCTTGTTGAACAGCGACCAAGGCGGCGTGATCTTCAGGCCCAAGGTGAACTGCGAACCGCGGCGTGTGTAGATCGGGTTGTCAATGGACGAACGGCTTAATTGCAAGTTCAGCGCGAGGTTATGACACGTACCATCCGAGATGAGCAAGTACGGCCAATCCTTCATCATG
>CAJOFU010000073.1 GCA_905233935.1 Paludibacteraceae bacterium
ACCTCATCATAGATGCCGTTGCGTTTGACGCTGCCGCTGCCATAGTTGAGCAGCACACGCTCGCCGAAGTTGTTTAACTCAGTCCGCAGGTAGTTCAGGGACTCTTCTCCGAAATACAGTTTTGTCGGATTGTGGTACTTAAAATTTCCTAGCATATTGCGGTGATTATAACAAGGTGTTTAACAATTCAACTATTACAACTTGATTTCCATGCCTGTTTTTTGCGGTTGCATACCCATGTTCTGATAGAAACGGAGTGCAGCATCGTTACCTGTCCAGACATTGAGCGTGACGGCTTGGCAACCTGTTGACTGCGCGTATTCGCGCACATAGCCGAACAGCGCCTTGCCTATGTGCCGGCCGCGCGCTGATTCGTCCACACAGAGGTCATCGATATACAGGGTGTTGCGGTCACAAAGCAGGCGGTCGCCTCGGATCTCGCTGATCTGACAAAATGCATAGCCTTGTATATGGCCGTCATCATATACAAAGATCGTTTTGCTGCTATCGCCAAGCATCGCTGCAAGTTCTTGCTCGCTGTACTTGGTGGTGTGCGGTTTGAACAGATCCGGCCGCAACCGGTGGTGCACCATATCCACTTGATGCAGCAGATCAATGATGCGAGGTATATCCACTATGGTCGCTTGGCGGATTACATCTGTTGCTTTCATTACGTTGTTCAGCGCTTGTTTAACAACAATCCTTTCTGCCACTTCAGCGTCGGGTAGGTCTTTTTGAGGTAAGTCTCGGCCTCGCCGATTCCGCTACTGCCGCTGGTGGCAAAGGGGATGAGAGTCTTGCCTTCCAGTTGCGGCAGGTTGTTGTCGAGCCATGAGTTGATGATTCGCGGACAGATACCCCACCAGATCGGGAAACCGACATAGATGGTATCGTACGGCGTGATGTCCGTGCATTGCTTGATGGTAGGGCGCTCTTCCGGATCATTCATTTCGACAGATGAGCGGGATTTGTCGTTACGCCAATCGAGGTCGGCTGCTGTGTAAGGCTGAGCCGGCTCAATCTCCCACAGACGGGCGTCATGTTGTTTGGCGAGCTGTTCGGCTGCGGCTTTGGTCGTGCCGGTGGCAGAGAAAAAGGCCACTAATGTTTTCGCTTCCATAGATGTGATACATGCGGCACACAGAAGTGCCAATAAAATACGTTTCATATACAGTATGGTTGAGTTATGCTTCAATTAACGGAAGAATATCTGCCGGGGTGTCAATGATCGTGATAATCTGTTCGGCAATGAGCTGCTGCTTCGGAACAAATCCCCATGAACAGGCAACAAACGGCACATTGGCATTTCGTGCGGTATCTCTGTCAACAAGGCTGTCGCCGAGGTATAAGGGATGAATGGATGAAGGGGTGAAGGATGAAAGGATGTCGAAGACGATTTGCGGATTCGGTTTGCGTTCGACACCTTCGCGTTCACCCAAGATGACATCAAACACTCCGGGAAAGAAGTGGTTGACGATCTTCTCTGTCGCGGCCTGGTACTTGTTGCTCGCTACGGCAAGCCTGTGCCCTTGTGCTTTGAGGGTCTGCAACAGTTCGGGCATTCCTTCATACGGACGGGTGTAATCGCAGTTGTGCACATCGTAGTATGGCACGAAGTGGGCACGCACACGCAGGATGTTCTCTTCCGTTCGTTCCGCTTCCGGCAGAGCGCGACGGATGAGATTGTTGATGCCATTGCCTACCATCCGCGGATACTCGGCAATCGGATGCGTCGGATAACCGGTATGCTCCAACGCATAGTTGCACGCGTAACCCAAATCGTCGATTGTGTTGAGCAAGGTGCCGTCTAAATCGAAGATGATCGTCATTGTTACGACAGTTCGGCTTCAATGTTCTTCTCAAAATCCTTCGGCTCAGCAACCGGAGCAAAACGGGCGACGACCTTGCCTTCGCGGCTGACGAGGAACTTGGTGAAGTTCCATAGTATGTCACTCGGTTTCTCCACACTCTTGCTGATTCGCTTGAGCATAGCATGTGTGGCTTTGCCTTTCAGACCGTTGTACTCTTCGGTAGGCGCTTGTGATTTGAGGAACTCAAAGATGGGGTGGGCATTCGCACCATTGACATCGGTTTTAGCCATGAGCGGGAAAGTTACGCCATGGTTCAAACGGCAGAACTCTTCAATCTGCTCGTCGCTGCCCGGCTCCTGATGAGCGAACTGGTCGCACGGGAAGCCGATGATCACCAGACCCTGGTCCTTGTACTGCTTGTACAGAGCTTCCAGCCCGTCGTACTGAGGCGTGAAGCCGCACTTGCTGGCGGTGTTGACGATTAGAAGTACCTTGCCTTGGTAGTCAGCGAAGTTCACCTCTTTGCCTCTGTTGGAAGTGGCAGTAAAATCATAGATGGTTTGCATAGTCATAGTTGTTTTATTGATTAGCGTACAAAGGTACAAAAAAAATCCCATATATGCAAATATATATGGGAAAATATTGTTTTTGGAAGCGTTTTAGTACTCGTTTTTACGTTTCGGATTCATCGGGAACCATCCTTTGCGCACGCGTTCACGCTGGTGAAACACCTCGCCGATGCCCCAAAATGCCGAAAACGCGAAGATGCCCAGGAAGATGGAAATGTATGTGTTGGCGACGAACAGCGAACCAGCTGCGGCTAGCAGACCGACTGCTAGAAAAACCCACCAAGACCTGACGCCAAAATAATATTCCGCTTTGATCACCAGCGGGTGAAACAGTCCGATACACAGGAATGCACCTGCACCCAAAAGAATGCCTTCGAAGTTCATGTTAGTGACAAAACATAAATCCAAAATAAAGCCGTGGACCGGTGGGCATACACAAGTTGCTTTTGTGAAAAGCCAGCATCCAATCGAGGCGGAAAGTAAGATGCACCTTCCGCGTCAAACAATAATCACAGCCGATGTACGGGGTGACATAGAAGAACGATTGCTTGTGAAACGTGCTGTTGGCATCCTGTTCCCAACTATTTTGGTCACCGTCCAATATATACAGTCCTTTCATCGAACCTCCGCCAATGACTCCGCCGATATAGGGCCAAGCTTTATCCATTCGCCAGCAGGCATCAGCCAGCACGCCGCCGCAACCCATCCGGACATAGCTGCCGTCCTTGAGTACATCCTTACAATCAGTAGTACCACTTGGCATCGTACTCACAAAGCCTTCAAAGCCCGTTCGAAGATGTTGCCATAGATGTACGCGCAATGCTCCGCCTATGCCGAACAACGCACCCTGCGGGCTGCATAACCGGCCGTCAGCGGTCTGCGGGGCATTATCGTCCTGACCGAACAAGTAGCCCGTGTGCAGCATCATGCCACCCGAGAAGCCCTGGTACACTTTGCTCTTTTCTATACCCTCACTTACTTGCGCCAGTGCAGAGCACGCTATTAGCATGAATATAACAAGTACCTTTGCACGCATTGTTGAATATTTCTATTGTTTACAACTGAAAGCGAGTGCAAAGGTACAAAAAGTTTCTTAAATAAAGGTTAAGATTTCCTTAAGATTCTGCGAAATCCCCATAAATAGGGATACGCAACTCGTTGATCGTTCCGCTGATTTCTAATGAAAGAATGAAATACTGTATTGTCAGTTTGCTGCTAAGGCGCAATATCCCCGGTTGAGAGGAGGGCAACAGCGCCGAGAGTACACTGTCTAACATCTGTCGCAAGGCTTTAGGTTCAATGGTAATCTCATTGACAAATGGTGTCAAGTGCATTTGCGCGACCAGACCTTTCGCGGTGATCTCTGCATCATGCCTTCGTAACCATTCAATTAGAAACGCTTGCAGATCAATGGTATAGAGCGTTGCCGCCTGCTCAATGTGAAAGACGAATCCTATACCACGGATGGTCTCTATCGGGTGGCTTCGGCTGAAGCCTAACTTTCGGCGCAGAGCGTTGAGATGCACGTCAATCGTGCCGGTGTCGTAGCGGAAGGTCTTGCCCCACACATGGTCGAGGATTGCCTCGCGAGTGCAAATGCGATTGGCGTGCGAAGAAAGATAATCCAGTAATCCATACTCCAAACCGGTGAGGTGAATAGTCTCTCCGTCACACCGCACACTGCGTTGCTCGCGGTCGATCTCAATATGTTCTGTCAGAAGGCTGTACATTGCTCGGACTTAAATAGTATGTTCGCTATTTGTTCCAAATACAATTG
>CAJOFU010000074.1 GCA_905233935.1 Paludibacteraceae bacterium
TGGTCTTGCCTGCTAAAACAGAAGTTGCGCTCAAAATTACTTTGTCGGCATTAGCCGTGCCTTCTTTCAGAGCTACGGTGTATTTAGTCGGAGCCGGCTCTGTACTGTAGGTGAGACGTAACTCGCAAAGCTGCATCACGTTGCTGCCTTGATTTGCCAAAATTTCAAAGCGGAAGTATTGGTACGTGCCCGGTTGATCCAAATAAAATGCAAAGTCTTTGAAATTTGCATTTTCCATAACATCATCATCAGTAACAGTAGCAATCGTAGTCCATGCGTCACTCGCATTGAGTTTCGCTTTGATGACCCAATTTTTCGGGTTGCGTCCGCTATTATTGCCATTGTCATTACCGGTAGTCAGGATATAACCGGTTATATTAATGGCTGTACTTGCCTCAAAATCTACCCACCAGCAAGCCTCCGACTCGCCCGACGGAACGCTCTTGTGACCATCGTTGGCGCACCATTTGCTCCAATCCGAACTAATAAACTTGCCATCTACCAGTTTGGAATAATCTTCTCCACTGAAACCACCAGAACCGGCAGTTGCCGTAAAGTTAGCGAAAATCGTCGGATCTGCGTTCATCGTCCCTACGCCCAATGCGAGGGCGAGGAGAAATGTAAATAATTTTTTCATCATGATAAATTGTTTTATGAGCCTTGCGGCTCGGTTAATATATAGGGTTAATTACCGCTTGGGGAAAGAGCTCGTTACGTAGAGGCTAATACAAGAAACCGATGATCCATAACGGGAGTTTGTTTCCGAACGGAAAGTCAATATCGTCCGCCAACACATAGGAGTCCGGCACTCCGGCAATCTGTTTGAAGTCCTTGCTTGATCCGCCAACTTCAAAGGTGTATTTGCCGTCCACTTTGAAATCACCTTTTTTCTTGCCGTATTCGACTTCATGCCCTACGCTGAGTTGGTTAACGGCAAATGTCTCGCGTATTGTGCCTTCCTTAATCGGATGTGTGGATAGCGCATATAGCATATTGGTGTTTTCGATGTATATCTTATCCGGCTTCTGCATCTTCTTGACGTTCAACAGATCGCTATAAATCAGATTCAGCAGTTTGGCATCGTTCAGGAACTTAAGATACGACAACACCGTAGGCCGTTGCAACGCACTCTGCACCGACATCTTCGATATATCTACTTCGTACGGTTCACTGGCTGCCAAGATGTTCATCAGCGCCCTGATCTTCCGCGTATTGTCCAATTCAACCTTGCATATCCGCGGCAACTCTTCCTCTATCACGTACCGCACCACATTGTTGATTAGCGCGTAGTACTCGACAGGATTGTTCTTATAATACGGGTAGTAGCCATATTTGAGATACTTGTCGAAGTATGCCATCGGCTTGCATTTCTCATGGATTTGCCCAATAAATGCATGCAAGTCTTTGAAGTCCTCCAATGAGCAAGTCGGCAAATCTATTCCTTCGTAGAACTGCAGGTACTCCCGAAAACTAAGTCCCGGGATATCATAGTTCATACACCGCCGAGATAAGTCAGCCTCGCCTTGCGTAAGACTCAGTAATGAACTTCCACTGATGACTACTTTCAGATCCGGGTAATAGTCATTGATTTCCTTTATCTCCCGTCCCCAATTCATGTATTTGTGTATCTCATCCAAGAACAGGTGCTTGCCGCCTAGCCGATAGAACTGTTCTGCCAAATCCAAAATGGAATGATCCACAAAGTAATTGGCATCTAACGAGCAGTATAGTGCCGTTTGGTCTTTTTTGGCGTAATGGCTGCGAATATATTGCCGAATGATAGTTGACTTACCGACACCCCGTGCACCACGGATCGCTATCAACGGTTGATTCCAATTGATTTTAGACGCACATTGCCGCACAATCTTCATTGGCGTCAAGTTCAGTAACTGCTCTTGGAGTTGAAATAACCGTTGCATACTCGTCCTTTCTTGTATGATATATTATACAAATTTAAACATATTTTGTATAGCTTGTTATACAAAATCCGCTGCAAAGATACAAAAATATTTTGAAATATGCAAATATTTTTGTCTAAAACTTTGATATTTTTGCATTTTTAGACAAAATAGCCTATAAATTGTGGTTTCCCAAATATGTTAATGTTCGTTAGCGGTTTTCTCCGCCTTGTAACCCGGCGGGAAACCAATCCCGCCGAGCTGAATGATTTAACTATCTCAAACTATCTAACCACAGCACCAACAACGCTATAGGTCTTGCCGTCACGGATGATCAGCAGCTGACCGTTCTCGATGCGCTTCGTAGCCTTGGTATCTACTGCGGCGTTATCAATAGCGGTTGCTTGCTTCTTAACAATCGTAGCCTCGATCGTTACGTCGGCAGCAGGCATTGTGAAGGAGTATGCGCCGGTCTCAGGATCGAGCGTTGCATCGATTTCGTACCTAATACCCAACTGTTCTTCGACAACCACATAGTAAGCCGTGAAATCCGTGATCTCGTAGCCCTCTTTCGAAGTAACGGAGATAACAATACCTTCGAGTGCAGTCTCTGTGCTGAGTACCACTTGGTCTGCATTCTCCGTGCCGCTCTTAAGAGCGATAGCGAATGTAGTCGGGGTCAGATCTTCGTAGTTCGGCATAACAGGCTTGATATAGCTGTAGGTTGCCAGATTAGCCAAAGCTTGCTCGATAGTTACCTGTGTGCCCTCAGCATCAATCTGTACGGCTGCATTCTCATTGAAGATAACCTCTCCACCGATAGCAGGGTTCGTGGTTGCTGCGTTGTTGTCAATCAGACCACCCGTCATCCAGAAGCCTTGTGCACCGCCGTTGTTGTAGACACCACCACCGATAGCAGCTGCGTTACCCGTGATCTCGCCGCCGTACAGCGTAAAGATGCCGTTGTTCAGCACACCACCACCGTTACCGGTTGTGTTACCGCCGGTGATCACACCTTCGCCCATAATAGCCAAGGTTCCGTTGTTAACGATTACACTACCGTTCTCTACGGCTGCTGTCAATCCACGGTTGATGCTAAAGCCGTTAAGCTCCAGTACGACCGTCTTGTCTGCCGGGATAACCAATGCTTCGTCGGTGCTCTCGGCAATGACATTCTCACCGAGTTTGACAACTCCGCCGTTGTTCATTGCTGCCTGCAATGCGGCCCAGCCCGTTACAGGACCTTCCTCTTTCTGCATCTCGATACCTGCGTTCTCACTATCCATATCCGTGATCTCACCGTTGGCGTTCATCGTCACATGCAAGGTCTCTGAGCTCAAGCCTGTCTGTGCAGGCAGATTGACTACCAAGGTATAGGTGTGCGAACCGTCTTCGTTTTCCGTCTTGCTTACCGACGTAAATGCCTCAAACGGCAGATCGAAGGAGTACGTACCACCCATGAACGTTGCCTTGAAGGAGTTAGGTTCGTCACCACGGCTGTAGCTGATAACACCCGTATTAGCACCGTAACCCGTCCAAACATCATCACCGAGGGCATTGTACAACTCTGTCAACAATCTTAATTTTACCTTCTCCTCGTCAAGTTGCCAGTTGGCGATATAGTTCTTATCACCTGTAGAGCCTTGTGCTATCGTGACTGCCTCTTGCGGTGTTTCGCCGTTCGAGCCTGTCCAACCGAGGAAGATGTAGTCCTCTTTGAGCGGAGCCTTCAGTGTTACCTGCTCATCCTCGTAGTACATGGCGGGGTTGTCTGCGTGATTGACTCCGCCGTTGAGTTCATACGAAATAGCGAACTCGCCCCAATAGTCAGCATGCAACAGGATGTTATATGCCGGCATCGGCGCAGTCCAGGTGTTGTCACCTGTCTTCGTCATGGGGGTCTGTGCCCATATGCCTTGCACCATGGTCAGCAACAGGGCAAGGATCATCATAAACTTTGTTTTCATATCTCTTACGTTTTTAGTATTCATAGTATTGGATATTAGTAAGCAAATACAGCACGGTAGCGGAACTGATAGCCGTCCCTATCGTGTGCCCAGTAGAAGGTCGAACCGGTGGTGTATTGCCATGTACCTACATTGGCTTGGTAAGCGGCATCG
>CAJOFU010000075.1 GCA_905233935.1 Paludibacteraceae bacterium
TGATCAGGAAGGAACGATCAGTTTGCGTAATTCTGAGGATGTGGAGATCTGGATCAACGGCAAACCTGCCGGTCTGACAGCTGAGAACCGTGCGGAGATCCTTCAACAGATGCCTGCTGATGCTATCAAGGAGATAGAGCTCATCACCAATCCTTCGGCTAAGTTCAGTCCGGAAGGTACTGCGGGAATCATCAACCTTGTGCTCAAGAAGGACCGTAAGGCCGGATACTACGGCTCAGTGAATGCCGGTATCGACTATGCACTCGCCAAACCGTGGACGACTATGCCAAGCGGCAAACTCGGATTCAATTTCAACTTCAACAAGGGCATTGTGGATGCTTATATGAACGTCGGCTACAACTATCGTAACGCCAACGGAGTATCGTACTCAGATCGCTATAATTTCAATTCCGCCGATACTACACGCCTTATCAAGGACGGTATAGGTCAAAACCGTGGCGGCGGAGGTATGTTTATCCGTGCAGGTGTTGATGTACATGTTACCGACCGTTCGACTATCGGCCTGTCGGGCTTTACCGTTGTGTCGGCCGAGAATGACCCGACCGGTACATTCTTCTCCGGCTTCCGTAATGCACCGGTGCTGTATGAGCTCTATGACGTTGAGCATTATGTGGAGCCACAGAGTGCTGATAATACCCAGACACTCTTGCGCTCCTACCATCGTGACCAGAGCGGACGGAACGTGCATCCTACATACAACGCGCTGCTCAGTTGGCAGTTCGAGATCAGTAAGGTTCATAACCTGTCGATGTCTGCGCAATACGACAACAACCGCTTCATGCAGGATCAGTACTACACGCAGTTTGAGACTGCTACGCCTGATGACAAGCAGGTACAGAACCAATATTCTGACATGCGCAACCAATCACTGCAACTCAAGGCGGATTATGAATTCAAGATTGCTACCGATATGCGTCTCGGATTAGGTTGGCAGTCCTCATTCGGTTGGCGTCTGTCGAAATCGGATGCATGGAACGGCGAAGGCAAACTGGAGGCAAATCATCTGGAGAACTATTACAATAACTTCACCAATAACGAACATACACATGCTCTCTACACCACGTATGGTTACACCGTGGCTGAGCGGCTGTCCGTTATGGCAGGTATGCGTATGGAGATCTTCCATCGCGACTTGATTACGGAGTATTATGACACTCCAGGACATCTTACATCGCTATCTTCCGATACGACATACTTCCAACTCTATCCATCTATATTCGTAAGTTATGACTTCGGCAACGGACATGAATTGCAGCTGAACTATACCCGTCGTGTTGAGCGTCCGCGTGGCCGACAGATCAATCCGCGTATGGACTTCTCTGACTCGACGAATATTAGTTTCGGTAATCCGTCGCTGCTGCCTTCGTACTCGTCAAGCGTCGAACTGAATTACCTGAAGAACTGGGATCGTCACGTGTTGTCCGCCGGTCTGTTCTGGCGATTCCGCGAGGGCGTGATACAGAACATCAAGTTCATGGATGGTACGACGATGAAGAACACTTACGTGAATTTCAAGACGCGTCATGAGGTTGGTATAGAGGTGGTGGCCAAAAACAAACTGTTTGGCGAGATTATCAATCTCACTACATCCGTGCAGATGTATTACAACGGCTACAAGGGAGGTACATTCAGTTCGGATCTGTATGGCGAGGACTTCTCGGTGGTTATCCCAAGGCGCGATGTATTTGCCGCAAACGTGAGCGTGAATGCACAGTTCATGTTCACCAAGACTTTCTCGGGATCGTTGTCAGGCAGGTATCGCTCACCGCATGTGCTGGCACAAGGTATGACGACACACTCGTACTCGATCGATGCAGGATTGAGGAAAACCTTCCTCGACAAAAAACTTATTCTTGCATTCAATGTGCGCGACATATTCAACTCGCGTGCACGGCGTAGCAAGACTTACGGTGATGGATTCTGGCAATATCAAGAGAACCAATGGAATAGTCGTATGGTCAGCCTAAGTTTGACGTATAATTTCGGTAATCAGCAGGGCTCAAAGAAACAGAACCGCCAGAACGACAATTCGAGTGATGATGACTACAGTGGTGGTGATGAATAATTGAAAATTGGATCTTGGAATTGAAAAGACGCTTATTTAATATACTGCTTCTATTGGTTATTGCCGTGCCGTTGTTTGCCCAAGGCAAGCAGACGACGGGGATGAATAACCCGTACTACGATGATAAAACGGTTCACCTCGGATTCTCTTTGGGTGTGAACCTGATGAGTTATGTGGTTACTGAGTCGTTGATTCCTCAGGAAGGCGAGATCTTTCATGCTCGCGTGAGCAATATGTTGCCCGGTTTCTCGGTGGGATTCATTACCGACGTACGTCTTGCCAAGTACCTCAACCTGCGTGTTACTCCTACCTTGCAGTTCTCTTCGCGAACGATCACTTACAAGAACGAGAGCGGCAATCCGTTTCCGTATGGTCGTGCGCCTGAACAGAGTCTGCTGTCATTGCCTATAGAGATTCCCGTAACCCTCAAGTGGACTGCTATGCGTACGGGCAACTACCGTCCGTATCTGACGGGAGGTATGGGTATCAGTTATGACTTCACCAATGATAAGGAGCGTCCGCTTCTACATCGTCCGTTCGATTACTTCCTGACAGTCGGTCTCGGTTGTGACTTCTACCTGAGCTGGTTCAAACTTTGCCCCGAGATAAGGTATCAAGTGGGCTTCAACAATATGCTGACACCTATCAGTGAGCGTCCCGAACTGTCCGAGCCGGACTACTTCTATACCAACGCGTTATCTCATTTGCGTAACCAGGCGATTATCATTATCTTTAACTTCGAGTAATGATGAGCAGGAGGTATTCAAGCATACGGTGCGTTCTACTGTCATTGAGCGTTGCAGTTTTTCTCCTCGTTTCCTGCCGCGAAGAAACCATCAGTACCGATCCGTCGCTGAGGTTGGCGTTGTCCGTGGATTCGCTGCCGTTCGATACGGTGTTCACCGGTTATGGCACCAGCACGCAGCGTGTGGTGTTGCGTAACCCGAACGCGAATGCACTGACGATTGAGTCTATTCGCTTGCGTGACGGACAATACTTCCGCGTGAATGTGGATGGCGAAGCGGATGCTACACGATGGCAGTCACTCACCATCCGTGGCGGTGACAGTGCGTTTATCTTCGTGCGTGCGTTCATCGATCCGCTCGGCCAGGACAATCCGCTCATCATCAACGACGAGCTCCTGTTCAGTTACAACGGCAACCAGACCGTGTTGCGTCTATCGGCTATAGGGCAGGATGTGACGGTCTTACGCAAGGCAGATTATCATACTATGCAGCGCTTGACGGCTAAGAAGCCTTATCTTGTGCTCGATACGCTGGTTTACCGTATGAACCTGAATATCGATGCGGGCGCGACAATCTATATGCACAACAATGCTGCCATCTTCGCCCTTGGAAACGTGTCAGCTCAAGGTACATTGGAGCACCCCATTACCATTCGCGGATATCGCACTGACTATCTGTTTGACTCAGTTCCCTATGCACATGCTTCCGGCCAATGGAACGGTATATATATGCTGCATGACGGCACGGGAACACGCACATACACATTCCGTTACGTTGATGTGTTGAGTGGCAATGTCGGACTGTTTTGTCAGTCGGAGAACACTGCGTCACCTCTTCCGTCACTTAAGGTTGAGGGTTGCCGCATACACAATATGTCTGTCTATGGCATCGTATGCCTCAATACCGACGCAACGATTGTCAATACTGAGGTGTCGAACTGCGCGTCGTACGGGATCTATTTGCAAGGCGGTAAGCACACCCAG
>CAJOFU010000076.1 GCA_905233935.1 Paludibacteraceae bacterium
GTTATCGGTACGCAGGCTTATGCCAACAGCCGTTTCCTGTATTATATCAATGAGATCCGTTCGGCAGTTCTGATCATGCACGGCGAGAAGGCACACAGCCGGTATTTCGGCGAAGCAGCGTACCATTACATGGTGGAAGGCAAGGCGGAAGGCTACAAGACAGTGGTTGCGCCCAATCCCTGCCCTGAGAACAAAGAGTTGCTTATCATTCCCGGTGCATCGCATTGCGACCTCTATGATGGCGGTTTCACGGAGCCGGAAGGAAAAGGCGAACCCAAGAACCTTATCCCCTGGGATAAGTTGGCGGAGTTCTTCGCGAAGAATCTTAAGTAAATAGCAGATATGAAAGTAGTTGTATTATCTACCTCTCTCCGCGCGGGCTCGAACAGCCACGCGTTGGCGGAGCAGTTTGCCGAAGGCGCAAAGAGTGCAGGACATGAAGTGGAACTAATATCGCTTCGGGGCAAAGAGATACGCTTTTGTATCGGTTGTCTCAAATGTCAGCAGACAGGCGCGTGCGTGTTCAAGGACGATGTGCCGGCGATCATGGAGCGTGTACTCAATGCCGATGTTGTTTGCTGGGCGACGCCGATCTATTACTACGAGATGTCGGGTCAGATGAAGACTCTCATCGACCGCATGAATGCCATGTACCCGAAGGATTACAAGTTCCGCGACATCTACCTGCTGACCACCGCAGCCGAGGATGAGGAGTTCACTCCCAAACGTGCCGAGAGCGGTCTGCAAGGATGGATCGACTGCTATGAGAAGTGCGCTCTGAAAGCCCATCTTTTCTGCGGCGGTGTGAATGATCCGAAAGAGATAACGGGTCATGCCAAATTGCAAGAGGCGTACGAGTTAGGAGCGAACATCTGATATCATCGAGAAGAACGGTAAGTTCTACACAATCCACGGCCTGGAGCTGAAGTGATAAACAAAGAAGCCGCCGCGCATCACTGCGAGGCGGCTTTGTTTGTAAAAAAAATCATGGCACATTTGCAAATGTCAATTATTTTTCGTATCTTTGCAGTCACTTATGGAAGAACTGAAGCAATACATAGAGCAAGCTATCCTTCCGCAGTATGATGCATTTGACGGCGGACACAAGCGCGATCATGCGCTGATGGTGATTGACGAGAGCCTCAAGCTGGCGCGCGAACATGGCGCCGATGAGCGGATGGCGTACGTCATTGCGGCATATCACGACTTAGGGTTGCGTATCGACCGAGAGAAACATCATATCTATTCGGGGGAGATACTGATGGCTGATGATACCTTGCGGCAGTGGTTCACCTGGGAGCAACTGCTCATCATGCGCGACGCGATAGAAGACCATCGTGCCAGCGCAAAGAATCCTCCGCGCACTATCTATGGGGCTATCGTAGCCGAAGCCGATAGGCAGATTGAACCCGAAGTGGTCATTCAGCGAACGATGGCATACAGCAGGAAGCTATTGCCGGAAGCCGACTTCGAGACGCTGTATCAACGCAGTAAAGAGCACTTGCTCGAGAAATATGCCGAAGGCGGATATATGCGGTTGTGGCTTAACAGCGAGCGCAATCAGCAGGGGCTGGAGAACCTGCGCGCAATCATCCGTGATGAGTCCCGTCTGCGTGCATTGTGCGAAAAATACCGGTCATTATGAATTTTCAGATTCTGTATCCTGCTGAGGCGTTGAGGCCCTACATAACGCGTTATGTATATGTACGTGCAGAGGGATCAACCGACACGATGACTCCTCCTGAGGACAGTCCGCGCTTTGTGAACGGCAAGCATGTGCAACCGCTGCTGCCCAACTACGGCAGTTTTGTGTTCATGCGCAATGTGGTATCGGAGATTGGCGGCAAACATCTGGAGGGACTAACCTTGCTGGGTGCCAACCAGCAGACGATTGGTCTGACGACGGTCAGCGGCTGGTTTGAAGGGCTGATGCTGATTTTCGAACCGGGCGGGATGTACGCCCTGCTTGGCATCGACTTGCAGCAACTGGCGGGCAAAGTGCTGACAGCAGAGGAATATGGCGATCAGGGGTTGATACATTGCGATCTGCTGTTCAAGACGGCATCTACCGTACAGGATTTCGTGCGTTCGGCAGATGCTTTCTTCATGGGGCGCATGACACGCAAGGAGGACATCAATTATACGCGCCTGCGCAAGGTAGTAGCGGCGTGCGAAGAGGCCAAAGGCAATATAGCCGCTGCGGAAATGGCTTCTGTGTTGCGAGTGTTCCGCACATATGTAGGTATCCCGCCAAAGCAGTTCGTCCGCTTGCAACGTTTGCATAAAGCCTTGCAGACCATGCAGACCGAAGCCGCGGAAGGCAAGCAGATTGATCTGTTGGGGGTAGCATTGAAGCATGGATACTACGACCTGAGCCACATGGCAATGGAGTTTCAGCAGATGGGATGTGTCAGTCCGAGTCAGTTCAGGATGTTAGGAATACCTTTAAGTGCCGATTTCTCCGTCTTTTTTGCCTAAAAAATGCTCAAAAATGCAGAATGTCCGTTTTTTCATAGGATTTATACAGAAAAAGCCGTATCTTTGCACCGTTTTTTTAACGTGCGCAATATGAAACAATTTATTTTATCAGTAATTCTTATGCTGTCAGTTGCCGTCTCTGTTTCTGCCGAGGCGGTGAATGGCCGTGTAGTTAATGAGCGTGGCGAAGCAATGCCGTTTGTAACCATCTCCGTGTTGGCAAACGACTCCTCGCTCATTACCGGAGCTATCACAGATGAGGATGGAAACTATAGCCTTCAGTTTTCAGCCGTCAATAGTCAGCTTCCTATTATCATCCAAGCCTCCTATGTAGGCTATCACACCTCGTTCGGCGGACCGGATTTTGTACTGCGGGAAGAGACCGAGCAACTCGGCGAGGTGGAAGTGAAGGCCAAGAAACCGCTGATTGAGAGGCAGATGGACAAGCTGGTTCTGAACGTGAGTGCTTCGCCGCTGTCCGCAGGCTCCAACGGCAATGATATCCTTCGTCGCGCTCCCGGTGTGCGAATTGACAAGGATGGAAACATCACCGTCAACGGCAAGGGAGTGGAGATATGGGTCGATGGCAAACCGTCGTACCTGAGCGGACAGCAGCTGAAAGCCATGCTGGACGGAACGGACGGAAACACCATCGAGAAGATTGAGATCATCTCCAATCCTTCCGCCAAATATGACGCCAGCGGGCAAGGCGGTATCATCAATATCAAGACCAAGCGCAACATGATGAAGGGCTTGAACGGCATGCTGGCTGCCGGTTATGGTGGCATGTACTTCGGCGATGTCAAGCGGTGGCTGAATCAGGAAATGTTCTCCCTCATGCTCAACTATCGAGGCGAGAAGACCTACACGTTCGGCCAACTGACGCAAGTATTTGCGCAGAACGATATCGACTTCGAGTCCTATCGCAAAACGCCTACTATGGAGAACTACTCCAAGTCCGGCTATAATATGAATTTCCAGTATTATATGCTGAAGGTGGGCAACGATTGGTATATCGATTCCGTTAACACCTTGGGCTTCATCTTACAAGTGCCATATATGGATGTGAGCCAGAAGATTGTGCCCGGACGTAATTCTGCCTACGTCATTCAGGGTACGGATACGACCAATAGTGTCACCCACTCGCAAAACCGCCTCCAGGCTCCGCAGCACACGGCTAACCTGAACTATACGCACACCTTCTCCGAAGCGCTGGAGCGCGAACTGACGGTGAACGTCGATTATAACCGCTACAACAATGGTTCTAACAATGTGCAGGAGACCCGTTACGACAAACCCTATTTCGGCAACTCCGACATCGGACTCAATATCAACAGCCGCCAGATTGTGGATATCTATAGCGCCAAGTTGGATTTTCAGACTAAGTTCTGGCAAACGGGCATCATAGAATGCGGCGTGAAGTACGGCCTGTCGACCACCGGCAACCGGATGACCACCGATTCAACGGTGAATGATGTGGGGCTGCCTACCGCTACCAGCGCCTTCCGCTATGACGAACACGTGGCTGCGGCTTATATATCGGTTGGCAAACAGTTTGGTGAGCACTGGTCGGTCAAACTCGGACTGCGCGGAGAATATACCTTCAGTCACGGCGATTGGATAACTGCTGATTCTATCACCCGCAAGTCGTATTTCAATCCGTTCCCTACAGCGTATGTGGGCTACAGCAATCAGCCTTCAAATCCGAGCAACCAGCTTGCCAATTACAGCATAAGCGCCAGTTATACGCGGCGTATCAAGCGCCCTAACTACTGGATGCTCAACCCGTTCCGTACCTACGTGGATGCGTACAGCTATCAGGAGGGAAATACCGAACTCACACCGGAGTTTAACAATGATGTCGAGGTGCACTTGTCCTGGACGCAATACATGAATGTCACGTTCAACTTTGCCCACACGCAGGATATGTTCTCGCAAAAAACCTACATCCTGCCTACAGGTATGGGGTACACGCAGTGGAAGAATTTCGGTACGTGCACCACGCATGGCGGTAATATATCGCTTACCGAGCTTCCTATCGTTCCGAAGTATATGACCGCGGAAGACGGCACAAGAACAATGCAAGGTGCATGGCTGGCACTCACCATCAACGCCGGATGGCTGCATTTTATCAACAAATCCTACGAGAAACAGGCTGATGGTACTCCCGTATATGAAAATCGCAGCCATTATGGCTATGCCGGTGGAACGCTCTCAGCATACCTGCCCAAAGATTGGACGATGACCTTCGATGGCAACTGGTCAAGCCCGATGACCACCGGATATAACACCAGCGGCAGCACGTATTTCCTCAGCTTTGGCTTAAGGAAGATGTACATGCAGAAAGGTCTCATCTTCAATCTGAATGTGCAGGACTTGGCGCGCTCGCTATCGTTCTTGAACGAAGACAAGGGGTTGGCATCCGGATACATCAGCTGGTACAAGAATACCATTCGCCAGCAGCGTGTAGTGCTCTCCGTGACATGGATGTTCGGCCAGTACCAGCAGCATAAGAATCGTAAGGTTGGTCAGATGGACGAACTCAACCGCCTTGGCGGTGGTGGAGGCGTTTCTGCAGGACAATAAGCAGATACATAGTACAATCAAGTATATGAAGCGCAATTTACTTTTACTCTTTTGCAGCCTGTGCTGCCTCATAGCATGGGCTGATCTTACGGAAGACTTCAACAGTCTCGGTGCGGGTACGTGGACTACTGAAACGGCTGTTAGCCTGCCTTCGGGTACATGGTACTTCGGAGGTGGCGTACAGCGTAACAGTACAAGCGGTGTGGTGTCTATCAAGTTTCAGACCAATGATGCTTATATTATCACGCCGGTCTTGGACAGTATAGCATCCATCGAGTTCAAGTACCGCACCGGTGGCAGCAACAAGCTCATTGAGGTGGCTTACCGTCAAGGCGAGACTGGCTGGCAAGTTGCAGACACCCTGAAGATCGCTTCATCCTCCAGTTCGTTTGCCACGTATGCACATGCTGTACCTGCCGACTCGCTGCAGAACATAAGTATACGTATACGTGGCATCTCCGGCAACACATACGTGGATGATGTGACAATCAAGACCGCCAAAGCGCCTCAAGGCGGCGGAGGCGGTATGGTCGTCATACCCGAAGAGCCCGCCCCGGACTTCACACGACCGACCTACACGGCTACGCACGCCACGTACTATATCTCTCCGGCGGGCAACGATACTACGGGCAACGGCTCGCTGGAGC
>CAJOFU010000077.1 GCA_905233935.1 Paludibacteraceae bacterium
TGTGCTTGGTGAGAATATCGGTACGACCATCACTTCGAACATTGTCGCTCTGTCGGCCGCTCCGCAAGCCAGACGTGCCGCTATGGCGCACTTGATCTTCAACCTGTTCGGTGTGATATGGGTGCTGATCGTGTTCCGTCCGTTCGTCGGCCTTGTATGCAAGATGTGGGGCATACCGTTCGAACCGGGCGTACGTCCCGAGAACGGCCTGTCACCGGAGAAACTCAGCGCTATACTCGCTACATTCCACACCTTGTTCAACGTCATCAATACTTGTATTCTCATCGGCTTCATCCCGTTGCTGGAGAAACTCGTTTGCGTGATCATCCCGTCTCGTCCGGAGGGCGACGAAGATTCGCAACTCAAGTTCATCACCGGTGGTCTGATGTCCACCTCCGAGCTCTCGATCATGCAGGCTTGGCACGAGATACACGTGTTTGGCGTGCGTACGCGCAGGATGATAGATATGGTGAGCGATCTATACCACACCGATAACGAACAGGATTTCGTGAAGATCTATTCACGCATCGAGAAGTACGAAGGTATATGCGATAGAATGGAGGTTGAGATAGCCGCCTACCTGAACCAAGTAGCTGACGGTCGTTTGTCCGATCAGTCCAAACGCGAGGTACACAAGATGCTGCGTATCGTCAGCGAGCTGGAGTCCGTGGGTGACGCTAACTTCAACCTGTCGCGCTATATATCTTACCGCCATCGCGACAAACTGCCCTATACTGACGATCAGAACCGCAACATCGAGATGATGGAGTCGTTGCTTGCACAGGCAGCCAACAAGATGGTTGAGGCACTCGACAAGGTACATATCTCCGACAACGAGTTCCATGAGATGATGAACATCGAGAGCGAGATCAATAACTTCCGCGACGATCTGAAGGCGGAGAACACGCTGAACGTAACCAGCCATGTATATGACTACCTGACGGGTGTGAACTACATGGATACGATCTCCGAGTTCGAGAAGATGGGTGACTATATCATCAATGTAGAGGAGGCGATATACGAGAAAAAACATGATAAGTAATAGATTTTGGCTTTTCTTGGGCCCTTTGAATTTTCGCCTCGGTCATTATGCCCGCATAACTCCCTCGCCGGAAAATCCAAATTACCTCAAGAAAATTCCAAAACCCGATAATAGTCATTAAAACAAATTCAGAAATCGGGAAATAGATATTGTTATATAACATGCAAAACAATTTAGTTGAAAGACACATTGGTCTCTCGGAGGCCGAGAAGCAACAGATGTTGCAAGTGATAGGTGCAGGCAGCGAGGACGAACTGATTCGTCAGGTGATGCCGGCGGACATCTTGCTGCCGGAAGACAAACGCCCCGAGATAGAGGCGATGACCGAACAGCAGCACCTCGATTCGATGCACCAATTGCAACAGGAGAACGAGCTGCGCCGCACATATATCGGTCGCGGATGGTACGGAACACTGACTCCGGCGGTTATCACGCGCAACGTGCTCGAGAACCCCGTGTGGTACACATCCTATACGCCGTACCAGGCAGAGATCTCGCAGGGTAGGTTGGAGGCGTTGTTCGCCTTCCAGACGGTGATCAGCGACCTGACAGGTCTGCCGCTCGCCAACTGTTCGCTGCTGGACGAAGCCACCGCTGCCGCCGAAGCCGTGACGATGATGCGCAATCTGCGTTCACGCCAACAAGTCAAGGATGAGGTGAAGAAAGTGTTTGTGGATCGTAAGATCTTCCCGAACACCTTATCCGTTATGCGTACGCGCGCCTTGGGGCAAAGCATTGAACTGGTCATCGGGGATTATGCAGCCTTCACGCCGAGCGAGGAATACTTCGGCGCAATCATCCAACTGCCTAATGCCGACGGCGCGATAGAGGACTACACGCTGTTTGTGGACGACTGCCATGCTGTCGGAATGAAAGTGGCTGTGATTGCCGATCTGATGGCACTCTGTTTGCTCAAGCCGCTGGATGCGGATATCGTTTGCGGTACTGCCCAACGCTTCGGTCTGCCGATGGGATTCGGTGGGCCTACAGCAGGATATATGGCTACACGCGAGGAGTTCAAGCGCGAACTGCCCGGACGAATTATCGGTCTAAGCAAAGACATGTACGAACGCCCCGCTTACCGCCTGGCTTTGCAGACCCGCGAACAACATATCAAACGCGAGAAAGCCACTTCGAACATCTGCACGGCTGAGGCTTTGAGTGCAATGATGGTTGCGTTCTACGCCGAGTATCACGGCGCGGAAGGGCTGCGTCATATCGCCGAAGCCATACATGGCAAGGCAGTCTATCTGAGCGAGATGCTGCAAGCCTATGGCTATACGCAGGAGAACAACGAGTTCTTTGATACATTGAAGATCTACCTGCCTGAGGGCGTGAGCATCGAGGCGTTGAAACAGGCTGCCAACGAGGCGGAGATCAACCTGTATTACGACAAGGAAGGTTGGGTAGGCTTGTCATTGGATGAAACCGTGACGGTCGATGATATGAACGACCTCGCCGAACTGTTTGCCGGAGTAGTTGATGGCATGAGTATGCCTATTGAAGACGAGAGCGCGTTTGAGGGATTGTGGGCAATCGACGAGAGCCGTGTACGCGAGGCGGATTATCTGCAGGCAGAGGTGTTCAGAAAATATCACACGGAAACGGAGATGATGCGCTATATGCACCGCTTGGCACGCAAAGATATCTCGTTGACGCACTCGATGATTCCGTTAGGCTCATGTACGATGAAGCTCAATCCCGCTGCGGCTATGATGCCAATCACGTTCCCTGGATTCCTTGCCGTACACCCGCTTGCGCCACAAGAGCAGGTGGAAGGCTATATAGCCATTGAGGAAGAGTTGAAAGAGATGCTCTGTCAGATTACCGGCTTTGAGGCATGCACCTTGCAGCCGACCTCCGGTGCAGCTGGCGAATATACGGGTTTGGTAACAATCCGCGGCTATCTGAGCAAACACGCACCCGAGCGCAAAGTGCTGCTCATCCCCGCATCGGCGCATGGCACGAACCCTGCGTCGTGTGTACAGGCAGGATTTGAGCCGGTGGTAGTGAAGTGTGATGAGTTGGGTAACACCGACATCGCCGAGTGGCGCGCCAAAGCCGAGGAGCACAAAGACCGTTTGGCAGGTTGTATGATCACGTCCCCCTCAACGCACGGCATCTTCGAGAGTGCTATCCGCGAGATGTGCCAAACGATCCACGAC
>CAJOFU010000078.1 GCA_905233935.1 Paludibacteraceae bacterium
TTCGCGGTATTTGGGCAGCGTCCACATTTCGTCATCGACGATGAGTTCCAACGCGTCTGCATGTTCCCGGATCTCTGCCATCAAAGGCAAGACGTTATCGTGATAGGCAACTGCTTTGCTACGTTCGTCCGGCTGACGGTTGGCTTTGTGCCGCGCTTCCGTCATCTTCTCCACACCTTCCAGAATCGCTCCGGAGTGGTGTTCAATCTGCCGGATAATACTGTAGTCCATCTCATTGAGACTGGCAGTCTCGTCTGCACTGAAGACTTGTTTTACTGCCAAAACGTTTTGCAGCAGCATCGTCTGATAGCGTTTGGCAGCAGGAAGCACATGATTCACCACAAGATCACCCATCACACGGCTCTCTATCTGCAATTTCTTGGTATATGTTTCCCACTTCACCTCACTGCGGCTGTGCAGTTCCGCTTCGCTAAGCACTCCTGTCACTTCAAACATTTTTATGCTTTCAGGAGCAAGATAACGGTCTATAACCACCGGCACACTCGTTTCGCAATCCAAACCACGCTTTGCGGCTTCCGCTTTCCACTCGTCGCTGTAACCGTTACCGTCGAAACGAATCGCTTTGCATGCCACGATGTATTTCTTGATCACATCAAACAGCACACGTTCTTTGGGTTCGCCTTTTCCAATCCGCTTATCGACTTCCGCTTTGAAAAGCATCAACTGCTCCGCCACAGCGGCATTGAGCGCAAGCATTGCGGCACCGCAGTTCGCGGACGAGCCTACCGCACGGAACTCGAAACGGTTGCCGGTAAACGCAAACGGCGATGTTCTGTTGCGGTCGGTGTTGTCCAATAGGATCTCGGGAATGTTCGCCACGCCAAGTTTCATTTCCTTCTTGGCATTGATAATAATCGCTTCTTCGGCAGTGGCATGCTCCAGCTTGTCCAATACGGCGGAAATCTGCTTGCCGAGGAAAACGGATATAATCGCAGGCGGAGCTTCATTCGCACCCAAACGATGCTCGTTGGTGGCACTGACAATACTTGCTTTGAGCAGTCCGTTATGGCGCTGAACCGCCATCAGCACATTTACGAGGAAAGTAATGAACTGTAAGTTCTGATAAGGGTTCTTACCCGGCGCAAGGAGGTTAATGCCGGTATTCGTCTGCATGGACCAGTTGCAATGTTTGCCGCTGCCGTTCACACCCGCATACGGTTTCTCATGCAGCAAGACACGGAAATGATGCCGCTCCGCCACACGTTCCATTATCGACATAACAAGCAGGTTGTGGTCATTGGCAAGGTTCACGTCTTCAAAGATAGGCGCCATCTCAAACTGGTTGGGTGCCACCTCATTATGACGCGTACGCACGGGTATGCCCGCCTTAAGGGCTTCATACTCCAATTCGCGCATGAATGCGAGTACACGCGCAGGAATAGCGCCAAAGTAATGGTCTTCCAACTGCTGGCTCTTGGCGCTGTTGTGTCCCATCAGCGTACGACCTGTCAGCATCAAATCCGGACGTGCATTGTACAGTGCCTCGTCCACCAGAAAATACTCCTGTTCCCAACCAAGATTGGCATGCACGTGCTTAACCTGTTTGTCAAAGTACGCACAAACTTCGCGCGCCGCATGACAGAGAGCGGCGGTCGAGCGGATAAGCGGTGTCTTGTAGTCCAAGGCTTCGCCAGTATATGCGACGAACACGGTCGGTATGCAAAGCGTGTCACCGATAAGAAAAACGGGGGAACTCGGGTCCCAGGCGGAGTAACCGCGGGCTTCAAACGTATTACGTATGCCGCCGCTCGGGAAAGACGATGCGTCAGGCTCCTGCTGGTAGAGCGAATCGCCGCTGAACTCCTCCAATAACGCACCGCTGCGGTCGAGTGAGAAGAACGCGTCATGCTTCTCCGCCGTGCCGCCAGTCAGCGGCTGGAACCAGTGCGTAAAGTGTGTGGCGCCATGCTCAATAGCCCATTTGCGGATACCGATTGCCACTACTCCTGCGATGTCACGGTGAATGGTGCGCCCGTTGTCAACATAGTCAAACAACTGCTCCAGCACCTCCTGCGCAATGTATTCCTTCATCTTTTCGCGCGTGAACACGTCCTGCGCAAAATAATCCTTCACTTTGCCTTCCGGCTCTTGTACGCTTACAGGTGAATGCCCGAAAGCGGTTTTCAACGATTCAAAACGAATATTTCCCATACTTTTGATGTTATTTTTCTGTTTTAATCCGATTAAATTTCAAAAATCGCCGCAAAAGTACTATATTTTTTCCAACCAACCAAATATTTTTGCATTTTTATCGCATTTTTCCGAAAATTGCAGCTAATTTCACATCCTTAAATCATTTTTTGTAAAAAAACACTCCCCGATTTAACTTTTGCGGGTTTGCTGCATCATACAAGTGTGAGACAATTTCAAACACAACATAACATGAAACGAATCCTTCTTCCTTTAGCACTTTTAGTGCTCAGTATTCCGAGTTTCGGACGCGTTATCTGCGACACGACTTGCCATGCACCCGAAGACGAGTTTAAGAATTTTGCTGTCGTATCACCGGTAGGCCGTAGCATGGTGACGCATATCGAGCAGGCACCGCGTTTGACAACCCTTGACAACAAGACCATTGCTATCGTTGGCGTTAGTTTTATGGCGCACGTGACGCACCCCGAACTGAAACGGATCATCGAAGATAACTATTCCAACGTGACGGTTCTTCTGACCGATGTGATGGGGTATGCCGGTCCGTACGCAGGCATGGGGATTGACCGTCAGCAAGCGAAAGAATTCAAGCAGAAGCTGATTGATCACCATGTGGATGCCGTTATTTGCGGCAATGGCGGTTGTGGTATCTGCACGCCCAAAGAAACAGGTTCGGCGATTGCCGCAGAGTATCTCGGCATCCCTGCGGTTGTGGTGGCTGGTCCCGGGTTCACCGATCAAGCCAAATATACCGCTTATAACAACGGTATCGCGGTGCTGCGTACTGCCGAGTATCCGGGTGCGTTCGCCACGCACACGGAGCAGCAACTGATTGATAACACCCGCAATGTGACATGGCCGCAGATACTTGCATGGCTTACCACGCCTATCACGCAAGCCGAGATAGATGCTTCCAAGAACGCCGACCACGGCGATCTGCGCGACGATGTGTTCTTTGGCTCTATCCGCCAGATTGATTCGTTCTTTGTGTCCTGCCGTTCATCCCGCCTACCTACGACGAGACGAACCGCTATCTGGAGTATTGCGATTACAAGTGGCATGAGACGGTGGTCGTCATGCCCGGCGCATATCGTAACGTGACCGCTTGGCATGTAGCGGTGAACGCTATCATGTCCGGTTGTAAACCTGAATACATGCCGCTGCTGATTGCTATGACGAAGGCGATGGCGGGTCCTGAGTTCCGCCGCACCCTTCTCTCCACCCACGCTTGGGCACCCTACTGCATCATCAACGGACCGATGGCACGGCAGCTCGGCATCGACAACGGACAAGGACAGATCAATGAGCAGGCGAATATGTGTATCGGTCGCTTCCTCAACCTCGCTATTATAAATATGATGGGCTATTACATCAAGTCCAACCGTATGGGCACGTTCGGTTACCCAATGGCATGGTGTATTATGGAGGACGATGCGGCATGCCAGCGTGTCGGTTGGGAACCGTTGCACGTGCGTCAGGGCTTGGGCATCAACGAATCGGCAGTTACCGTCACATCGGCACTCCTATGGGGTAATAACATGGCGGTCTCCACCCAAGACCCGCAGAAGATCATGCAACTTATTGCATGGGACATCTCCCAACGCGGTCAGTGCGCTTTAGGCAGCAGCCAGCAGTTCACACCGCGCACGATCCTTATCACCGAACCCACTGCACGTATCCTTGCGCAGGAATATGAGACTCTCGACGAACTGGAAGACAGCCTTATCCTTTGGTCGCGCCGACCCGTCAAAGAGCGTGCGTTCGCCAACCTCTATGCCAACACCGGCGGGCAGAAAGACTACACGATGGCGCAGTACATGGGTCATATCCGAAACACAGAAGGCGGCAAAACAACCACTACTCCGCCGTGGTACGACCGTACGGAAGCGACCCAGACAACCGTGCCCTGTATGCGCAAGGATTCCACCATTTTCATCATTACCGGC
>CAJOFU010000079.1 GCA_905233935.1 Paludibacteraceae bacterium
CGGGGATCGTCTCGTACGTTCCGGCTTCCGTGCCTTCCGTTGCACCGTTCTCAGCGTGACCGGTGTTGAACAGGTAGATCGTTGCCGGTTCGCTGGTGAACGTCTCTTCGGTGAATCCGCCGATATAGATCGGTGCTGTCCAGCTGTTGGCAATCACCAGATCCTCATCCTTGCCGAGCGTGAACGATGCAGAGGTGGTCGGTACGAGTGTTCCATCCATCGTGTGGGTGACAGCATTGGCTTGGGTGATGCAGTAACCTGCAAACGGCTCCATGTCTGCGCCGTTCGGCACGACTTGCCAGCCACCGTCCCACTTGTACAGGTAACTGCCGTAGTAGTCACTCAGCGCGTTGCCGTCGGCAAGCGGTGAGCCGATGTACTGCCAGTTCCAGTGCTCGCCGATAGACGCCTTGGAGTATTGCTGTACAGTGGCTTGGTTCTCGTCGTTGTCGAAGATCAGCGTGGCGTTACCTGCCGCCGATGACTCAAGCACCAGATCCGCTGCGGTGGTAGCGACTAATCCGCTACCGTCATTGACCTTGATCGTTTCGGCTACGACCAAGCCTTTGTTCGGCTCGATGACGAGTTGCCCGGTGTGCTTGCGACGCTGGTCGAGGATGATGCTCTTGGCTTGTGCATCGGCGATGTCAATTGTAATCGGCTGCCGGATGATTACGTCATCGTCAATCGTCGGAAGAGTTCCCTCGTCCCAGTTTGCCGTATTGTTCCATGAGCCGTCACCGGCTTCGTTGGTGAACATGTGGGCGACTGCTTTGACGGAAACATTGTCTATATAGATGAATGATGACGAGTAACCATAGTTACTTGTGCCCTTGAAGATGATGGTTACTTCATGCCCCACGCAGGCTGCCGGAAGATCTGCCGATTGAGTGTACCACTCAGTCTTGGTAGCAAGACTCGTTAGTTCGGAAAAAGCAGTCGGCTCTCCTCCGTCAATCGCGTAATATACAGTGAGATCACTGCCGCAAGGGTTCATATATTGAAATAGTAAGGTTGCCGGATCTGAGATATGAATCTCAGGGGTTTTCAGAAAATTGGTGTTGCCGTTTGCATTCAACCAAGAGTTAAACCGCACGCATCCGCCATCCTCGTCTGCTCCAGTTTCGTAATGATTGAACCGGTAGGAAGGATTGCTTGTTGTGCCTTCGGAGTTGTCCCAGCAATCGGGAATACCTGCGACGAGGCTGTTGAAATTTTCAACAAACGGCAACTCTTCCACACCGCATAATGTCTCGAATGTGTTGTGAACCACAAGACTCTGTTCGCTATCGCTGCAATATGCACGGATATAGAATTTGTAGATGGTCTTGTTGTGCAAGTTGTTGACTGTGACCGAGGTTTCGTTGGTCAGAGTGGCATCATCCCAGTGCGCGTCGGTTAACATCGTGGCTGCCGGAAGACATAGATACTGCCAACTTGTCTCGTCGCCATTTGTCCTCCAACTGAACGTAGCGGATTCTTCCGTCAGATCCGTATGGCTGAGAATAGGCGTATGACATGTTGCTGACGAAGCCTCGTATGTGAAAGTCGTCTTGGGAAGGAAGTCGTGGGTGTCAGCCAATGCGTTACATTGGCAGCGACTTGTTTTCGTTACGCTGGCACTGCCGTAAAAATTGGTCGGATCGAATGTGCCGGCTGTACCTACGGTGATGTCAACTACCAGGTTCTTGCCGCTGTACGAGAACTCGTCGTCGAATGCAAAGCTCATTCGGGCAGAACTGATGCCCAAGTGACCGGTGTAGATAGTCGTAAATTCCGGCGTGAGAAATGCGTCAGAGGGAATAGTGTCGTCATCCACTTCCGCCATCTTCACTACACATACGTTCGCACCGAAATCAAAATCCTTGGTGCTGGAACAATAGAACATCAACGCGGTGATGTTTGAGCCGGTTAAACTTGTCAGATACGAGCTCGGATAAAGAATTTGCGTGTGCGTACCCACCACATCGATGTAAGTGCCGAAAACGGGAATCTGACTATGTACATCCGTTCCGTCGGCTACAGTTAAAGTTTCTCCCCATGCATTGTTAGTCAGGCTGCATAGTAAGGTTGTTAGTACTACTGCAAATGTGTAAAATCGTTTCATTTTGTTCGTCTTTTCTTTTTTCGTCTTATTAATTTCTTTACTTTCGTTTAATTAGCTTAATTAGCGAACAAATTTAGTTCGTTGTAATCTGTTGAATCTGTTCAATCTGTGAACAATTCATGTTCATATAGCAATAACCATACGGCTTCCGCATGGTTTTTGCATGGTAAGGGTAACAGCTAATTGCCAATGACTAATGGCTTGTTGTGGGTTTCCCGCCTTTTTACCGGAGCTGTTCACGGCCAGGTGTAAGACGCTGGGCATCCATGCCCGTTCATCTCTTAAGGCGATAACCTGTTCTTAGGGTTTCTTATATTTTATGTATGCAAAGCGAATATTGCAAAATTAAGGCTTTCGTTGTGTATATTTCTATCCTTTTATCGCGCCTTGCTTGATGACTTGATTTTGCTTAAAAGCACACTATCAATAGTATATGTAATTGATGGAGCGCATTGTATATAAATCATCAATACGAAAGTACAAAAAAAATAATCGAATAAGCAAATTATTTCGAATAAATATTTGCATTGCAAAATAAACAAAGCAAAACTATATCTCTTATAGTTATCTTGGCGAGACATTAGCCTAATGTCCCACTTACCACGCAGTTATCACGCGGTAATCACGCGGTAATCACCCGGTTCAACCATTATTAGTCAGCGAGCTGCGCCCAGTGCCAGAGTGAGTCCGGTTGCTTGGCGGGGTGCATGAGAAGGCATCGGATGTTATCCGGCTCAATAAACAAAATAAGTCAATGGTTTGCAAGGATGAGTTGGCAAAAATAAGTTTGTGCGCGCGTATGTGAAATAAAAGAACGGGAAGATTTGCATAATTCGAAAGTTTTTCGTATCTTTGCTTGCTTTTTTCGCGGCGCGTGCTCGCAGGCGTGCAAAAACGATGAGATAATGGGCGCAAGAATATGGCAAAACGAAGAAAGTTAACCAATTAAATTAACAAACAAAAATTAACAAAACAAGTTACAATGCCTACAATTCAACAATTAGTTAGAAAAGGAAGAGCAGAACTTACCGACAAGAGCAAGA
>CAJOFU010000080.1 GCA_905233935.1 Paludibacteraceae bacterium
CTTAGATTTACTTGGTTTCGTTATGATTACTCTTGACTCTTGTAGGCATCCATGGCCTTCTTGACCGAGCCGTGGAGGAGCAGCAGATGTTGCGCCTTGTCGTAGTCCAGCCCTAACTCCTCGACCAGCATACGCGTGCCGCGATCAACGAGTTTCTTGTTGCTCAGCTGCATGTTCACCATCTTATTGCCCTTCACGCGTCCTATCTTGATCATCGTGGTGGTGGTGATCATGTTGCAGATGAGCTTCTGCGCCGTACCGGATTTCAGGCGCGTACTGCCGGTCACGAACTCCGGTCCCACAATAGCCTCGATAGGTATCTCCGCTTCGGCAGCCACGGGCGAGTCAGGATTGCAACTGATGGATGCCGTCAGGCAACCGAACTTACGGGCATCGCGCAGCGCACCTATCACATACGGTGTCGTTCCCGAGGCGGCTACTCCTATCACGGTATCCAACGGAGTGATGTTATGCTCCAGCAACTCCTGCCAAGCGCGATCAGGATCATCCTCAGCTTTCTCAACAGGGTTACGCAAGGCGGTGTCGCCACCGGCTATCAAGCCTATCACATACGTGTTAGGCATGCCGAAAGTTGGCGGGATCTCAGAGGCATCGAGTACGCCCAAGCGGCCTGAAGTGCCGGCACCCATGTAGAAGATACGTCCACCGCGTTTCATACGCGGAACAATGCCTTCCACCAACTTGGTTATCTGAGGAATAGCAGCCTTGACTGCCAGAGCTACCTTCTGATCCTCTTCGTTCATTTCGGCGAGAAGTTCGCCGACTTCTTTCTTATCCAAATCGTCGTGAAGCGACGGTTGTTCGGTAATCTTTACAAACATCTATTTATCGTGTTTTTCAGGGGTTCTGTTTTTTCTTGGCATCTTTGTGTTTTTAGTTCGGTCATTATGAGCCACATAACTCCCTCACAAAAAACGCAAACCTACTCAAGAAAATTCCAGAACTCGGGGATTCATTATTACCGGAGTTACGTAGTAGGTTTTACGTCATTCTTGTGGTACTCGATCAGTCCGGGCATCGGCGACTGCATGATGTCAGCAATCTCTATATGATTGTCAGCCAGCACTTTGCCTAACACTTCACGGTAGTAGTAAGCTATCGACCCCACGAAGCCTACCGGCACGGGCGGATACTGCTTGAGTATGCGGGTGACAAAGGTCTGGAAATGATCATACACCAAGTCATAGATGACCGGATTGTCGATATGGTCGGCACAGAACTTGCTGAGCGATGCAAGGAATCTGTTCGGGAACGGCTGCCGATAGACCTTGTCGATTATATCAGCTTGCGTGAGCTTGTACTCTGTCAGAAACTGATTCTTCAGTTCGTCGTTGAGCTGATCCTTCAGCAGGTCAGCCACCAGACGCTTGCCCAACACGGCTCCAGAACCCTCGTCACCAAGAATGAAGCCCAATGCAGGAACGTTCTTTGTGAACTTCTCGCCGTCATACAGACAGGAGTTTGAACCCGTGCCAAGGATACATGCTACACCTTCGCCGTGCTGCAGCAACGCACGCGCCGCACCGACCATGTCGGAATACACCTCAACCTCAGCGTCCTTGAACACGGCCTTGAGAGCCATCTTCACCAGCGGAGACTTCTCGGGCGTACAGCCTGCACCGTAGAAATAAACGTTCGTAATCTTGCCTGCCCACAGGAGTTGCCCCATCTGAGGGAGAAGTTGGTTGGAAACGCTGTTCTTGATAGCATCAGCGGTTTGATACAACGGATTGATACCGTCCATCTTGAATTCAGATGCCTGCCCCGAAGCAGAGAGCAAACACCATTGAGTCTTGGTTGACCCTGAATCTGCAATTAGAATCATAAAGATTTATGTTGTTTTATCACGATATTGCGGTTTTGCATCTAAATGCGCTACAAAGATACGATTTTTTTTTGGAATATGCAAGTATTTTGCAGATATTTTGCACAAATTCGGAAAAATATTTGCTTTTATCGAAAAATTTCACTAATTTTGCAGTCGAAATCATCAAATTTATCGAGAAATGAAACGTATCGAAACTATATGCATGGCTCTGCTGCTGAGTGTCGGATTATGGGCTAAAGGCGAAAGACAGACGGTCGTATTTGACGTAAATATCCACTGTGACGGCTGCATCGAGAAGATCGAGAAAAGCATCACCTTCGAGCGTGGAGTCAAGGATCTCGAGTGTGACTTAAAGGAAAAGACCGTGACCATCGTGTTTGACCCCGAGAAGACCGACATACCGCATCTGCAAGCTGCCTTTGCCAAGATCAACAAAGTGGCAAAGGTGCATATCGATACGGACGACGAGGCTGAAGAAGCTGAACAAAAAGAAAACGTTGATGCCCAAACGGGAGCATCAACGCCTAAGTAATCGGTATCCGAAATCAGTTATCAGTTATCTGTTCTCCGCGCAACGCCCAAGTACAGCATATTGCGCCCGACCAGTTTCTCCGCACACCATACAAGGGCAGCACACAAACTCAATGTAACTATTGCTACCAGCACCGGCAGCAACCAGTTTATCCATTGCTGCTCATACGGCATGTAACGCTGCTGAAGGATATAGAATGCACGAACAAAAGGCACGTGCATCAGATAGATGCAATAGCTGTACCGGCTCAGCGTCGAAACGAGCGGTTCGCCACTTCTTTCACAGCGCGAGCAATCCACGCCCTGCAAGGCTATGAACAGCGCTGCCGCAGATATAGCAATCAGCAGATATGCCGGGCGGTGCATGAGCACATTCGCCGCATAGATGACAACGAAGCCTATGCTGCCAACCATGATACTTGTCTGGCGCGGCAGATCAACCAGCGAGAGATAATACCCCGCTACGTACAATCCCAAATACACAAGCAACTGAGAGGTGTAATGCAACAGATACATCTCGGGATAGAGTGCCGCCAGTAATGCCAAGGCGAAAACGACTACGAGAATATACCCTGCAGTCTTGCGCGCCTCACCTGCGGCAAATGCGCTTCGGAGAACAGGTGTCAGCAGATACAACACGAGCAGCAGATGAATAAACCAGTGCGAGGCATTGACCCTGTTCGTAGCCAGGTACGGCAGGTAACAGCAGAACGCATCTTTCCAGCTATGAATCTCCGCATAACCGCCGG
>CAJOFU010000081.1 GCA_905233935.1 Paludibacteraceae bacterium
CTGTTGCAGGCCAATGCGTTTATGCTCTCGATGCCCGGTGTACCCTGTGTGTTCTATCCGCACTGGAAGAAATACGACGGATTTATCAAGCCGATGATTGAGGCGCGTAAGCTGGCCGGCATACACAGTGAGAGCGAGGTAAAGGATGAATATGCCACCTCAACGGGTTATCAGGCCACCATCGTGGGCAAGGACGGTTTCCTGATTCTCTGTCTGGGCGACAAGGCACATCAGAACTTTGACGGCTTTACCTGCATGGCCAGCTACTATGAGACGAATGACTGCAATATGGGTCATGATGCCAGCTACCAGATTTGGGTAAAGCGTACCACGCCGCTGCCGACAAGCGTGGAGGATGTACAAAGGGACAAAGTACAAAGTACAAAGGAGTTGCGTGACGGCAAGCTCTTCATCCGTTTGGGTGACAAACTATATAACGTATTAGGACAAACCATTAAATAAGCAACAGTATGCGCAAGTTATGGATATGTTTGGTTGAACTGTGTGTGCTCACGATGAGTGCGCAGAGTGCCAACTGGAATGATGTGAAAGATGTTACTCCTACGGAGAAAGCTCGGCCGGCAGGAGTGAGCAACGGTATCTACTACGGTGCGGATGGTACGTCGGTGACGCTGTGTACCTACGCCGCCAGCAAAACGCAGTCGGCCAAACGGGTGTTCCTGTTGGGCGATATGACCAATTGGCAACTGAGTGCGGACTATCAGCTGTACAAGGATGGAAACTATTTCTGGATTACCCTGACAGGCCTGACACCGGGGCAAGAATACCGCTTCCAGTATGCCGTAGAGCGTGCGGATGGCGTGAAGAAACAGATTTCCGATTTGTATTCGGAGAAAGTGCTGCACCCTGATGATCAGTACGAGCCGAAGAAGATCGATCCGAACCTGCTGGATTATCCTTCCGGTGCAGACGGGTATGTGACCGTTATCCAGCCCGGTAAACCGGAGTTCCAGTGGTCGGACGCAACGCTCCATTTCCAGCGCCCGAACAAGAACAACCTGGTCATCTATGAGTTGTGGATCTACGACTACACCGAAGGTCGTTCGCTCAAGGGACTGACGAAGCGGTTGGATTATATCCAGAACCTGGGCGTGAATGCCGTGGAACTGATGCCGATTTGCGAGTTTGACGGCAACTACAACTGGGGCTATTCGCCCAACCACTATTTCGCACCGGACAAGGCGTATGGCACCGAGGAGATGTACAAGACCTTCATCGACGAGTGTCACAAACGTGGTATAGCGGTCATTCTGGATATGGTGTTCAACCATGCTACGGGTCTCAACCCGATGAACAAACTCTATCCCTACGGATCGGATTTGGCCAACAACCCGTGGTTCAACGTGACTGCACCGCACTCGGATAACGTGTATGAGGACTGGAACCATGGTTTTGAACCGGCACACGAGATGTTCATCCGTGCCCTGAAGTACTGGCTGACAGAGTACAAGGTGGACGGTTATCGTCTTGACCTGAGTCACGGTCTGTGTTCGAATCAGGCCAACACATCCGTGGGTAACCTGAAGGATTATTATGACAAAGGTGTCAAAGCCGTTTCTCCGGATGCATACATGATTTTGGAGCATTGGGGCAGCAACATGGGCACCGAGCGCCCGCAGCTGGTCAGCTATGGTATGCAATGTTGGAACAACACGAGCAACGCCTATTGTCAGACGGCGATGGGATGGCTCAAGGACGGTGACGGTTTCGGCGATGCCAACAAGGACGGATATGTATCCTACTGCGAAAGCCACGACGAGGAGCGTATGCAATACAAGGCCAAGAAATGGGGCAACGGAGACCTGCAGACCAATACCGCAGCTCGTCTGGGACGCGTGGCAGAGAATGTGGCATTCAACGTGCTGTTGAATGGTTCGCATATGCTGTGGATGTGGGAGGAGATAGGCTACGACTTCTCCATCAACTGCGATCTGGACAACCCGAATGCTTACAACGAGAGCTATCGTTGCAACAAGAAGCCGCGTCCGGAATTGCGTGGCTATTTCACCAAAGCGGAACGGGTGGAGGCTTTCACCAAATGTGCGCAGGTCATCACGCTGCGAACCCAGTTGATGCCGTCTGTGTTTGAGGGCAACCCCACCAGCGTGAGCATCGCTTCGGGCAAGAAACTGCGTACCATCCAGTGGGGCAGCGATGTGTATGTGGCCGCCAATTTTGATGTAACGGAGAATCAGGTGGTAACTCTGCCTTCGGGTACGTGGTACGACTATCTGGGTGGGGCGACACGGGCTAACGGAACATATACGCTCGCACCGGGCGAACTGAAAGTATTCACGGCTACCGCCGTGCAAGCTCCTACGTTTGACAATATTGAGAAGCGCGACCATACGCCGATAGAGGAAGTACAAAGTGACAATGTACAAGGTACAAAGGGTGAGAAGTTCTTTGAAAACGGACAGCTCTTCATCCGTCGCGGCGAACGTGTGTATGACGCCAGAGGAATGAGAGTCGAGTAACTCTCAATAAGGTACAAAAAAGGGAAATCCGACCACGTTATGTGATCGGATTTCTTCTTTACGGCTAGCTAATGGCTAATAGCCAACAGCCAACAGCCATTAAATGCCCAGCGAAGCCTTGATGGCAGGTACGCGAGCTTCTGCCTCTTCGGTGCAGCGTACGTAGTCTGCGCCGGTGAACGGCTTGCCGCTCTTCACAGGAATCTCGAAGTAGAACTTGATCTTCGGCTCGGTACCCGACGGACGAACGCTGACTTTGAGGCCGCCCTCGGTGAAGTACTGCAGCACGTTGCTCGTAGCGTTGAGCGGCATCTCGATAGCGCTCTCTACCCACTTGCCGTCCTTCAGTTCCTGCTGCTTGAGCAGCTTAAAGTCCTTGATGCGAACCACCTTCTCGCCGGCAATCTCCTTCGGAGCGTTAGCGCGGTAGTCCACCATCATCTTCTGGATCTCCTCTGCACCCGTCTTACCCGGACGAACCACGTTGATGGTCGTCTCTTTCTGGAAGCCGTAGTCCTCGTAGATCTTGAGCAGGTAGTCATACAGCGTCATGCCGTTGTCCTTAGCGTAAGCAGCGATCTCGCAGATCAAGCAGATAG
>CAJOFU010000082.1 GCA_905233935.1 Paludibacteraceae bacterium
AAAAAATCTGCACTTTTGATGCAGATTTTAATGAATTTTTACAGTTTCGCTACCAACTCAACAATCTTTTGCTTCGTAGCCTCGGTTTTCTGCTCGTCGATCTTGGCCGTTACAACGCCCATATTCTCGGCATGCCAATAGTTGCAGAGGTCGCGGAACTCAGCCTTCGCGCCATCATACACACCCGGCGAATAGGACGAACAAAGCAACGCCATCTTCTTTACCTTTGCCGGCGCGTTGACACAGTACATTCGCTGAATAGGCGCTTGGATCTGTGCGCAGAGCGTGAAATAATAGATCGGAGCAGCCAATACCAGCACTTCCGCCTCTGCCATCAGCGGATAGAGTTCCTGCATGTCGTCTTTCTGGATGCACGCGCCGTTGCCTTTTCCGTGGCAGTACTCGCACGCCAGACAGCCTGCGATATGTTTGTGCGCCACATTCACGAGCGTCACGTTATGACCTGCAGCCTCGGCTGCGTTCTTGTACTCGTCCGCCATCCAAGCGGTGTTACCATGGGCTCTCGGTGAAGCCTGAAGAACCAATACGTTCATAATGTATTTTGTTTAATGTTAATACTTCTTGAAAATCAGCGGCATAGCTTCCGGTGCAAGTGGCTCGGTGGCTACGAGTTGTAGCGACTTAACCATGTGCAACGTGCCTTGTTTGTATTCGAGGAAATGCGGAGTCTGCAAATGTGCCTGATAAGCCTCTTCATCGCGGTAAATCTCCAAAATGCGAATCGTGTTCGGCGATTCTTTGACCTGCATCGGGAAAATACAGATCACGCCATCTTCCCTTTCCACAGATTTCGTCCCCACGTTATGTGCCGCCACGAGATACTCCTCCAAATATCCCTCATTCACCTCAATCTCCGCGATACGAACCAGCATCTCATTTTCACATTTATTCATTTTTTCGTTTTTTGGCGCGCAGGCAGCGAGCATCGCCGCTACACAGGCATAAAGAAAGAATTTTTTCATTGGACAAACGTGATTCAACTTTTCCTATTGTGTAATAACGATGATCTTGTCCGATTGGAGACGGACGGAGAGCCAATGCGAAATGCGCTCCTGCTCGTTTCCGCTGAGGGGCTCCTTTGCGTGGAGCACCGCCAGGATGACTTCCTCGTTCTTCTCTTTGACAATCCGTTGCCCCCGGGTAAGCGTCACTTCGGTCACTTCGGGCCACTGCGCACAAATCTCTGCGGCAATCTGCCCGGAGGGCAACTCCATCGCCTCAAAAGCTTCAATCCGCGTCTGCAGAATATGAATCGAATCGTCACGCTGCTGCATTTGTTTCTCCGTAGAAGCCAGCCAATCACGCATGACCTCTGTCTCGTTGAGCCGGCGAACCTCTATCGTCGCGTCTTCGCGTATCTGGATCTGAGCAGGAGAGATGCCGTTCTTCTCCGCCTCGGCATACAATCGCGCACGGTTGTCTTGGGTCAGACTCTCACCCGCCAGCCGCAAGGTCAGCGTATAGGGCTTCTGAGATACGTCGGTCGTGTAATCGTAGATATATGTGGATCCAATGGACCTGTTTTCCTTGACAAAATGCCGTGCGGCGTTGCTGAACTGGTTTTCCCGAACGATACTATATGCGCTGAAAAAACTCGGCACAAGCACGATCGGAATCAGCACTCCATAAGTGATTGCGCTCTTGTAAGAACGGTTTTCTTTCTCTACCGCAGCGGGAAAATGGAGATACTTGACTACAATATAGGTCGCCAGCGCGATGAAAACGCAGTTGATGAAAAAGAGGTACAACGCGCCGCCCGCATAGTGCCAGTTAAGATTGGCGATACCGTATCCGACCGTACAAAGCGGCGGCATCAGAGCGGTCGCAATCGCTACTCCGGACAACACCGTGCCTTTCTCCTTACGGGACATCTCTAAAATACCGGCTATGCCTCCGAAAAATGCGATAATCACGTCATAGACGGATGGATTGGTTCGCGCCAACAGTTCTGTCGGGGTGTCGGTCTCCAACGGAGTCACAAGGAAATAGAGCGTTGACGCTACCAGACTGATGATGAACATGATACCCAAGTTCTTGAGCGACTTCACCAGCAAATCCGTGTCGTACGTCCCCAAACCCATTCCAAAACCGATAATCGGACTCATAAGCGGCGATATAAGCATCGCGCCGATGATAACAGGAATAGAATTGACATTCAGACCCACAGACGCAATGACAATCGCCACAAACAGAATGTAGATATTCGGCCCGCGGAAAAAAATGTTGTTGCGGATGTTGTTGCCCGCTGCCTCCACGTCGATATAATCCGTCAGGCTCAACTGCTCACGCAGGAAACTTTTAGCGCTTTTCTTGAATTCGTGGTATTTCATAATAAAATGTGCGTCTTAGGGTTTTTGTAATTACAAACTTGCCACCAAAATCTCTTTGATGTCCTTCTCAGTCAACGCCGCATAAGCATTCTCAAGTCCCTCATTTACAGCGATATGATGTGCCATCTCGTCCAGCCGGCTCTCGTCAATACCCACTTCGCGCAGGTGCATCGGAATGCCGATTGACTCAAAGAAAGCATATGTCGCCTCAATCGCCTTGTTCGCAATCGTCCATTCGTCCAATGAAGCGTCAATTCCGAACACATTCACGCCGTATTTCACAAACCGCGGCAAGGTGCGCTCGTTCAAGATATGCTTCATCCACCTCGGAGTGATAATCGCCAAACCCTCGCCGTGCGTAATATCGTAATAAGCACTCAAAGCGTGCTCAATACCGTGACAAGGCCAACCGCTCTCGCTGTTTCCGAGTGCCAGAATGCCGTTGCAACCGTACGTACAAGCCAGCATCATCTCTGCGCGTGCTTTGTAATCCTCCGGGTTCTCAATACACTTGCGTCCATTCGCCATAAGACTACGCAACATCGACTCGCAGAAACCGTCATTCAGCAGCGTCGCGTCCTCCACAAAATACTGCTCCATGGTGTGGT
>CAJOFU010000083.1 GCA_905233935.1 Paludibacteraceae bacterium
ACAAACGCATATCCGCCGTTCTGCAGTTCGATGGTAACGGGTGAGCACATCGTGTCTTTCTCAGACAGCGGCGCTTTGCTCCACAAGCCCTCGTAATACTCGGTGCGCCAAGGTATAGACCACGCCTGATGATCAGCCGTGAATCGGTACTCGCTCATCTCATCGGTGATGGTAAGTTTCTTCAACTCTTGCTCGCTGAAACTGTATCGGAAGGCAAAACCGTCGTTATACACGCGGAACGTTATATCCATCTCAACGCCTGAAGTCTGCTTGAGGTGCACAACCATCTCGTTGTGCGTATCACTGATCTCGCGCTCCTCACCCCACACGGTTTCCCATGTATCATGCACGAAACGGTCGTCCGCACCCTGCAGAGCAAAGTTGCGGGTCAGATCCTGCCCCGCACATTGCAATCCGAGTGCCGACCAGTCAATCACCGTCTCACCGTCACGGGCAACGGCATATTGAGGCGCACCCTCTTCCGTCAAGCGGAACGAAAGGCTAATGCTGCCGTCAGGCGATGCAACTTCGGTCGTATGGCTGCAAGAGGTTACAACAAAGATATACAAAATGAATAAAGAATGTATGAAACGTTTCATGGTAAAATTAGAATAATTTTGGCGCAAAGTTACAACATTTTTTCCACATTTACAAAAAATATAGAAAAAATCAAGAAAATTCATAGAATATTTTCGTCACAATTTGCAAATTTCAGATTCTTTTTGTACCTTTGTAGCAATATTCTGAAATATGAAGCGAACAGTCACATTACTTCTGGTTATTCTGAGTTGCTCACAACCAGTCAAATCATTGAATAACAACATAGATAACGAACTCCAGGAACTGGAGTCCGTACTTGTATCCCGCCCTGCTATCGAAGTTCAGAAACGTGTCCGAATTGACAGTTTGAACCACCTTGCTGCCGTCACAAACGGGGCATACGAAATATATAGAGATTTATACGAAGAATATAGATCATATAACTACGACACAGCCCTCATTTTCGTCAAATTTATGGAGCGCGAGGCGACAGCAGAACAAATGCCTGAAGTACAACTTTGCCGGGCCTTTGTTTACCTGTCAGGCGGACTATTCAAGGAAGCATTCGATATACTGGATAAGTGGCATAGCACCGATTCGACCCTACTCATCGACTATTACATTACCCGCACGCGCCTGATGTGGGATCTGGCAGACCACGCCGGCGGTGAGATAGGCGAAGCATACAACGCGGAAGGCCTGCGCCTCAACCGGCAACTATATACGTATCTCAGCCCGGCTGATACAGCCCGCTACTGGTATTGCCTGGCTGTACATGACCTGCGTGAAGCAAACTATCAGCGAAGTATTGAGCGCTGTCTGCTCTCGTTGTCCGCCACCCAACCATCTGTACACTACCGCGCCATGACTGCCAGCACGCTGGCATACATCTATCGTCTGACAGGCAACAACGAAGCGGCATTGCACTACAACATTGATGCTGCCATCTGCGATATACGCTCATCTACCTACGAGACGGTAGCTATGCGCAACATAGCCGAACTGCTGTTCGAAGCAGGCGAGACAACCGAAGCGGACAGATACATACACCTGGCTATGCAAGATGCACAACGCTACCATGCACGACACAGACAAGTGAGTATAGCACAGAGTCTGCCGATCATTGAGCAGCAGATGTTATCCAGGATACAATGGCAACAGCAGCTGGCGTGGGGATTACTCACCGTGGTGGCATTGCTGCTCGTGGCTGGTATAGTGGGCATAATCGTACTAAGCCGCAAAAACAAAGCCGTGCATAACGCACGGCATACAATCGACCGAATGAACCGAAGCCTGCTGGAGGCCAACAAACTCAAGGAACAGATGTTAAGTACGCTGTTGGTGGGGCAATCGCAGTATCTGAACGCCGTAGCGCAGTACCAACAAGATGTCAGGCAGAACGCAGCCAACCGCCGGTGGAGCGAACTGATGTCTATCCCCAAACGCGCTGATGCACGACTGCAACGCACACAACTAGACCGGCAACTGGATACAATGCTGCTCAACCTCTATCCCACGTTTGTTGAAGACATCAATGCTCTACTCCGCTCTGCTGAACCGATTGTACTCAAGAAGGACGAACTGCTGAACGCCCAACTGCGAATCTTTGCTCTCATCCGCCTCGGCATAACGCAGAACGAGGTGATTGCAGAGATCCTGGACTACAGCATCAATACCGTCTATAGTTACAAGACTCGCGTCATTGCACAATCCGACCTGTCACCCGAAGCGTTTTACGCCGCACTGATGCAGATTCCTTCGTTCAGCAAACAAACGTGAGGCCGCGAACTGCGTTCATGAGTCCGCAGGCCTCAGAGTCGGCTACACCTCAAAGAATCCCAATCCACTGATGGCGGTCAGCATACGCGATATGTATGTGCTGTCAGGCTCTGACCAGTGGAAGCCCATACGATGGAGCACAGCGCATGTGTAGCGCTATGGCAATAAAAAATGCAGCAAACTGCAATTTTTCTTAGGAGAGATTTGCAAATGTACATTTTTTTTCGTAACTTTGCAGCCAAATATCGCATGATGATACAAGTTAAGGATATAAACAAGTCGTTCGGTTCGCTGCACGTGCTGCAGGGCGTATCGCTAACCATCGACAAAGGAGAGATAGTTGCCATCATTGGCAAGTCCGGTGCAGGCAAGACCACCCTGCTGCAGATCATCGGTACGCTCGATCGACCGGATAGCGGCATAGTAACTATTGATGGAACAGACGTATTGCATCTGGGCGAACGGGCTCTGGCAGACTTCCGCAACAAGCATATAGGCTTCATCTTTCAGTTCCACCAGCTGCTGCCGGAGTTCACGGCGCTGGAGAACGTGATGATGCCGGCACTTATCCATCGTGACAATGAACATTATGCGCGCCGGCGTGCCGAGCAACTGCTCACTGAACTGG
>CAJOFU010000084.1 GCA_905233935.1 Paludibacteraceae bacterium
GCCGCCTGCATGGCGTGCGAAACGATTGGTGTGCAACCCGAGGATTTCTACCGTGAGATCAGTACGTTCACCGGTGCCGCCAACCGCTTGGAGAAGATCGCCGAGACCAACACGTCGGTGGCGTACCAGGATTTTGCCCATTCGCCCTCAAAGCTCCGCGCCACGGTCAAAGCGGTACGCGAACGCTATCCCGACAAACGTCTGGTAGCTGCGATGGAACTGCATACGTTCAGCTCGCTCATGGCAGATTTCCTGCCGCAGTACAACGGCTGCATGGCCGATGCCGATGTAGCGTATGTCTATTTCAATCCTAAGGTCATCGAACACAAACGTCTCATCCCCATCACTGCCGATGAAGTGCGCCGCGCCTTTGGTACGGCAAACGTCGAGGTGTTCACCGAGAGCGAGGCCTTGCAGCAACGCTTGCGTGAACAGGACTATCACAACACAGCCCTGCTGATGATGTCCTCCGGCACCTTCGACGGAGTGAATATCAAGGAATTTGCAAACGAACTGTTAGGATAAATCAAACGCCGCTACCCGAGTGAGTAGCGGCGTTTCTTTTTACTTGTCCAGACCGTTGATCACTGCCTGACGCAGATCTTCGATGGCTTGCTGCACATCTTCCTCTGCCAGGGTAGAGATATCTATCGGTTTGCCTACATGCATGTGCACGGGATGATGATGGGCATAGAACTCGCGTTTGTTCATCACCTCATAGCAGCCTGATAGCGAGATTGGTACGATTGGCAGTTTCAGATCCAGCGCTATCTGCAGCGCACCGCGTTTGAAGCGTCCGACCTGTCCGTCAGCCGAACGGGTGCCTTCGGGGAAGATGACCGTACAAACTCCATCGTGCAGCACTTGCTCCGCCTCGCGCATCGACTGTACGGCAGCTGCCGTATTGCCGCGTTTGACGAATATATGTCCGGCAGCCTTGCAGGCGGTGCCCACGAACGGGATCTTACGGATCTCGGCTTTCATCAGCCACTTGAAGATCACCGGTAACCAACCGTAGATAAGGAACACATCGGCTATCGACTGATGGTTGGCAACGAACACGTACGAAGTGTGGCTGTCGATGTTCTCCAGTCCGGTGACACGTACCGGCAGGAACAAAAGATAGAAGAACGATTTCGACCAGAACGCTTGTATCCCGTGCAGCCACCAACTGTTACGCCAGTGCTGGCAGATGATGGTCGAGATGGCGCAGAACAGCGTCATCAGCACAAATAGCGGAAAAGCTATCAGATATTGGTAGATGATGTAGAGAACTTTCATATCAAACCGTATACTTCATCATGAATCCGCGATAAAGGGCGCAGATGCGGCGGATCTCGTCCCAGTTCTCCTCGCTCAGTTTCGTTCCGATTACCTCAACCACTCGTCCGGCAGCGATAGTGCCGATCTCGCCGCACTTGTGTATGTCAAAGCCATCCGCCAGCGCATGCAGGAATCCTCCGGCATACAGGTCACCGGCGCCGGTTGAGTCGGTACACGATGTAGTGATGGCACCTATATGGTAACGCTGGTCACCCTGCTGAACATACGATCCGCGTTTGCCGACCTTCACCACGGCTATATCGCACTCCGCAGCCATCTTTGCCACCGATTCTTCGGGATTGAGATGCGTATAGGCAAAGCTCTCGTCTTCGTTGGCAAAAACGATATCCACGTATTGGCGCACAAGTTCCTTGAGGAAATAGTGGTTCTCGTTGATCACATTGTACGATGCCAGATCGAGGCTGACCATACATCCCGACTCCTTCGCCAGACGGATGGCTTTCTCGATCAGAGCATGATTCTGCACCATGTAACCCTCGATGTGGAAGATGTCGTAGCCCACGAATGCCTCTTTGGTTATATCGTCGGCCTGCATCTCTGCTGAAGCACCGAGGTATGTGGCGAACGTCCGCTCGCCGTCGGGAGTGATCAGTACGATCGAGCAACCTGACATCAGCTGCGGATGCGTCAGTAGCAACGGTTTTACACCGTTCTTGACCAGATCATCGCGGTAGAACTCGCCAACCTCGTCCGAGCCTATTTTGCCGATGAATGCCGCCTTGCCGCCTAAGGCTGCGATAGTAGCAATAGTGTTTGCCGCCGAGCCGCCGGCTACCATGTGCTTGCGTACCGAAGCAAAACGCATCTGGATCATGCGCGCCTGCTCCATCGAAATCAGATTCATACTGCCTTTGGGCAAGTTCAGTTCACGCAGGTCATCTTCCGACACCTGCATAAGCATGTCCGTAAGGGCGTTTCCTAAACCTAATATACGTTTCATATGTTAAAAATTAATATTTTTCGCTTTTATGGTCATTTTTTTGGCAAAAAATTTGCATATATCAAAAAAATGTTGTATCTTTGCACCCGCTTTGAGCAAAAATGCTTCCTTAGCTCAGTCGGTTAGAGCATCTGACTGTTAATCAGGGGGTCCTAGGTTCAAGTCCTAGAGGGAGCGCTGAGCAGGTCACACGGCCTGCTTTTTTTGTGACTGTCAGTGTCACCGGCATCCCGAACGGCAACGGCATATTGTGCGTCACATGTCCTGCCGGAAAACCGAACAGTTGTGGACAATCGTAATCTTTCAGCACACCGGCTA
>CAJOFU010000085.1 GCA_905233935.1 Paludibacteraceae bacterium
AAGCAACTCTTCCTATTGCTTGCACAGACATCCGACCAAGAGATGCCGGAAGACATAGCCGAGGAGATAACCACTTTTGTGAACAACCTCGGACAAACGGAGAAAAAGCCGGTTTTGCCAGAGGTGAAGCAACGCAAAGGAATCATCTACCGTCTAAAAACACCTCCGAAGATGTGGTATCGCGTAGCGGCAACGGTGGCCATTCTTCTCGCGATAGGTGGCGGCATGTTCATGCATCAGCAGCGGACAATAGCAACAGACCCATTCCGCGATACATGTAGCACACAGGAAGAAGCTGCGGACGCGATTTTCTATGCCAATGACATCATCAATCGTTCAACAGCTCCGTTCATGCGTTCAACGATGATTGCAACCGAGCAAGTGAACGACATCAATGAGACATTAGGAAAAATACAACCATATATAAACCAATAAATTATACTGATATGAAACGAATTCTTTTAGTAGCAGTCATCGCCCTTTGCGGCATCGCTGCACAAGCCCAAAATAAGATATTTGAGAAGTACGCCAAAATGGAAGGTGTGGAATATGTTTGCATCAACCAAGCCATGTTCAGTGCCGGTTTGTCTATTGCGACAGGCGGTCAAGTGGTTGTAGATGAAGCCAACACGCAGGGCACCGACCTAAGCAAGTTCGCCAACTATAACCGGATGATTATTATTACTGCCAAAGGAGACAAGAAGCAGCAACTTTATAACGACATTCAGAAATTGGCAAAGGAGAAGGACTACGAACTACTGATGCAGTCCCATTCGGGTGACGGCAACGACGCAACATTCTTGCACAACGAGAAAGCCAACCCCAACGAGTTCATTATCTGCAACATCCGTGAGGAAGATTGCTCGGTAGTGCTGATGCTCAAAGACAAATAACACTCCCTAAAACATAGTGTAACATGAAAACACGTGTGCTATTTGTAGCACTGGCAATCGTCAGTGCAGGGGCGTCGTATGCCCAAAACAAAGTGAATGGAACCGTAATAGACAGGACGGACAACTCCAAACTAATCGGTGTCAATGCGACGCTAAGCAATGATAGCGGTCAGGTTGCAGGTACCACCACAGACAACAACGGCAAATTCACGCTGAATGCCGAGAAGGGCGATTATATTCTGGAACTTTCCTATATCGGTCATGAAACCATCCGCATGGCTCTTACTGTGAACGACAATACGCATATAGGCACGATACAAATGCAAGAAGGCGCAACGGAATTAGGCGAAGTGGTTGTGGAAAGTCAAGCCATTATTCAGAAAGTGGACAGGCAAATTTTGTTGCCGTCCAAAGAGCAGATGCAGGCTTCGTCGGATGGCGTTTCTCTGTTACAGAACTTGCAAATTCCGCGTATCGTGATTAGCCCGATTGACAACTCCGTCAAAACGCTTTCTGACGAGAGCGTGCAGCTGCGCATCAACGGTGTAGAGGCAAGCACGGCAGATGTAAAAGCCATCAACCCGAAAGATATTATCCGAATTGAGTACCACGACCAACCGGGCGTGCGATACAACGGCGCAGCTGCTGTGGTGGATTATATCGTCAAACACCGCGACACCGGAGGCAGTCTTATGCTTGCAGGTACAAACGGATTGACCCTGCCCGGAATAGGTAATTACTACCTGGCTGGCAAGGTGCATTTTGGCAAATCGTCTATACAAGCAGTCGCCACTTATGCGCCGTACGATATTTATTGGACGCGTACCAATAATGAGACTTACCATTTTAGTACAGGCAAGATCGAGAACAACGAAGTAGGAGAACCGACGCGCTATAAGACCTACCCCGTAAATGTCTCGTTGAATTACAACTGGACAAACGGCGACAAAAATATGCTGAACATCCGCTTGCGTGATAATATGGCATATACTCCTTACGGACCGTCAGACCGAGACAGCCGTTTGTTTCAGCCGACGGATTCATTTGAGATACACGATCACGACAAAAGCAGCAGTCAGTCACCGTCATTGGACATTTACTATCAGCATAACCTGCCGCACAAGCAGCACTTGTATTTTGATGTGGTAGGCACGTATATTAACACCCACAGCGACCGCCGATTTCTGCAAACGCCGCTATTCGGCTCCGTCTCAACCGACACAACCGATGTACTTTCGTCCGTGAGGGGTGACAAGTGGTCACTCATTGGCGAAGCCATCTATGAAAAGGAATGGGAAAATATCATGCTCACCGTAGGTGCACGACATAACCAACAATGGGTAAAGAACACCTATTCGGGCAATACAGACGCAACCGTTAACATGACAACTGCAGAGACCTACGCGTTTGCTGAAATGCGGCACAGAGTAGATAAGTTTTCGTATGTGGTAGGTATCGGAGTTATGCACACCCTTATTGAGCAAGGCGGGCAAAAGCAAAGCACATGGATAGCCCGACCGCAACTGACCATGAGTTACGATTTTGGCAAAGGCTGGTTCTGGAAATACAAAGGCTATGTGTCCGGCTACCAACCCTCTTTGTCGCAGTTGTCCGATATTACGCAACAGATTGACAAGTACCAA
>CAJOFU010000086.1 GCA_905233935.1 Paludibacteraceae bacterium
CAATCATCGGTCTTGAAGCAGAAAAACAGATGGCAATGGCAGGCGAGTACCCTGATGTGGTAATTGCATGCTTCGGTGGCGGCAGTAACTTTGGAGGCATTGCTTTTCCATTCATGAGGCATAATCTCCTTGATGGCAAGCATACGCAGTTCATTGCCGCCGAGCCGGAGTGTTGCCCTAAGCTCACGCGTGGCGAGTTCCGTTACGATTTCGGCGATACGGCCGGTTACACACCGCTGTTGCCGATGTATACCCTTGGCCATGATTTCAAACCGGCGAATATCCACGCAGGCGGATTGCGCTATCACGGCGCAGGAGGGATCGTCAGCCAGCTGCTGAAGGACGGACTGATGAGCGGCGTAGATATACCGCAACTTGAGACCTTTGAAGCGGCTACGCTTTTTGCACGTACAGAAGGTATCATACCCGCGCCGGAGAGCGCACACGCAATAGCAGCTACGATCCGTGAAGCCAAACGGTGTACCGAGACGGATGAACAGAAGGTTATCCTGTTCAATCTCAGCGGACACGGACTGATTGATATGACCGCATACGACCAGTATATCAACGGTGACCTGGTCAATTACTCCTATCACCCCAATATCTAAATTCATCAATCATAAATGACTACAATCCCTGTATTACTCTTAACCGGTTATCTCGGCAGCGGCAAGACTACGCTGCTTAACCGGATTCTCAATAACCGCCAAGGAATCAAATTCGCAGTTATCGTCAATGACATAGGCGAGGTGAATATTGACGCCGACCTTATCGCCAAGGGCGGGGTAGTCGGACAGAAAGACGACAGCCTCGTGGCGCTGCAGAACGGATGTATATGCTGCACGCTCAAGATGGATCTGATCGAGCAGCTCAACGAGATCACCTCGCAGAAGAAGTTCGACTACATCGTTATAGAGGCGTCGGGTATATGCGAACCGGCACCTATTGCGCAGACTATCTGTTCTATCCCCGAGATCGTTACGAACTACGCCGGCCATGATCTGCCGCGCCTGGATTGCATCGTGACAGTTGTGGATGCCCTGCGTATGCGTGACGAGTTTGGTTGTGGCGATGCGCTGCAGCAGGAGCATATCGACGAGGATGATATCGAGCGTCTGGTGATTGAGCAGATTGAGTTCTGCAACAAGATCCTGCTTAACAAAGCCTCGGAGATCAGTCCGAACGAACTCTCGCACCTCACTGCTATCATCCGCGCTATTCAGCCTAAAGCGGAGATCATCCCCTGCGATTATGGCAATGTGGACTTCTCGAAGATTCTTGACACACATGCGTTTGACTTCGAAGAGGTGGCCACCAGCGCCGCATGGGTGCATGAGGTGGAAGCGCCGGGGGTAGAAGACGATGACAATGATGACGACGATCACGATGAACATGAGCATCACGAGCATCATCATGACCACGAGCACCATCATCACCATGACGATGAGGGCGAGGCGGAGGAGTACGGCATCGGCACGTACGTGTATTTCCGTCGCCGGCCGTTTGATCTGAATAAGTTCGACGAGTTTGTGGCACGCCATTGGCCGAAAGAGGTCATCCGTGCCAAAGGTATGTGTTACTTCGACGACGAGTACGACATGTGCTACGTCTTCGAGCAGGCAGGACGCCAGTTCAACCTCAAGCAGGCAGGTCAGTGGTATGCTACGATGCCCGAAGAGGAATTGATGCTCATGGCGCGCAATGAGCCGGGCATACTCCGTGACTGGGACGAACATTACGGCGACCGTATGCAAAAACTTGTGTTTATCGGTCAACATCTCGACCGCGAGGCTATAGCCGTCGCTCTTGACGCCTGTCTGGCCTAAATCCCAAATCCCAAATCCCAAATCAAAAATCACAAATTCTAAATGCTCCACACCCTTTCATCCTCCATGCATAAGGAAGACTTGCATCTTCCGTTCACGCTACCTGAGCAGTTTGTCAGTCATCACCAGTGTGTAGCCGTTCTTACCGGCGGCACCGAGGCGTTGTTCTTGCGTTTGGTCAACGACGGCAAGATCGTGCTCTCTGAGCCGGTGTATATCCTTGCGTCCGGCTACAGCAACTCTCTCGCTGCCTCGCTGGAGATCCTGTCATGGATTCAGCAGCACGCAGGCTCGGGTAGGGTGATCACCTCGCCCGGGCAACTCGATGAGCTCCGCTGTGACGGACTGCGTCTCGGCGTGATTGGCGAACCGTCCGACTGGCTCATCGCCTCGCGCGTGCACGATACATATATATATGAGCACACCGGCATCCGTCTGGTGCATGTACCTATCGAGGAGGTCACCTCTCTCGGCGAGGTTGATGGCGGCATGAAAGGTGCCGAACTGATCTACGACCGATTGAAGCAGATCGTGGCTCGTTACGAACTCAACGGTCTCACACTCCGTTGCTTCGACCTGCTCACCACGGTCAAG
>CAJOFU010000087.1 GCA_905233935.1 Paludibacteraceae bacterium
GTGACTTTGTCACGATATTTATCGCCCCAGAAAACGCGTCTATTGCATAGTTCGTCCCTTGTAGTACCTCGATTCGCTCGATCATCAGTGCGTCCACGGGTATATCCATCGTATAGTGTTCTGTCTGCGGATCGGTCATGTCGATGCCATTCAGCAGCACCTTCACCTGTTTCGCTGAACCGCCACGAATCGAAGGATCCATCTGCACACCGCTTGCTCCGCGTTGCCGCACGTCCACTCCGGGTATGTACTGCAACAGGTCCGCTACGGTCTTCACCGGCAAGGCCTGTACGTCTTCAGCCGTCATTGTCGCTACCAATCTGTAACCTGTAACCTGTAACCCGTACCCCCGAACCGTTACATTCACTTCATTCAACTCGCGGTATCGTACATCCGTCGTGTCATGCATTTCTGTCGCCCGGAGTGGTACAGCCAGACACGACAGCACAAATAAGAATCCTATAAGTAAATGCAATCTAAATCGATTCATCGTTCGAACAAACGTAAAAGACTCATTTTCTGTTTTCCGGCTTTGCCGCTGTAGGGATGTTCCCGAAGCGATAGATTAAATCTTGTGTGGCCTTTGAGAACGGTTTGCGGGTGCGTGAACTCGCGAAAACCCCACTCGCCATGATACGCACCCATGCCTGAATGCCCGGTACCGTTGAACGGCACTCCTTTTACCATCATGTGCACACACACTTCATTGATACAGCCACCACCGAACTGCTGGGTCTGCATCACGCGATTTGCCCAACGCATGTTCTTCGTGAATACATACATCGCTAACGGGTGCTCGCGATCGGCTATCACGTCCATCAGATCATCTGCTTCTGCGTCTTTGAACGGCACAACAGGCAATAACGGACAAAACAACTCGTGTTGCACGATGGCTTCATCGATATCTACCGGATAGATGATTGTCGGGGCGTATTTGCGGGTTGCTTTGTCACCTATACCACCAAACACAATGCGTTCCCTGTATGCATCTGCCCATTTTGCGCACTTGTCATACGCAGTGTCGGTAATCAGTTTCGGATATTCCTCGTTGGTCTCGGCATGTTCTCCTATCTGCGCCACAAAAGCGGCTTTCAGTTCACTGATAAACGCCTCTGCAATCTCTTCGGCTACCGCTATCTGGTTGATATTGATACAGATCTGTCCGGCATTAAGCAGTTTGAAGAACGCTATCTTCCTTGCTGCGTCTTTAATATCCGCGTCTGCACGAATGATACACCAGTTACCCGTTTCGCCACCTAACTCCAATGCTACCGGTGTCAGGTTCTTCGCGGCTTTGGCAAGTACATGTTTGCCTACTGAAGGGCTTCCGGTATAAAAAATCTTATCCCATCGTTGTGCCAGACACATGTCAGCCACGTCATGGCCGCCATCGATAAGCGTGATATACTCAGGCGGGAACACTTCCGCAAAGAACTTCTTCAGCACAGCCGTACTCGCTGCCGATTTCGAACTGGACTTGATAACCACGGTATTACCTCCGCACATCGCAGCTGCTACAACACCTATTGTCAGTAGAATAGGGAAGTTGAACGGACTGATCATCAGCGTCACACCGTACGGCATTTTATAGACTTTCGTGAAGATACTTGGCCAGCACATCAAACCGCTGAAATGAACTTCCGGTCGCGACCATTTGCGCAGACCTGAGATCATCTCATTCACTTCGGTGATGATCGGACCAATATCGCTCAAATATGCCTCCAACTCACTTCTTCCGAGGTCCTCTCGTAATGCCTGAATGAACTCGTCCTGATGGGCTATTACTGCCTCTTTCAGTCGTTTCAATTGTTTGATGCGCCAACCAATCGGCAAGGTCTCACCGCTTCGAAAGAACTTCCGCTGCGCAGCTATGATTGCTCGAATAGATTCTTCTGTGTACATGCATCTTTCCATTTTGCTTGCAAAATTACTACAAATATTTGAAATATGCAAACATTTTCGGAATTTTTTGGCATTTTTTGTAAGGCAGCAACACCTCTAGTGTTTTTGACTTTTTTATAATAGCAGTTAAATCCATTTTCGGAATTTTTTGATATTTTTGCCCATTGCTGTCCACTAAACATTATATAAATCGTTCTTTGAAGTATTGAAAGTTAGTAAGTTGCACGAGAAATTTGGTGAAACGGACATGAATTTGTAACTTTGCACTCAAATTGATTTTGAGTATGCAAAAGTCACCGTTCGTGTTTACGCAATTAACCAAGTTTCTCAACCGGAGTTACTTTAACGATCTTGTCAGAAAGTATAAAGGAGACCGGTATGTCAAAGCATTCACATGTTGGAACCAACTGCTCACACTCATGTTTGGGCAACTGACCAACAGGTTAAGTATGCGAGATCTGATAGCTGCACTTGAGGCTCATCA
>CAJOFU010000088.1 GCA_905233935.1 Paludibacteraceae bacterium
CGGATGAGCACCTATACACGCCTGCTCCGTTAGGAATCGGGACAAAGATTCTTCTATGGGACCACCACGGCGGTTCGCTCGACAAAGCATGGATACCGCGTACAGCCGTGTTATGCAATCTCGGCTTGCCGATTTCCAATGCATTGGCAAAAAATCTTCCCCTATCCGGTTCGGTGGACTTGTTGTTTGAGAATGAGGTCACGGAGTGGTTGTCCTTAGGCTATGATGTAGGTGTGCAATGGAACGAATGGGCTCCTGCTCCGGATATCTTTGCGTCGTTGAGCGTGAATTTTGAACCAACCAACCACTTGGGGCTGTTCTTTGAGAGTTTCAATCTCTTCGATCCCGATGCCATTGATTTGAATACCGGCAAGACTTACACGCATTGCCATATCAACTTAGATTTCGGCATCACCTATGCTGTCCATCCGCGTGTGCAACTGGATGCGTACGCAGGATTTAATATCTTTAACTCCAAGCCGATTATGTCCTTTCCGAAGAACTACGCTTTTGGGGGAATTGGCGTGACTTGGCTCATCTGGCATCCACAATAGATAAAAACGAATACAATGACAATTGAGCATATCGCCATAGTGGTGAAACTGAAATATCAGTATAATATGAGGCTCGTGAAGCCGGAAAACGAATGGCAGAGAAGATATTTTAAGCACTTTCCGCGAAATTGGTAAAAAGTTCCAAAATCTGCGTAGGTGATATGTCATAAAAAAGCAGTAATTTTGCACCGGATTTTAAAACTACACAAAAATGAGAAAGACTATTTTATCTTTAGCAGCTATGCTGCTGGTCGCTTGCTCGGCAAGCAATGAGGTTACTGCAGCGAACGTAAAAATGTATATCACCATTGACAACAAGACGCTACCGGTAACACTAGTAGATAATGCCGCAACACAAGCACTGGTGGAGCGGCTGCAATCGAGTTCCGTCACCGTAACACTTAACTCCAGCGGAGGTTTTGAGATTTGGGGAGCCTTAGGCTTCTCTCTTCCTACAAGTAATCAGCAAATCACAGCACAGCCTGGTGATGTCATTCTGTACAACGGTAGTAATATATGCCTTTTCTATGGCTCTAACAGTTGGAGCTATACGCGTCTAGGACATATTGAGTACTCCACGCAGGCGGAATTGGAAGAGTTTCTCAAAGCTGGACAGAGTAATATCAACGTCATGTTGTCGCTCACAGCCGGTACAACGACAGCTATTGATAACGTACGTACGGCTTGCGAACCGGGCGTGTACTACACGATGAGCGGTTTGAAGGTTGCGCACCCGACGCACGGAATATATATTAAGGACGGACAGAAAATTTTTATCCAATAATGGACAAGATTTATCATATCGACAATATTGACGCGTACAACAAGTGGTATGGCAAGGAGACGCTGCACCCCTTGGTGACAGTGTTGGATCAACATTTGCCGCTCGAGAGTCTCAACGGCGCGACACTTAAGTACGACTTGTACGGCATCTTCCTCAAGCAAGGAGACGGTTGTACGGCACGTTACGGGCGGGAGAAATACGACTACCAGGAAGGAACAATCGTGACGCACGCACCGGGCGAAGTATTTTCTATCGAATGGGACGACAAGCGTCCGATGCCGCCTTCGCGTGGTCTGCTGTTTCATCCAGACCTAATGTACGGCACAGCGCTGGGTAGGAAGATCAAGGACTACACGTTCTTGGACTACGGCGAGCGTGAGGCGCTGCATGTGTCGCAAGCAGAGCGCACAGTCATCATGTCGCTCATGGATCAGATTGAGGCTGAGATGCAGCGCGCCATCGACAAGCATTCGCAGACGCTTATCACCGACACGATTGCGCTGCTCATGGACTACTGTCTGCGGTTCTATGACAGGCAGTTCATCACGCGCCACAAGCAAAACAGCACGGTCTTCACGGCTTTCCAACGACAACTGAAGGGCTACTTCGAGAACGGTCAACCTGCACAGAAAGGTTTGCCATCTGTGGCGTATTTTGCCGACAAAGCCTGTCTATCCACGGGATATTTCGGTGACCTCATCAGCAAAGAAACCGGAACAACGGCGCAACGCTACATCCAAGACGCAGTCATCGAGCGGTCGAAACACATGCTGCTGGAGAGCAACCGTTCGGTTAGCGAGATCGCGTACGAACTCGGTTTCGAGTATCCGCAACATTTCACGCGTCTATTCAAGTCCCGCACCGGTATGACGCCGAATGAATTTAGAATGACAGCATAAAAAACTATGAGAAAACTAATCATCCTTGCATTGGCAGCAATCGGATTTGCTGCATGCACAAAAACAAACAACAGTATGCAATTGACACAAGAATGGGACAAGGTGTTCCCGCAATCCGAGAAAGTAA
>CAJOFU010000089.1 GCA_905233935.1 Paludibacteraceae bacterium
GTGCTTTATTATATTCCGGCTTAACGGACTGAGCCGCAATCTGCGTAACGAGTTGAAGAAAGCAAAGAAGATTTATTTCTATGACAATGGCGTACGCAATGCGGTGATACAGCAGTTTGCACCTGCATCATTACGCAATGACATGGGGCAATTATGGGAGAACTTCTTTATTTCCGAGCGTATCAAGCGTAATCATTACATGGGGTATCATTGTAACATGTATTTCTGGCGCACAACATCGCAGCAAGAAATCGATTACATTGAGGAGTCGGATGGTATGATGTCGGCTTTTGAAATGAAATGGAATCCGAAGAAAGGAAACACCAAACTACCGGAATCATTTCTAAAAGCCTATGACATCAAAGAAACAGCAATAGTCACTCCCGATAATTATCTTGATTGGCTAATTTAACTCCCATGCCCTGTCCGCATAATCACATAGATTGCCCTTGCCCTAAAGACTGTCCGCGTCACGGAAAGTGCTGCGAGTGTGTAGCACGCCATAGAGCACACGGAACCAAACTCCCCGCCTGCTTGCGAGGGATAGAATGGGAGAAATAATCAAGAAAGGTCAAAAGTATCGATTTTTGAAGATCAATGGATAACTTCGTAGCCATAGATTTTGAGACGGCGAACTTCGCGCAGTCAAGCGTTTGTTCGGTTGGAATAGTCATTGTCAAGGATGGCGAGTTGGTAGATAATTTCTACTCGCTCATCCGACCGATACCGAACTACTACAATGCCCGCTGCAGCGAAGTAAATGGACTGCATTTTGACGACACCAACGATGCACCCGAGTTCCCGGATGTATGGTCTGAGGCGGTGCGTAAGGTGCATGAGTACTTCCCATACATCGAGGACGGAGAAGTTCCGTTTGTGGCGCACAACAAAGCGTTTGACGAGAATTGCTTGAAGGCAGTGTTCCGAGCGTATGAGATTGCTTATCCGGATTATGAGTTTGAATGTACCTTGCTCCGCTCGCGCAAAGTGTGGCCGGAAGGACATCATAACTTGGATATCATCGCCGGCTATTGCGGCTACGAAATGACGAACCACCACCATGCCCTCGCCGATGCAGAGGCATGCGCAATCATTGCAAAGCAGATTTTATGAGAGGACATTCAAAAGACGAATGTATGTCGGTTGCTGGATGCAGCAGGGATAGCGTATGAACTGATTGAATACGCTGTGAATGAGTCGGACTTGAGCGCAACGCATGTGGCGGAACAGTTAGGCGAGGATGTGGATGCTGTATTCAAGACCATCGTGCTGGAGGGCGATAAGACCAAGCACTTCGTCTGTGTAGTGCCGGGTGCATGTGAGGTGGACTTGAAGAAAGCAGCTCGTGCCAGCGGCAATAAGTCCTGCAAGCCGATTCCGCAGAAAGAACTGCTGCCGCTCACAGGTTATATCCGTGGCGGTTGTTGTCCGATAGGAATGAAGAAACCATTCCCGTCGTACATCGACGAGACATGCCTGCTGCATGAGAAGATTTACGTCTCTGCCGGTCAGCGCGGTATGCAACTCCGCCTCACTCCGCAAGACTTGATTGAATATGTACCATTGACAGTAAGTGATTTGATATAATACGCATCGTGACAGGCGACGAGCGCCTGGCATACCAAAAAATGCACTTTCCGCGAAATTGGTAGAAAGTTCCAAAATCTGCGTAGGTGATATATCAATAAAAAGCAGTAATTTTGCACCGGATTTTAAAACTATGCAAAAATGAGAAAACTATTTATCCTTGCATTGGCAGCAATCGGATTTGCTGCATGCACAAAAACAGAAAACAGTATGCAATTGACACAAGAATGGGACAAGGTATTCCCGAAGTCCGAGAAAGTAAGTCACGAAAAAGTGACGTTCGTCAACCGTTTTGGTATAACGCTTGTTGCCGACCTTTACAAGCCCAATGACCAATCACAAATGACCAATGACAAATACGCGGCAATAGCCGTGTCCGGTCCATTTGGTGCGGTCAAAGAGCAATCGAGCGGATTATATGCGCAGGCATTGGCTGAACGCGGTTTCCTCACCATCGCTTTTGATCCTTCCTATACAGGCGAGAGTTCGGGCGAACCGCGTTACATCGCTTCACCGGACATCAACACCGAGGACTTTTGTGCAGCGGTGGATTACCTGATGACGCGTGAGGATGTGAACCCTGAGCAGGTGGGTATTCTTGGCGTGTGTGGTTGGGGCGGTATAGCTCTTAATGCAGCAGCTCTTGACCCGCGTATCAAAGCGACCGTGGCAACGACGATGTACGATATGAGCCGTGTGTCGCAGAACGGTTATCACGATGATGGTAACAGCAAAGAGGCACGTGACGCGATGCGCAAAGCCTTGGCTGAGCAACGCCTGGTTGATTACAAAAATGGTTCGTACGAACGTGCAGGCGGTGTGGTGGAAGACCCGACCGGCATGCCTTGGTTCGTACAGCAGTATCACGCGTACTACAAAATGCCGCGTGGCTATCATAAGCGCAGCCTTAACTCCAACGAAGGCTGGAACAAGACCTCTGTTCTGCCGTGGCTCAATGCCGGATTCCTCAAGTTCACCAACGAGATAGACAACGCCGTGCTCATCCTGCATGGTGAGAAAGCGCACAGCCGTTATTTCGGTATTACCGCCTATGAGAACATGACCGGCGAAAAGGTTGACATCGCAGGACAAGACACCAATCTGCAACCGCTCAACGAGCCGCTGGCAGAACCGTTCATCGTTACCCGTGGCAACAAACAACTATACATCGTGCCGAATGCGACGCATTGTGACCTGTACGATGGTGGAGAGGGCAATTATATCCCGTTTGAGTATTTGGCACAATTTTATAAAGAGAACCTAAAATGAACGACCCGCGTGAGATTGCCGGCAACGCCAAACTGCCGAATTAGGGAAGGGAATATGATACTCTATTTTTCAGGAACAGGAAATAGCCTCGCAATTGCGCGGGCGATTGCGGAACATGTAGGCGATAAGGTGTTGCCGTTGCGCGAAGCGGTGCAGACGGACTTATCGCAGGAGAAACGGATAGGTTTTGTCTATCCGGTGTATAACTTCAACGCTCCGGCTATCGTGCCAAAGATCGTGGCACAACTGACGTTGCCGAAAGACGCGTATTACTTCATCGTGTGTCCGTGCGGTGCGCAGACGGGTGACGCTATCTGGCAAGTGGAGCGCGTGCTTAAGCAGAAGGGGGTGACGCTGCACTACTGCCATAAGATTCGTGTACCGGATAATAGTGCCATCGGTTTCGGACGCAACCCGAATGACCAGTTGTGGAAGTTCGAACGTTTTGCACCTCGGTTGGAACAAATCAAAGCAGCTATCGCAGCATGCACGAGCAGACACCATTTCGGCAGTCGTGGCTTGGCGGGAGTGATTGCACGTAGACCGGTATTCTCGCGTATGGTTCTCGAAGCCCTGCGTCCGAAAGCCAATGCCGACAAATGTATCGGTTGCGGTATCTGCGCGAAGGTGTGTCCGGTGTCGAACATCGAGATTGTGGATAAGTGTGCAATCAACGGCGACCGTTGTGAGTTCTGCTTGGCGTGCGTGCATTTCTGTCCGCATCAGGCGATGGAACTTGGCCACAAACCAACTCTCAAAGAGCGCCAATACCACCACCCGAGCATCAAAGCAAAAGATATGATACGATGAAACTTTGGAACGCTTTGAATTATGACGGATATTCATGATCTCCAACAGCGGCACAGCCGTTGTGATTGACTGATGAAAATTGAGGAAGCAATAATCGACGCGAAGCGGAGAAACTGCTTAAGGCAACACATTAACAGTAAATATATGGAATATATCAGATTATCAAACGGAGTGGAGATGCCGTTGCTGGGCTACGGCGTGTTTCAGGTGAATCCTGACGAGTGTGAACGATGCGTGACGGATGCGCTGAGCGTGGGCTACAGGCTCATCGATACGGCGCAGGCCTACCAGAACGAGGAGGGCGTGGGCGCAGCTTGGCGCAAGAGTGGACTGAGGCGCGAAGACCTGTTCCTCGTGACGAAGGTGTGGATCTCGAACGCTGGCGAGGAGCGCGCCTACAAGAGCATCGACGAGAGCCTGCGCAAGTTGCAGACGGAGTACATCGACCTGCTGCTGATCCATCAGGCTTACGGCGACGTGTTCGGCACGTGGCGGGCGATGGAGAAGGCTTATCGTGAGGGCAAGGTGCGCGCTATCGGCGTGAGTAACTTCCAGGCGGGCCGCTTCTTCGACTTTGCGCACTACGTGGAACTGAAGCCAATGGTAAACCAGTTGCAGTGTAATGCCCTTGCGCAGCAGACGGGCATCGAGTCGATTCATGCAGAGTTCGGCACGAAGGTGATGGCCTGGGGACCGCTGGGCGGACAGGGTGCTGAAGGTGTCGTGAAGAGCGAGGTGTTGGCTTCCATCGGAGCCAAATACAATAAGACTGCTGCACAGGTTGCCCTCCGCTGGCTTACTCAGCGTGGCATCGTGGCCATCCCAAAATCGACTCACAAAGAACGCATGGAGCAGAATTTCGATATCTTCGACTTCACGCTCTCCGACGACGATATGTCGCAGATTGCCACCCTGAACCAGCAGGACGCTGGCTTCATCAATTTCGGCGACCCACAGTTTGTGAAGTATCTGATTGAAAATTACGGGTAAGGTTATGAA
>CAJOFU010000090.1 GCA_905233935.1 Paludibacteraceae bacterium
AAACGCGTAGGTCTCGGCAGTTGTCATGTTAACGGTCGCTTCGGTACTGCCTAAGTACGTGTTCTTCACCCATTGTTGGTTATGCCGTGCACCTACGGTCAGCATGATATTTTCCCATTCCTTTTCATAGATAGCTTCGCCGATAAGCGACCACTTGTCTCCTCTCACACGCGATATTACATTGGTCGTATCTATAGAGATGGAGCCGAAAAGCGGTGTTTGCAGAAAACGGCGGTCGCTGTGGGTATTAATATACGTGCCTACCACGTCAAAATACAAGTGTTGCTTGTGCGGCAGGTTATGCTGATAGTAAATGTCCAATGACGGTGACTGACTGCTGCTTTTGTCATGATCGTGTATCTCAAATGAATCCGTCGGCTGAAACAAACGGCTGTCGCGGTCAGATGGTCCGTAAGGCGTATATGCCATGTTGTCACGCAAACGGATGTTCAGCATATTTTTGTCGCCGTTTGTCCAGTTGTAATTCAGTGACACATTTACGGGGTAGGTCTTATAGCGTGTCGGTTCTCCTACTTCGTTGTTCTCTATCTTGCCTGTCGAAAAATGGTAGGTCTCATTGTTAGTGCGCGTCCAATAAATATCGTATGGCGCGTATGACGCGATTGTCTGCAAGGACGATTTGTTGAAATGCACTTTGCCAGCCAGGTAGTAATTACCTATTCCGGGCAGGGTCAGGCCGTTTGTACCTGCAAGCATAAGACTGCCTCCGGTGTCGCGGTGCTTGACGATGTAATCAACGACAGCAGCCGCACCGTTGTATCGCACGCCCGGTTGGTCGTGGTACTCCACGCGGATAATATCTTTCGGATTGATGGCTTTCACATCCGATGTGCTTGCCTCTACACCGTTGATGCGTAACTGCACATTCTCGTCAGAAAGCGTTTTGACGGAATTGTCAATAGGACTGATTACGATACGCGGAATTTGCAAGTTCTGTAACAGCGAAACGCCATCCGACGAAGCCTGTGTCTGCTCTTTTGATGGCAGAAGGATTTGCCGATCTACTTTCTGAATAACGGCTTGACTTTCCACAACCACTTCGCCCAATTCCGTTGCGCCTTCTTGCATTTGTATCGTGCCTATATGCGTATTGTCGTTCACGGTAAGAGCCATGCGGATTGTTTCATAACCGATATAGGAAAGTTCCACTTCTCGGCATTTAGCGTGAATTTACCGTTGATGTCGGTGGTGGTTCCGGCTATCTGACCACTATCATTGCTTAACGTCACATTGACACCAATTAGTTTGTAGTTGTCCGTCCTGTCTATTACGGTCCCATTCACTTTGTTTTGGGCACACAACGCCCCTGCACTGACGATTGCCAGTGCTATAAATAGCACACGTGTTTTCATGTTACACTATGTTTTGGGGGAGCGTTATTTGTCTTTGAGCAAGATTACAACCGAGCAATCTTCCTCGCGGATGTTGCATATAATGAACTCGTTGGGGTTGGCTTTCTCGTTGTGCAAGAATGTCGCATCGTTGCCGTCAGCCGAATGGGACTGCATCAGTAGTTCGTAGTCCTTATCTTTTGCCAACTTCTGAATGTCGTTGTAAAGTACCTGCTTCTTGTCGCCTTTGGCAGTAATGATGATCATTCGGTTATAATTGGCGAACTTGCTGAGGTCAGTGCCTTGCGTGTTCGCTTCATCGACAACCACTTGACCGCCTGTCGCGATAGACAAACCGGCACTGAACATGGCTTGGTTGATGCAAACGTATTCCACGCCTTCCATTTTGGCGTACTTCTCAAATATCTTATTTTGGGCTTGTGCAGCGATGCCGCAAAGGGCGATGACTGCAACTAAAAGAATTCGTTTCATATCAGTATAATTTATTGGTTTATATACGGTTGAATTTTGCCTAATGTCTCATTGATGTCGTTCACTTGCTCGGTAGCAATCATCGTTGAACGCAAGAACGGAGCCGTTGAACGATTGATGATGTCATTGGCATAGAAAATCGCGTCCGCAGCTTCTTCCGGTGTGCTACATGTATCGCGGAATGGGTCTGTTGCTAATGTCCGCTGCTGATGTATGAACATGCCGCCACCTATCGCGAGAAGAATGGCCACCGTTGCCGCTACGCGATACCACATCTTCGGAGGTGTTTTCAAACGGAAAATCACACCTTTGCGCTGTTTGTCTTCAGGGATAAGTGGTTGTATCTTCGTTTGCCCGAGGTTGTTTACAAAAGCGGTGATTTCCTCGGCTATGTCTTGCGGCATATCTTGGTCGGAGGCCTGCGCAAGCAATAGGAAGAGTTGCTTGTCTTGCTGCAAATCTTCCGGAACATCCTCACGACGGAAGAAATCAGCCAGCAGCCTTTCTTCTTCCGGTGTCGTTTGCCCCTCGTAGAAACGAGAGAGAAGCGATTTAATTTGTTCTATGGTCATGTTGTAGGTCATAGTTTTGCAGTCAGTTCTTTTAATGTTTTTCTTGCTCTCGATAGCAAGGTATAAATGTTTTCGCGACTGAAACGGGTCAGTTCTTGTATCTGTTCGATCTCCAGTCCGTCAATGGTGCGTAACCGTAAAATAATTTGTTGGTCGCTTGGCAGTTTGTCAATCAGTTGGATCACTGCGTTGAGGTCACTTGCCGCTTCAATCTGATTTTCGGTGTTATGGTCTAAAAGCGTCTCAAGGGTTTCGTCATCTGCTTGTACACTTCTGGACTTGAGACGGTCAAGGCAGTTGTTTCGTACCATGGTCAGAACAAACGGAAGTGGTGGTTTGTCGGGTTCTATCGTGTCCCGTTTGATCCATAACTCGGAGTACACATCTTGCACGCAGTCACGCGCCTCGTCACGGTT
>CAJOFU010000091.1 GCA_905233935.1 Paludibacteraceae bacterium
AATACGCACCGTCCACTGCGGTCAGCAGACGCATCGTCAGCACCGAGTCCTGACGGATAGGCGTAAAGTACAGGTTCTGCGTCGAGATGATGCGGTTGTTTGCCGTGATCAGTGTGAAAGCAAGGTTCGACTCGTCGCCCGTGAACAGCCGCAGGTCATTCACCGTGTCGCCGTAGGCTTTGTACTCCTTCAGTTCGGCGCGGTACAGGCGTCCGCCTTTGGTGGTGAACGTCAGGCGCACACGCTCGTTCTCAAGCGTCACCAGATCCTCGTTGCCTTGAGCCGACACGGCAAAATCGCCGTACGTCGCTTGCACGCGGGCGTTCAACTCCTCTGCTGTGGGCTGCTCGTTCGTGTTCGATTGATCCTTGACTTCCGTTTGCTCGCTGATAGCCGCCGATACCTGCGATGCCTCCCATTCCATCTGACGGGCCAAAGCTATACTGTCGTTCAGGCGCTGACGCTCAGCCAGTTCCTCCTTCGAGGGACGGTTAAGCATCGAGAAGCCGACGATGATTCCGGCTATCAACAAAAATCCAATCCAAGTATTCTTATCCATTGTGTTTGTTTATGTCGTTTTGGTGCTAATTGTACTGTCTCCGGCATACAAACAAAATATTTTGCATATATGCAAATTTTACTGCATTTTGTCAAATCGACCGAATAGCCTGTTTCCGCTTTTGACGGGTTGAGGTTGCATTTGGTAGGAATTTGCGAAAAAATTGTAGAAATATTTGCTATTGCGGGAAAATTTTCGTACCTTTGTGCGATTTTTCGCGTATAGTGCCATGAAACGTTGATAATTGGGCATATTACGGGCTGATAATTGGGTAAAATAACGCGAAACAATGGCGATTAGCCGCTCAGGTAAGCCTCCATCGAGGCTAACCTATTATGTGCGCGGGTAAACGTCACCGAAGCAGAAAAAATATAAAATTTATAATACAATGTCAAAGATTTGTCAAATTACCGGCAAGAAAGCCATGGGTGGATGCAATGTGTCTCACTCGAAGCGCCACACTAAGCGCACTTTCGATGTGAACCTCTTCCACAGAAAGTTCTACTGGGTAGAACAGGATTGCTGGATTCAGCTGAACGTGAGTGCGGCTGGTCTGCGTACAATTAACAAAATCGGTTTGGATGCTGCACTTAAGCAAGCAGCCGAAAAGGGTTACCTTTACGAGTAAATTAGGAGGATTACAGTTATGGCAAAGAAAAACAAAGAGGCCCGCGTGCAAGTTATTCTTGAGTGCACCGAGCAGAAAAACAGCGGTGTTCCCGGCATGAGCCGTTACATCACAACCAAGAACCGTAAGAATACTCCTGACCGCCTCGAGCTGAAGAAGTATAACCCGTATCTGAAACGTTACACCATCCACAAGGAGATTAAGTAATCCGTGTTGATGCAAAATTAAAGGAGATTAAACAATGGCAAAGAAAGCGGTTGCAACACTTCACACCGGCAACGCCGGACGTAACCACACGAAGTGCATCAAGATGGTTAAGAGCCCCAAAACCGGTGCTTACATCTTCCAGGAGGAAATCGTAGAGAACGAGAAAGTACAGGAGTTCTTCAAGTAATCTAAGGAACACGCGTACACGCACGTACATCCGACGCAACGTTCTCGCATGTACAACAATCAACCCCGCTCAGCAGAGTGGGGTTGATTGTTTGTATAGCGATTGAAATCGGCTGCACTTTTGTCTGGGGGTGATCGAGGTTTTATTGAGCCATTATCGAGTCATTATCGAGAGTGATTCGAGGCAATATCGGGATTACTGCAAAAAAGAAAGCTGCCCGAATGAGCAGCTTTCTTTGGCAGTAGCACGTGGCTTACTTGATCTGCGTGCCTTGTACGGTGAAGGTCTTGCCGTCGCGGATGAGGAAGAGCTGGCCGTTGATGATCAGCTTCGTGGTCTCGCCCACGGTGGTGTTGTCGATAGCGGTCGTAACCTTCTTGATCGGACGGAGCGACAGACGGTTGTTGAACGTACCGGCCTGCGAGTTGATCGTCACGGTCTCATACAGATCATAGCTCTTGTCGGTCAGAGCGTCATAGAGCTCATAGTCGCCGGCATATACAGGCATCTCGATGGTGATG
>CAJOFU010000092.1:0-1916 GCA_905233935.1 Paludibacteraceae bacterium
CGTGGCGCGGAGGTCGCGAACAGCGTTGCGAGCGGTTTTTGCATAATAATGATTGCGGGCCTTGCGGGTCGCGGTCTGGCGTATGCGCTTCAGTGATGATTTGTGATTTGCCATCGTTCTAATGAGAGTCAACTACTCTCGTTGTTTTGTTTGTTAGTGATAAATGTTTACATTTACACGATCTTGCTAATTGCTTAGCCAACAAGATTCTTTTGAGAGGAAAGTGGTAGTCCATAGCAGAGTCGAACTGCTCTTTAGAGAATGAAAATCTCTCGTCCTAACCGATAGACGAATGGACCTTTGCGTTCGGCAAATCGTGCTATCGGATGTCATGTTGCGATATAAAACACACGATTGCCTCCGCCCCCCTACCGCAAACGATTCGCTGGTTTGCATCGGGTACCCGTGATGGTCTTGTGACACTTTGGCGGGGCTCTTTCGCGGAAAAAGCATGCAAAAGTACAAATTTATTTTCAATTATGCAAATTTTCGCGAGAAAAAGTTCAAAAAATGCACAATTATTTGCACTTTCCATTTGTTTTTAGTATCTTTGCATGTCAAAAATCAGCACAATTCAGAATGAAAAGCCATTTTATAGCTATTATCTTGTCCTTGGCATGCCTGTCAGGCGTGAGCAGTACATTGTATGCGCAAGATAAATCTATCCGCGAAGCGGGCTTGGAGCAGCATGACTTCTTTGACCCTACCCGCACTGAGAAACCACAAGAAAATTATTCCTTTGGCATCGCCTACCATCTGGAAGCGGGTTACGCCCAAGACCATCAGCGCATGACCAGTGACACGGTCAGTGCTCTTTACCTACATGGCGCACGCGTAGGCGCTCAATTCGAGCTATTTCTTCCTAAGGGGGTGTTGTACAGTGTTCTGTACGGCATTAGTCGTCAGCACTACCGTTCGGTCAGTCCGGAACAGGTGCAATCGGAAGTGGTTAATAACCATATAGTGGAGCACGCGCTGACTATCCCTGTGCGCGTGCAGTATAACATACCCCTTTGGAAGCAACTGAGCATGCACTTCTACGGCGGCCCCCAACTCATGATCGGCTTGGCGCAGACGGATTACGTCAAGGCTGATGTCAGTGACGACACACGCGAGTGGTTGCTTGCACAAGGAAAACATCTTGAAACCTACGACAAGTATGTAGCCAAAGAACTCTTCCGCACCAACATCATGATGGGTGTTGGCGGAGGCTTCACCTGGGATGTTTATCGCTTGGAAGCAGGGTACGACTTCGGACTCAACAATCTGATACGCACACCTATATACTCACCCGACAGAATGTCCGAGTGGCAGTGGCACGTCAGCTTCGTTTATACGCTCTGATACCATGCAACTATCACAACTCTTCACTCAAGCAACCGGTCTGGCAGCCGGCGAACAAATAGCCCTGACCGCGTCGGGCAGTAACCGACGGTACCACCGCATCTGGAGCGAGGACAAATCCGTTTCGCTTATCGGCGTAGAGGGTACGTCGCGTGACGAGAACCACGCTTTCCTTACTATGTCTGCCCACTTCGCCAGCCAAGGGCTCAACGTGCCACGTGTACTCGCCGTCAGCGACGATGAGATGCAGTACGTGCAGCAAGATCTGGGAAACACCCTACTCTTCGACTATATAGCCGAAGGACGTAAGACGGGCGTATTCTGCGAGAGCGAGAAGGTGATGCTGAGGAAAACTATACGCGCGCTCGCGCAATTTCAGGTAAAAGCCGCTGAGGACTTCGACTTCAACGTGTGCTATCCGCAGCCGGAGTTCAACCTTAGGAGCATACGCTGGGATCTCAACTACTTCAAGTACTGCTTCCTCAAAGCCACGGGGGTGGAGTTCCAAGAGGATAAACTCGAGAACGAGTTTGAGCGTCTTGCATATATCCTGCTTGAGCAGAAGCAGATGA
>CAJOFU010000092.1:1985-2872 GCA_905233935.1 Paludibacteraceae bacterium
TTCATCGACTACCAGGGCGGTAGGCGAGGTCCCATCTATTACGACGTCGCTTCATTCCTATGGCAAGCCAAGGCAAACTTCCACGACGAACTACGGCATGAACTCATCGAAGAGTACCTCGACGAACTTGCCAAGTACATGCCGGTGGACAAACCGGCGTTCTACGCCACGCTGCGGCACTTTGTGCTGTTCCGAACGATGCAGGTGCTCGGAGCGTACGGCTTCCGCGGGTACTTCGAGAAGAAACCCCACTTCCTGCAGTCAATACCGTTTGCGATAGAGAACCTGCGTCGTCTGCTCAAAGATGCAGCCGACGACTACCCTTACCTAATCGAGGTGCTACACGAGATGACGGAGATGAAGCAGTTCAAGGAGGTGAACGTCCGCAGACCGCTGGTGGTAAAGGTGTACTCTTTCTCGTTCAAGAAAGGAATTCCTGCGGACGATAGCGGCAACGGTGGCGGATTCGTTTTCGACTGCCGCGCTGTGAACAACCCCGGTAAGTATGAGCGTTATAATCACTACACAGGTAGGGATGAGCCCGTGATTAAGTTCCTTGAGGATGACGGCGAGATCTTCCCATTCCTGGATGCCGCCTACCGGCTCGTAGATGCCAGCGTCAAGCGATACAAAGACCGTGGGTTCACCAGCCTGATGGTCAGTTTCGGCTGCACCGGCGGACAACACCGCTCAGTTTATGCTGCAGAGAAGATGGCTGAGCATATCAATGAGAAGTTCGGCGTAGAAGTGCGACTCATCCACCGCGAACAGAACGTGGAACGCGTACTAGCGGAAGCGGAAAAATAACTCGCTCTCAAAAACAATCAGTACAATGAAAGCGATGATCTTTGCGGCAGGGTTAGGCACACGCCTCAAGCCGCTCACCG